>NZ_JAJOZR010000010.1:0-218264 GCF_021168455.1 Rhizobium quercicola
AAAAGGCCGATAAGGCTTCTGACCATGCAGACCTTTTCAAGGGTTCCTACTAACTTGTAACAAAACCACTTCAAGTGGTCCAAGCGCAGCGTCCCAAACCTCCGCCTCTGGCGGAGGTCTATGACTTTTTTGCAACAGCCCTCGTCTGTTGCGGCTGCAGCGTCCGCAGCCGAAGCGCCTGCGCTTCGGCCGGAGATGCTCAGCGCCGCAGCGTCAGCCCGACGCCGATCCGGGCAACCGAGGTGGCTTGTCCGCGGTCCGGCGTCGTCCGCTCGTAGCTGACGTCGCCGGTGAGCGCGAGATAGCGGTTGATGTCGTAGGTCAGGCCGGCGCCGGTCAGCCAGACCTTGGTGTCCGACGAGACGCTGCCGGAGGGGTAGTTGCGGAAGGTCAGGCTGTTGGAGAGCCGCGCCACGAGGGCCGAGCGCAGCTCGTGCGTGACCCGGCTCGACAGCGTATAGGCGAGCGCGCCGCTTTCGCCCGAGGTGGTGGAGGGCTCCAGCGTCGTGGAGAGACCGGTCGAGACATCCGTGCCGCGCTGCGGCGACCAGTTGACGAGGCCGTCGATGGTGGCGCCGTTCAGGGTCTTCAGCCGCGCGTCGTCGAAGCGATAGGTGTTGTAGCCGAGTGCCAGCTCGCCCTTCAGCTTTTCACCGAGATCGGCCTCCACCCCGGCGCGGCCGGAATAGGTCTTGTAGGATCGGCTGTACCCGAGACTGTCCGTGCGCAGCTCGTAGATGCCGCGGCCGATGGAGGCTTCGATGAACGGGATGAGGGCCGGCGACAGCTCGTAGCCGATGCGCGTCGTCAGCGTGCCGACATCGCGGTTGCGGTCCTTCTGCGACAGCGCGGTGCCGGAGGAGAGATCGACATCGGAATAGGTGAGGCGGTTGACATCGACCTTGGCCGAGCCGCGCAGAATGCCGAAATCGTGCTCGATGCCGGCGCCGAGCGAATACTGATTCACGCCGGCCTGCGTTTCCGCGCCGTCGATCGCGTTCGGGTCCGTCGCATCCTCGCGGTCGAAGCTGTAGCCAGCGCGCAGCGTGGCGATGGTGTCGCGGCTGATATCGAGGCGAAGGGCGGCGTCGAGATCGGCGCGCGGCTTGGTCTCGCCCGTGCCAGAGAGGTTGCGCTGCCAGTAGCCCTCGCCGGTGATGCTCAGCTGGTGGCGGGACCAGTCGGAGGTCAGCGTGCCCTTGAGACCGGTTTCGGTATAGGTGCGCCGCTCGCGGCTGTCGCCGCTGCGCGTCGTCTCCGAGTTCACCGTCTGGCCGATCGAGGGCTTGAGGGTGAAGGTGCCGAGCGGAATGCCGGGCACGTCGTCGTCGGCGGCGAGCGCCGATCTCAGGCCATCGACGCTGGTTTCCCGGAGGTTGGACCGAATGAGGTCCTGATCGCGCAGCAGCCCGCCGCCGACCACGGCATCATCGCCGATGGCACCGGTGATTTCGGCATCTCCGGTTGCCGGCGCGACGCCGCTCGTCGCGGGTACGGCCGCTGCGGCCGCGCCGGCGGCCTGCGGGCTCATGGGTCCCGCGGTCGGATCCTGCGGTCCTGCAAGGTCGGCATCGCCTGCGTCTTCTTCGACCGCCTGCGCTCGGGCCACGCCCGGCAGGGCAAGCGCGGTCAGGCAGACCGAGGACAGCAGCAGAACGGCCATGGCGGCACGAGCGGGCCGAAGGGCACACGCATTGGTGTCCAGGAAATGAAAAGGCGCCATATGCCGGGTCCGCAAGCTCGAAGCAATTGTTTCGCAATCGTAAACGCTTGTGGTTAACCAATCCTTATCCGGCAGCCTGCCGTGGCAAGGCTTCTGTCTCAGTCGGCCGGCGCGTCCTCGACGCGAAGCCACTGGCCATCGGCCGCGACGACGCGGACACGGGCGCCGGTCGGCAGGTCCGGGCCGCTGACGGGCCAAGTCGTATCGCCGAGGCGAACGCGGCCGCGCCCTTCGGCGATCGGCTCCTCGAGGATGGCGGTGCGCCCGATGAGGCTGCGCCCGCGCTGGTTCAGCAGCGGGGCATCGGAGGCGTGATCGAAGCGGGCCAGCAGGCGGCGGCCGACGATCACGCAGACGACGGAGAGGACGGCGAACAGCGGCAACTGTACATGCCAGCCGAAGAGATCCGCATTCCAGAAGATCAGCGCCAGCGCGCCGGTGAGGATCGCCGCCATGCCGATCCAGACGAGGAAGACGCCGGGAACAAAAATTTCGGCCGCAAGCAGCACGAGGCCGAGCACCCACCAGGCCCAGGGGCCGAGCTCCTCGATGACGCGCGCGACCATCAGACGCCGGTCCGCGGCGGGGCGAAGGGCGAGGGCGTGCCCGGCGTGGTCGGGGGGACGGAGCGCGTCGGGCCGCGCGGACGGTCCGACGGGATGGGAGCGTCGCCGAAGACCTCGCGGGCGATGGCGCCGATGCCGCCGAGCGAGCCGATCAGCGCGGAGGCTTCCATCGGCATCAGCACGATCTTGGCGTTGGGCGCGGTGCCGATCGCGGCGACGGCCTCGGTGTATTTCTGGGCGACGAAGTAGTTGATGGCCTGCACATCGCCGGCCGCGATCGCCTCGGAGACCATGCGGGTGGCCTTCGCCTCGGCCTCGGCCAGTCGCTCGCGCGCTTCGGCATCCCGAAAGGCCGCCTCGCGCTGGCCTTCGGCCTGGAGGATCGCCGATTGCTTGGCGCCTTCGGCCCGCAGGATCTGCGCATTGCGCGAGCCCTCGGCTTCCAGCACCTGCGCGCGTTTCTCGCGCTCGGCCTTCATCTGGCGCGCCATGGCGTCCACCAGGTCCTTCGGCGGCTGGATGTCCTTGATCTCCACGCGAGTGACCTTGATGCCCCAGGAGCCGACCGCTTCGTCCACGACGCGCAGCAGGCGGTCGTTGATCGTGTCACGGTTGGAGAGCAGTTCGTCCAGATCCATCGAGCCCATGACCGAGCGGATATTGGTCATGGTGAGGTTCAGGATCGCGCTCTGGAGATTGGCGACCTGATAGGCGGCCTCCGCGGCGTTCAGCACCTGGTAGAAGGCGACCGCATCGGCCGACACGCTGGCATTGTCCTTGGTGATGACCTCCTGGGTCGGCACGTCGAGCACCTGCTCCATGACGTTCATACGCGCGCCGACACGGTCGATGAAGGGAATGATCAGGTTCAAGCCCGGCTCCAGCGTGCGCGTGTAGCGGCCGAAGCGCTCGATCGTATGGCGATAGCCTTGCGGGACCGTCTTGATGCCGGCGATGAGCACGAGGATGACGAGGACCGCGAAGGCCACCACAACGATATCGAATCCGCCCAAGATCATCTCCTCCATGCATCGACTGGCCCCGGCTTAGCATGCCGGGGCGCAATGCGGAACCGTGCCGTTCCCGTGCGGTGGGAAGGGTTGGGATCAGATGCTCGGCGCGCCCAGCACCCGGTCGAGCGAAACGGCCTGGGGCGCGGCCACATCCACCCAGCCGCCCAGCTCGCGGCGCACCACGTGTTCAAGGACGCGCATACCGTCGTCGCTGTCGTTGAGGCAGGGGATGTGGGTGAATTTCTCGCCGCCCGCATGGTGGAAGGTCTCGGCCGCCTCCACGGCGATTTCCTCGAGCGTTTCCAGACAGTCGGACACGAAGCCGGGATTCATCACCGCGATCCGCTTGATGCCTTTCTGCCCGAGCGCCTCCACGGTCTTGTCCGTATAGGGCTGCAGCCACTCTTCCGGGCCGAAGCGCGACTGGAAGGTCACCTGCAGTCTGTCCTTCGACCAGCCGAGCCTCTCGCGCAGCAGCCGCGCGGTCTTGTAGCACTGGCAGTGATAGGGGTCGCCCTTCTTGAAATAGGACTGGGGAATGCCGTGGAAGGAGGTGAGCACCACCTCCGGCTCCCAGTCGAGCGTCGCCAGATGCTTCTGGATCGAGTTGGCGAGGCTTTCGATATAGACCGGATCGTCGTGATAGGGCGGAACGGTGCGCAGCGCCGGCTGCCAGCGGGATTTGAGCAGCAGGCGGAAGGCCTCGTCGTTGACGGTCGCCGTGGTGGCTGCAGCATATTGCGGATAGAGCGGGAAGAGCAGGATCTTCTCGCAGCCGGCCTGCTTCAGCGCCTCCATGCGATCGGGTATCGACGGCTGGCCGTAGCGCATGGCCCAGTCCACCACGAGATTGTCGTGACCGGCAAGGCTCGAAGCCATCTTCTCGGCCTGGCTGCGCGTGTATGTGCGCAGATAGCTCTCGTCGAGATCCTTGTTCCAGATCGTCTCATAGGCCTTGCCCACCTTGGCCGGGCGCGTGTTGAGCACGATGCCGTAAAGGATGGGATACCAGAAGACGCGCGACCATTCGATGACGCGCTTGTCGCTCAGGAACTGCTTGAGATAGCGCCGCATCGACACCTTGTCGGTGCCATCCGGCGTGCCGAGATTGACCAGGAGGACGCCGACTTTTCCAAAGGCCACCTTCGGGTGGTCGGCGGGGAGGGGCGTGACGGTCATGTTCATGGCGGTTCCCTGGGCAAGAGATGGAGACGGCATCCGGTCCGGATGCGGCCTGCATCGGTTCATATCGCCTTATGTAAAACAAAAACCGGCCCGGGGAACCCCGGGCCGGCGCGATAGAATGAGGCCGATTGTCTCATTCGGCCGAACGGAGGAACGTGCCGTGCGGCAGCGCCTGCCGAAACCGCGTCGTCGACCGACCCAGCAGCCCCTGCGCGATGCCGCGGCGACACCGCACGTGGCGGAAGCGCAACGGTCAGCGCGGCGGCAGGGTCAGTTCCGTGCCGACATGCAGCCTCTCGGGAACCGGGTTGCCGTTCGCCCTGGCAATCGTTTTCCACGTCTCGCCATCGCCGTAGACGGACTTGGCGATATCCCAGAGCGTATCGCCCTTGACGACGATGTGGCGGGTTTCCGCCGGAGCTGTTGCCGCCGGTTCCGGCGTGGTTGCCGCAGGCTCTGCGGGTGCCGGCGTGGCCGGCGCCGCCGGGGCAGGGTCTGCGGGAGCGGCAGGTGCTGCAGGTTCAGGCGTTGCGGGTGTGGGGGCCGGTGCTGCCGGAGCCGTTACCGGCGGTGTTGCGGGTGCCGCCGGAGCCGCTGCGGGCGCCTGAGCGGTCGTCGTCGGCGTTGCGGCCGGCGGGGCAGCGGGGGCCTGCTTTGCCGGGGGCACGTAGCTCGCCGGCGTCAGATCGGTGATGCGGCCGTCGGTATAGGGCGTGTAGGGGTTGTGGGCGCCGAGATAGGCGGCTACGGCCTCTTCGAGATTGGGGCCGAAGTCGTAGGCGTTCTTCGCGTTGGTCGCGAAGATCTTGAAGCCGTCGCCGCCGCCGCGCACATAGTTGTTGGAGACGACGCCGTAGGTTTTGGCGGGATCGATCGGCGTGAAGGCGTCGCCCTCCTTCACCTCGACGGCGCTGATGCGGCTGCCGACCGGCTTTGACCGGTCGAAGGCATATTTCAGGCCGGCGACCTGCAGGAAGCGGCCGCCGCCGTCATCCACCTGGCTCACCGCGTTTTCGAGCGCCGTCAACAGATCGGCGCCGGTCAGCTGGAAGGTTGCGATGGTGTTCTGGAAGGGCAGCACGGTCAGCACCTCGCCCATGGTCACCGGGCCGGCATCGATCGGCGCGCGCAGCCCGCCGCCGTTCTGCAGGGAGATGGTGATGCCCTGATCCTTCACCCGGTCGAGCTGGGCGTCGGCGAGCAGGTTGCCCATGCTGCATTCCCTGGCGCGGCAGACCTTCCGGTCGCCCTCGATAGGGCCGGAGGTCTCGCCGACCACCTTCTGCTTCAATGCCTCGATCGGCGCCTTCAGCGTGTTGATGCGTGCCGTCATCGCGGCGTCGGGCTGGAATTTGCTGTCGATCAGGATCGGCTCGCCGGTCGCTTCCTTCACCACGCCGGCATCGTTGAAGACGATCTTCAGGTCGCCCAGATATCGGCTGTACTGGAAGGCCTGCACGACCGGCACCTTGTGGCCGTCTGGATTGTCCACCCAGGTCGGGTAGGGTCCTTCGGCGCCCTCGACGGTGTTCGACAGCAGCGTGTGGGAATGCCCGCCGACGACGACATCGACATCGGGGATCTTGGCGATGGCCGAGAGGTCGCGCGGGTAGCCGACATGGGTGAGCGCGATGATCTTGTTGACGCCCTGCGCCTTCAGGGCCGCGACCGCCTCGGTGATCTTGGCGACATCGTCGGCGATGGTGATGTTCGGGCCGGGATTGGCGATATCCGGCGTATCGTTGGTGACGGCACCGACGATGCCGATCTTCTGGCCGCCCTTCTCGATCACGATGGACGGCTTGATGCGGTCGCCGATCTTGGCGGCAGCAGCGGGCACGACATTGGCGGTGACGACGGGGAACTGCACCTTGTCGAGGAAGGTCGCGAGCACGTCGTCGCTGTCGTCGAACTCATGATTGCCGACGGTCATGGCGTCGAACTTCATGGCGTTCAGCACCTCGGCTTCCGTCGCGCCCTTGTAGGTCGTGTAGAAGAGCGAGCCCTGGAAATTGTCGCCGGCATTCAGCAACAGCGTGTTCTTGCCCGCGCCATCCAGCGCGCCGCGCGTGGTGTTGATGGCGGTCAGCAGGCGGGCGGCGCCGCCGAAGCAGGCGTTCTTGGCTTCCTCCTCCGCGGAGCAGGTCGCATCGGACTTGTTGATCGCCTCGATGCGGGAGTGGAAGTCGTTGATATGAAGGATGTTCAGTTCGTAATCGGCAAAAGCGGCACCTGTGGACAGGGCCAGCAGGGACGCAGCCATCAGGCCGGTCTGCAGGGTGCGGATCATCACGATCTCCTCTTTGTCGAACGCAGGCCCGCTGCCGGAGATCCGGCACCGGACAACGGGATCGTTTCATCCCGCCGTCCCGACATCAAGGAGAAAGAGCAGCGCGCGCCGCGATTTTTGCTGCAGGCGCGTCGTCTGGTTTACGCGCGGCGCGACAGCGAGAACTGGGCGCCGGTGTCGGTCGTGCAGTTGAGCTGCGAGGTCGTGACCATGGCGCAGTTGACCTTCTGCTGGGTCTTGCGGACCATCGAGGTCATGTTGATCTCGACCAGCTTCGGCGTGATGCTGACATAGCTGCCGGAGGCGAGAAGCTGGTTCGTGTCGGTCGTGCGGGTGGAGAAGGTGCCGCTCGCGAAGGTCGAGACGATGCCGTTCGGATCGGCCCAGGTTCCCTCGACGCCCACCGGCATGGCCTGGCTTTGCGGCATCTGGCTGACCTCGCGCGGGGCCGACTGGCACGAAGCGAGTGACGCGGCGACGGCAAGGGCGGTCATGACGGCTTTGGGGTTCATAGCAGGGTCTCCGTGGTGCTCGGAACAGTCTGAAAGTCGAAAAACCATGACGTGATCGACACTTGTTTGCAAGCGGTGCGGGCATCGCGGTCGTGGCGGTGATCGCTGCAAACCATCAAGCGCGGCTTTCGGGAGACAGTTAGGGGCGATCTGCGCAGAGAAAAGCCCGGAGCGTTGGTGCTCCGGGCCTTGCATGTTCTCAAAAGGTCGTGGCTTAGCGAACCAGAATGTTCTTGAACTGCCAGGCGTCGCTCTCGTCGATCTCTTCCGGGAAGAGGCCCGGGCGGCCGTCGAGCGGGGTCCAGTCGGTGTAGTGGCCTTCGACAGGGCCGAGATACGGCGTCTGCACTTCCAGGCAGCGCTTGTAGTCGATCTCGTCGGCTTCCACGATGCCGGCCTTCGGGTTTTCCAGCGCCCAGACCATGCCGGCGAGGACGGCCGAGGTGACCTGCAGGCCGGTCGCGTTCTGGTAGGGCGCGATGCGGCGGGTTTCCTCCAGCGACAGGCGCGAACCGTACCAGTAGGCGTTCTTGTCGTGGCCGTAGAGCAGGACGCCGAGTTCGTCGACGCCGTCCACCAGCTCGTTCTCGTCGAGAACATGGAGAACCGGCTGCGGCGTGCCGCCATTGCCGAACATTTCGTGCAGCGACAGCACGGCGTCGTTGGCGGGATGGTAGGCGTAGTGGCAGGTCGGGCGGAAGGTGACGTCGTCGTCCTTGTCGCGCACCGTGAAGTAGTCGGCGATCGAGATCGACTCGTTATGCGTCACGAGGAAGCCGTACTGGGGGCCGGGGGTCGGGCACCAGGTGCGCACGCGGGTGTTGGCGCCGGGCTGCTCCAGATAGATGGCGGCCTGGCAGCCCTTCTTGTGCTTCTTGGCGTTCTTCGGCATCCAGTTCTCATGGGTGCCCCAGCCGAGTTCGGCCGGCTGCAGGCCTTCCGAGATGAAGCCTTCGACCGACCATGTGTTCCAGAAGACGTTGAGCGGCTTCGGGTTCTTCGCACGCTGCGTGTCGCGCTCGGCGATGTGGATGCCCTTGACGCCGACCTTCTTCATCAGCTTCGCCCAGCCTTCGCGGTCGTGCTGGTCCGGCTCGTCGAACTTGATGTCGAGATCGTTGGCAAGGTTGACCAGCGCCTGCTTGACGAACCACGAGACCATGCCCGGGTTCGCGCCGCAGGTGGAAACGGCCGTCGTGCCGCCCGGGTTCTTCTTCTTCTCGTGGCGCATGGTCTCGCGCAGCGCGTAGTTGGTGCGCTCGGAGTTCTTCATGCTCTTGTCGAAATAGAAGCCGAGCCAGGGCTCGACGACCGTGTCGATGTAGAGAACGTCGAGCTTGCGGCAGAGCTTTACGAGATCGACCGAGCCGGTATCCACCGACAGGTTGACGCAGAAGCCTTGGCCGCCGCCGGCCGTCAGAAGCGGCTTCAGCAGTTCCTTGTAGTTTTCCTTGGTGACGGCGGCCTTGATGTGCTTGACGCCGTGCTTCTTGAGGATCTTCAGGTCGGCCGCGTCGTCACGCGGGTCGATGACGACCATCCGGCTCTTGTCGTAGGTGAAATGCCGCTCGATCAGCGGCAGGGTGCCGCGGCCGATGGAACCGAAACCGATCATGACGATCGGGCCGGTGATTTCGCCGTAAACCGGATGAGAGGCTTCCGCCATAGGGTCTTCTCCTGAATGTCTTCTTTTCGTGGCAAGCCGATCCGGGTTCGGTCGGCTCCGGGCAATATGCCGGCCCCTAGATCATAAATCGATGTCACAATAAAGGGCCGGCATCTTTCGCCGATCCCTTAAATGACAGGTTTCGCTGTGCCGAAGGGCTCAGGGGTCGATCAGCCGGGCCGGAATGAGGCCGCGCAGCGCGTTGCCCATGAACAGCGGCCCCGCCCGCACGGCATCGAGCGTCAGGCGTTCGACGCGGGCGCGGCGGGCGCAGATCAGCTCGGTGCGCAACACGCCGGCCAGCAGGCCGCACGCGATCGGCGGGGTTTTCAGCATGCCCGAGCCGTCGTCCAGAAACAGCGAGGTGATGGTTCCCTCGCAGGGGTCTCCGCGCTCGTTGAGCAGCAGCACCTCGTCGGCCTCGCCGGCCGGCCATTCGCGCCGCGCCGCGTCATAGGCGTCCCGCCGGCTCGTCTTGTAGCGCAGCAGCGGATCGGTGGAGGCGAGGCGGGTTTCGGCGATGCGGACGCGCCAGACCGTGCCCGGCGGCTGGGGCGCGAAGGGCACGACGGCGATGTCGAGGCGGCCGTCGCGCGTCAGTTCCAGGCGGACGCGCGCGAGGGTGGTCGCCTGTGCGACGGCGTGCCCCAGCCGGGTCGTCACGTTGTCCGGCAGGGTAAAGCCGAGACGCCGGGCGGAGCGGGAGAGGCGGGCCATGTGCAGCCGCAGGCGGACGAAGCCCGTATCGAGGCTTGTCTCTCTACGCTCGGGCGGTTCGTATCGCAGCGTCTCGATCAGGGTGAAGTCGTTCATGGCGCATTGCCCAGCGCGGGGGCCTCGTCACCCAGCGCGAAGCGGGCCTTCAGCAGGCATTCGGCATATTCGGCTTCGGCGGTGGAATCATAGACGATGCCGCCGCCGACGTTGAAGATCGCATCGCCGGTGTCGAACAGGGACAGGGTGCGGATCGCCACGCTGAAGCGCATATCGCCGTTCGGCGCGATATGGCCGATGGCGCCGCAATAGGCGTCGCGCGGGCCTGTTTCCAGCGTGCTCAGGATCTCCATCGCCCGGATCTTCGGCGCGCCCGTCACCGAGCCGCAGGGAAACAGCGCCCGGAAGATGTCGGCGATGGAAAGGCCGGGGGAGAGCCTCGCCCGGACATGGCTCACCATCTGGTGGACGGTCGGGTAGGTCTCGATGTCGAACAGGCGCGGCACGTCGAGGCTGCCGACCTCGGTGATGCGCGAGATGTCGTTGCGCAGCAGATCAACGATCATGCGGTTTTCCGCCTGGGTCTTGCCGTCGGCCAGCATGGCGGCGACGATCGCCTCGTCTTCCAGAACGGATGCGCCGCGCGGCGCGGTGCCCTTCATCGGATGCGTCTCGATCATCCCGTCCGCGATTCTGAAGAACAGCTCCGGCGAACGCGACAGGAGCGTCGGGCCTTCGAGGCGCACCAGTGCACCATAGCGCACCGGCTGGCGCTCGATCAGCGACCAGAAGGCGTCGAGCGGATCGCCGTTCCAGCGCGCTGCGATCAGCATGGTGAGGTTCGCCTGATAGCAGTCGCCCTGCCGCAAATGCCGGTGCAGCCTGTCGAAGCGGTCGCGATAGGCGGCAAAATCCCAGGCGGTACGGGCCGAGGTAAGGAACGGCGTGTTGTCCCGGCGGCGGCGGGGTTGGCCAAGCGGATGGTCGGCGTCGGCCGGACGTTCGAAGACGCCGAAGCAGAGGAGCGGCGTTTCCCGGTGTTCGGGCGCGAGCGGCGTCAGCCGCTTCTCGAACAGATAGCCCGCTTCATAGGCCATGAACCCCGCCAGCCACTTGCCCTCCGCCTTCGCCGCTTCCATCCGCGCCAGCGCGGGGGGAAAGTCGGCGCGGGTGCGGGCGGTGATGATCTCGTCCGGCTCCTTGAACAGGGTCACGGTGCGGGTCGTGTCGTCGCTGAAGAGGACGAAGGGCTCAGGTGTCATGGCTCGCTTCATGGTTCGGGTCGCCCCTCATCCGCCTGCCGGCACCTTCTCCCCGCACGCGGGGCGAAGGGGAGGTGCGGCAGCGGCTTGTTTTTTCCGCAACGGTGCGTCTTGCACGTCCCCTCTCCCCGCAAGCGGGGAGAGGGTTAGGGTGAGGGGCGCCGCAGGCTCCTTGCCTGACGTCACGCCGCGTCCAGAGCCTCCAGCTCGTCGATCAGGCCCTCGATCATCGAAAGGCCCTTTTCCCAGAAGGCGGGATCGGTGGCGTCGAGGCCGAAGGGGGCGAGGAGTTCGCTGTGGTGCTTGCTGCCGCCGGCCCTCAGCATCTCGAAATACTTCTGCTGGAACCCGCCTTCGGCCTTCTCGTAGACGGCATAGAGCGAGTTCACCAGGCAGTCGCCGAAGGCATAGGCATAGACGTAGAAGGGCGAGTGGATGAAGTGGGGGATATAGGCCCAATAGGTCTCGTAGCCTTCCGAAATCGCGATGGCCGGGCCGAGGCTTTCCGCCTGCACCGACAGCCAGAGCTGACCGATCGCCTCCGGCGTTAGCTCGCCGTCTTTGCGCGCCGTGTGCAGCTTGCGCTCGAATTCGTAGAAGGCGATCTGGCGCACGACCGTGTTGATCATGTCCTCGACCTTCTGGGCGAGCATCGCCTTGCGCTCGCGCCTGTCGGTCGTGCGCTCCAGCAGGGCGCGGAAGGTCAGCATCTCGCCGAAGACGGAGGCGGTTTCCGCCAGCGTCAGCGGCGTCGAGGCCATGAGGGCGCCCTGTCCGCCCGCCAGCACCTGGTGCACGCCGTGGCCGAGTTCATGGGCCAGCGTCATCACGTCGCGCGGCTTGCCCATGTAGTTGACGAGCACATAGGGGTGGGCGGAGGGCACGGTCGGATGCGCGAAGGCGCCCGGCGCCTTGCCGGGGCGCACCGGCGCGTCGATCCAGCCGCCATCGAAGAAGCGGCGGGCGATCGCGGCCATGTCCGGGTCGAAGGCGCCATAGGCCGAGAGCACCGTCTCGCGCGCCTCGCTCCAGGGGATCAGACGGTCGGGCGTTTCGGGCAGGGGGGCGTTGCGGTCCCAGAAGTTCATCCGCTCCATGCCCAGCCACTTCGCCTTCATGGCGTAGTAGCGGTGCGAGAGGCGGGGATAGGCCGCGCGCACGGCCTGCGCCAGTGCGTCCACCACGTCGCGCTCCACCCGGTTGGCAAGGTGCCGGCTGTCGGCGATGTCGGTGAAGCCGCGCCAACGGTCGGAGATTTCCTTGTCCTTGGCCAGCGTGTTGGTGATGAGCGCGAAGGTGCGGATGTTCGCCTTGAACGTCGCGGCCAACGCCTGCGCGGCCTTGCGGCGCGTGTCCGGGTCCGGCTCCTGCAGCAAGCTCAGCGTGCGCTCCAGCGGCAGCACCGCGCCGTCCACGGTGAAGGTCAGCGCGGCCATGGTCTCGTCGAACAGGCGGTTGAAGGCGCCGGCACCGGTCATCGACTTTTCGAGGAACAACTGCTCCAGCCGGTCGTCCAGCTGATAGGGCTTGTCCATCCTCAGGTCGAGAATCCACGGGCGGTAATGGGCGGCCAGCGCGTCGGCGGCGAGCGCCGCCTCGATCACGTCATCGTCGATCCGGTTCAGCTCCAGCGCGAAGAACAGGAGGTGGCTCGCATCGTCCGTGAGCTTGGCCTGCACATCGCCGAAGAACTTGCCGATCTCGGGGTCTGAGGTGTCCGTATAATAGGTGAGCCCGGCATAGGAGCCGATGCGACCCATGCGGTCTTCGAGCGCCTCGAATTCCTGCACGGCCTTCCCCAGGCCCTCGTCACCGGTCTTTCCGGCCGCGTCCGTCAGGCGGCCCTTCCACTTTGCCTCAAAGGCCCGGCATTCGGCGCCGGCTTTTTCCATGTCGTCGCGGAAGGCCTGCGACGTCGGTGCGGGGTAGAGATCCTCCAGCTTCCAGCGCGGGAGATCGCCCAATGCCGCGTCGATCGTCGCGGCATCGACCATTGCCGCATCCGCGGGGCTCAGGAGGCGCTCGGGAAAAGACGACGTCCGGGGAGAAAGGGTCATTGCGGTCACTCGCTTGCTTCGGCGCCGGGGCGGCGGCCGGACATTTCGTGAGGTCGGCCACAGGCCGTCGAGGGCACGGTGCAGGGCGCTCGGCCGGGCATTGCGCGGGGCCGGAACCTAACGTCCCCGTTGGTTAAAATGCAAGTCTTTCGCCAAACACCGTGTTCAACCCTTTGTGCCAGGAATGGACGCTGAAGGTGGCGCGCAGGACGGTGCGCCGATGACGTTGAGGTAGGAGGTCCCATGGCAGCGCAGATTCTCGTGATCGAGGACGATCCGGTCCAGCGGCGGATCCTGACGGGCATGATCGAGCGGCTCGGCCATGTCGCGCATGTCGCGGATAACGGTCGCGCCGGGCTCGATGTGCTTTTACGCCGCGGCGCGAGGATCGACGTCATTCTCCTCGATCTGATGATGCCGGAAATGGACGGCCATGCGGTGCTCGCGGCGCTCGCCGAGCGCAACATCACCACGCCCGCCATCGTCCAGACCGGGCAGGGCGGCATCGAGACGGTGGTGCTCGCCATGCAGGCCGGGGCGTTCGATTTCGTGGTGAAGCCGGTTTCGCCGGAGCGGCTGGCCGTGGCCATCGGCAATGCCCTGAAGCAGTCCGGCCGGCCGGCGCGCGGCTCCACCAGCCGGCGCAGCCGCGGCGATGTCGTGCGCTTCGAGGATGTGGTGTCCGCCAGCGAAGCGATGATCCGCGTGCTCGATCTGGCCAGGCGCGCCGCCCAGTCGAGCATTCCCGTGGTGCTCGAAGGCGAATCGGGCGTGGGCAAGGAAATGGTGGCGCGTGCCATCCAGTCCGGCAGCGACCGGGCGGGCAAGCCCTTCATCACCGTCAATTGCGGCGCGATCCCCGCCAATCTCGTGGAAAGCATCCTCTTCGGCCACGAGAAGGGCGCCTTCACCGGCGCCACCGAAAAGCATGCCGGCAAGTTCGTCGAGGCGGATGGCGGCACGCTGTTCCTCGACGAGATCGGCGATCTGCCGCTCGCCGTGCAGGTGAAGCTGCTGCGCGCCGTGCAGCAGGGCGAAATCGAGACCGTCGGTGCGCGCCTGCCGCAGAAGGTGGATGTGCGGCTGATCTCGGCCACCAACAAGGACCTGATCACCGAAGTCCGCGAGGGCCGGTTCCGGGAGGACCTCTATTACCGGCTCAACGTCTTCCCCATCGCCATTCCCGCGCTGCGCCGCCGCAAGGAGGATATTCCGCTGCTCGTGCGCAATTTCGTGGAGATCTTCTCCAGCGAGCAGCGGCTGGCCAAGACACGCACCGTCAGCCACGGCGCGATGGCGCTTCTGACGGCCTATGACTGGCCGGGCAATATTCGCGAGCTGGAAAGCGCCATCTACCGCGCCGTCGTCATGGCGGAACATTCCGAACTCGACGTCACGGATTTTCCGCAGTTGGCCGTCACGCTGCCGGATGGGCACGCGCATGGCGTGGTGCCGCATCTTTCGCCCGAGCCGCTGCGTGGCGAAGCGACGGCGGGCGTGCATGCGCCGTTTGCCGCGATGCCGCATTCCGGCCCGGCCCAGGGTGCAGCATCGCTCTCGCCTGCCGAGCGGCGCGCCATGCGGTCGGCGGAAACGGTGACCGATTCGGCCATTCCGAGCGTCGACGCCGGTGGCAATGTGCGCAAGCTGGCCGAGGTCGAGGAGGAGCTGATCCGGTTCGCGCTGAAATTCTATCGCGGGCAGATGAGCCAGGTGGCGCGAAAGCTCGGCATCGGGCGCTCGACGCTCTACCGCAAGCTCAAGGATTACGGGATCGATCCGGACGATCCGTTCTCGGAAGCCGCGTGAGTCACGTCCAGTTGAGTCAAGCTTGCCTTACGCTTTCGTCAAAAACGTGCGGTGTCGTTTAGACCTTGTTAGTGATCCGTTCACTATATTATAAGGATAAGGGACGACTGTGGCATAAATGCCATGCTGTCACCGTATTTGACAGTCAACTGGACAGCCACAGGGAGCGGCGTGTCCGTCGACGGGGAAGAAGGTTTGCAGGATTTGTCGGGAATGATAACGCCTTTCGGCGCCAAAGTGCGCGACCTTTGCCGCCGTTGGGCCGGCCGCATGCCGCGTCTTCTCGGGTCGCTGGTCATTGCCGCATCCATGGTGACGCCCGGCATCGTGCCCGCCGTCGAGGCCGCCGGACAGACCCGGACGCTCAAGATCTATTTCATCCACACCCGCGAGAAGGCCGAAATCACCTTCAAGCGCAATGGCCGCTACGACCCCAAGGGTCTGCAGCAGGTCAACAACATGCTGCGCGACTGGCGCCGCAACGAGCCGACGAAGATGGACCCGCGTCTTCTCGACCTGATCTGGGAAGTCTACCAGAAGAGCGGCTCGCGCGATTACATCCACGTCGTCTCCGCCTACCGCTCGCCGGCCACCAACGGCATGCTGCGCTCGCGCACCAAGGGTGTCGCCAAGAAGAGCCAGCACATGCTCGGCAAGGCGATGGACTTCTACCTGCCCGACGTGAAGCTGAAGACGCTGCGCGAAATCGGCATGAAATTCCAGGTCGGCGGCGTCGGCTATTATCCCACATCCGGTTCGCCCTTCGTCCATATGGACGTCGGCGGCGTGCGGGCCTGGCCGCGCATGAGCCGCGGCGAACTCGTTCGCCTGTTCCCGGACGGCAAGACCATGCACCTTCCCTCCGACGGCTCGCCGCTTCCCGGCTATGAGCAGGCGGTGGCGGACTACAAGCGTCGCGTCGGTTCCAGCGCCATCGAAGTGGCCGGCGGCGGGGCCAGAGGCGCCGGCGACCGCGACACCAAGCGCGGCGGCAAGAACCTCTTCGCCATGCTGTTTGGCGGCGGTGACGAGGACGAGGATGCAACGGCGATTGCCAGCGGCGCCCCCGGCGGTTCCGAGAGCGACGATTCGGAAGCACCGGCCCAGGCACCCGCCCGCACCACCAAGCCCGCGACCGCCCCGGTCCAGCAGCCGGTTCTTGCCGGCGTAGAGGGAGCCGACGAAGGTCCCGTGGTCGCCGAACAGACCGTCAAGGCGCCGGTTCCGCTCGTTCGTCCCGCCTTCCAGGAAGCCGACACGGCCGTTCAGACGGCGCTCGTGGCGCCGACCAGGAATGCCGCGCAGGATGCCCTTGCCGCAGCGCTTCCCGATCCCGCGGCTGGCCCGGCGACGACGGGCGAGCAGTTTGCCGATCTGCGGAGCTACAAGGTTCCCGTTCCGATGGCGCGCCAAACGGATCCGCAGGGAAGCGAGGCATTGCTCGCCAGTGCCGATCCGAATGCGATGACCGAGGATTCCGAGGCTCTCGGCTTCGTGCCCGTGCCCGCCCTTCGTCCGGCCGGCGAGGCCGCCCTGATGGCCGTGGCCCAGGCCGATGTCGCCGGCGCGACCGCCGGGATGGCGGCCGAGCCGCTGCCCACCCCGACGACGACGGCCCCGGCCGTGATCGCGACCGCGCAGGCCCCCGTCGAGACGGCGGCGGAAGCCGGCGCCAAGGTTGCGCTCGCGGCTCCGACCGTCGCCACCCCCGCATCAAGGCCCGGCGCCGTGGCCACGGCACAGACGCCGCCGGCCGTGCCCGCCCATGATCCGACCCGCATCGCCGCGGCTCCGGTTCGCCCGGCCACGCCCCCGGTCGAGCTTGCGTCCTATGCTCCCGCGCCGTCGGCGGCGCCGCGCGACCCGTTCGGCAGCGCCTTCGATGTGCCGGCCGAGGTTCCGGTCAAGGCCGCCCGTCCGAAGAAGGTCCAGGCCGATGCCGCGCACCGCTCGTCCGTGCGCACCGAGCCGAAGCTGACGCAGAAGATCATTGCGGAATGGGCGCTGTCCACCAGCCGCATGGCGACGCTGTCCAAGCCGGTCAAGGCGCCGCGCTTCGTGTCCAGTTCGTTGCGCGCCTCGCCGACGACGGTCTACTCCGCCGGGTTCACCAACCGTCCGGCCGTGGCCGATACGGCGAAGTTCAGCGGCACGGCGGTAAACTTCATGGAAGTCCAGCGTTTCAACTGATAGTGGCGGCGTCTGCGGTGAAACCGCCGCCTTTCCCGCGCCCTGATACGAAAATGCCCCGGAAAGCCGGGGCATTTCTGTCTCGATACGGTAAATCCCCTAAAAATAGATCTTTTGGTTGTAAACTTGGGCGAAATTTGACACCGTCTGCCTGACGTACCGTCAGTCTGCATTCGGAGTCCGGTCATGGCCAGCAAGGCGTTCTCGTCGCTCTCCCCATCGCATATCGAGTGGCGCGATCTGACCGCCGTCCCCCAGCATCGTTTTTTCGCGTCGGATCCTGTCGTCGATCGCCTGAGGCGCGCTGTGCCCTTCGACCACATCGCCGTCAGCGGGCTCGATCTCGAAGGCTATAATTTCGGACGCGGCGTCTCCGTGGATACCGACCTGCCGCCGGCCTATGTCGAGACCTATGCGCGCGAACGGCTCTACGAGATCGATCCCTTCGTCCAGGCTGCGCTGTCCGGCAAGCTCGTCATCGAGTCCGAGGTTTTCGCGCAGACGCCGAGGCCGGCGCTGCTCGAGCGCGTGACATCGACGTTCAACGTACACAATCGGACGCTCGTGCCGGTCATGCGAACCTCCGTGGTCTACGGCGCCGTCACCTTCATGCGGGAGACGCCCTTCGACAGTGAGGAGCTTGCGTTTCTCACGCTGATCGCGCCCTCCCTGCACACGGCGGTCACACGGCCGCTGATGGAGCGCTTCGCCGTTTCGCACCTGCGGCTGTCGCGCGGCGAGGTCGCCTGTCTGATGCAGGCGAGCCATGGCCTGACCAGCGAGGGCATCGCCCGGGCGACGGGCTACCAGAACGATACGGTCAACAGCTATATCAAATCGGCGATCAAGAAGCTGGGCGCCGCAAACCGCACCCACGCCATCGCCGATGCCATCCGGCGCAATCTCATCCACTGAAACCCGGCCCGCCGTCGGCGCCGGTCGCAGCGCTGGACGTGAAACGCAAAACGCCGCCCGTCGGTCCCGACGGGCGGCGTTCGTCACGCCTTCTGATGACCGCGGCAGGCTATTCCATGCCGAGAGCGGCCATATAGGTCTGGAGGATGGTTTCCTCCTCGATGCGCTCGTTGGCATCCTTCTTGCGCAGCCGGATGATCGTGCGGATCGCCTTGGTGTCGTAGCCGCGGCCCTTGGCCTCGCCCATGACGTCCTTGATGTCGTCGGCAATCGCAGCCTTTTCTTCTTCCAGGCGCTCGATACGCTCGATGAACTGGCGAAGCTCGGCAGCGGCGACGTTCTCCACGCCCGTTTCCGGGATTGTTCTCTCGTCCATTCCTGTTGTCCTTTTCGTTCAGGCTGTTTGATTGACCATACGCCTCGCCGTCGGGCCGGGGAGGGCGAAGACGGGATGCGGGAATTTCGGGAGCTTTCCGGCCTTGTGGGCCTCATGCCCGGCTGGGCCGTCACCTGCCGTGAAGCGGCGTCGAGGTCAAGTCACTTTGCGCAAAGATTGCCGTGCGCCGTGGCCGCCGGTGCGGGGCTCACGCTTTCGGGCGGTTGATCTCGAAGGCCGCCTGCTGGTCGGCGCTTGCCGTGCGCTGGTGCTTCTCGCGCCATTCGTCATAGGGCATGCCGTAGACGATCTCGCGCGATTGTTCCTTGGTCAGGGGCTGCCCGCTCGCCTCCGCCGCATCGCGATACCAGTTGGAGAGGCAGTTCCGGCAGAAGCCGGCAAGGTTCATGAGATCGATGTTCTGCACGTCGCCGCGCGTGTCGAGATGGGCCAGCAGGCGGCGGAAGGCGGCGGCTTCGAAGGCGGTTCGCTGCTCCGGCGTCAGGTCGGGCATCGGGCTGGGGTTCGTGTCGGCCATGGGTCGTGTCCTCTTGGTCATGGGAGCGGGCAGGGCGCGCCGATCCTGATGCGTTACGCGGCATAGGGGCCCGTGCGGGACGGGTGCATCTCCGTGCGATGCAGGTCGGCGCGGGCGTTCAGCTCTTCGAAGATCGGCGCCAGACGATCGATCCAGTCGGCGACCCCCTCCGGCGTGCCGATCTGGTCCTGGCGCACCTCGATCAGCGCATGCGGCATGCCGGTTTCCATGCAGTGGCGGTAGAGCGTGTCGCCGCGCAGGGCGCCGTCATAGGGCTCGTTGTCGCCGACGACGACGTCGCCCGGTTCGCGCAGCGCCGCGAGAAGCGGCAGCACGGCGCGCGCGTCGCTGTCCCAGAGCACGGTGACGTGCCAGGGGCGGGGCGCGCCTTTCCAGGCCGGGGTGAAGGAGTGGAGCGACAGGACGAGCGGCGTGCGCCTGCCCGCTCGCGCAACCTCCGCGAGGGTCTCGGCCACGGCCCGGTGATAGGGGCGATGAAACTGCTCGAGACGCGCCTCTGCTTCGTCCGGCGATAAGGGATGATTGCCGGAGATGATCGCGCCGTCGGAAATCTTCATGATCAGGGTCGGATCGTCCTCGCCACGGTTCGGGTCGATCAGCAGTCGCGAATAGCGGCTCATCACGGCCGGCACATTCAGACGCGCGGCCAATCCGCGGATCAGCGGCTCCACGCCGATGTCGTAGGCGATGTGCCGGGCAAAGGCGCTTTCGGGCAGGCCGAGCGTGCCGTAGCGGGGCGGCAGCCGGTTGGTCGCGTGGTCGCCGAGCAGCACGAGCCCGCTGCGCATGTCGCCTCTGATGATCTCGAACGGCGCCTCGTCGGCCATGGGGTTCAACCTCTTTGCATGCCTTTACAATTTTGATGACATGCCGAAAAGGCGATCGCAAGGCAGGCGCATCGGCACTGCTCCGTGCCTGCCTGGAAAAAGCCGGAAATGAGGGCTTACACGTCCGTTGACTTTCGCCCCGCACCGTCGCAAGAAAGTGCCTCGACAAAATGCAATGGAGCACCATTGGAAACCGTGTCTCGACATCTTCTCTCCTCGTCGAACATGCGTCGCTTGTCTCTCGGTGGATTGACTGTCTTCGCGCTCGCGCTCGCCTCGCCCCTCGTGGCAACGGAGGCCCGCGCCGAATTTCGCGTCTGCAATGGTACGCAGAACCTTGTCGGGGTCGCCATCGGCTACCGTGCCAAGGAAGGCTGGATCACCGAGGGTTGGTGGCAGGTACCTGCCACCACCTGCGCGACGCTGATCGAGGGCGAACTGCAGTCCCGCTACTATTATCTCTACGCCGAGGATGCGGCGCGTGGTGGCCGGTGGACAGGCAACGTCAACATGTGCGTCGCTGAAAACGAGTTCAAGATCACCGGCGTTCAGGACTGTTTCGCGCGCGGTTTCCAGCGCATGGGCTTCAAGGAATATGACACGGGCCGCCAAGGCAGCTGGATGGTTCAGCTTTCCGATACGCCCGGGACTCAAGAAGGCCAGAATTGATGAGACGGAATAGAAAAGCCAAGATCCTCGCGACGCTGGGACCGGCGTCGAACGAAGAGGCGATGATCCAGAAGCTGCACGAGGCGGGTGCGGATCTCTTCCGCATCAATATGAGCCATGCCAGCCACGACATGATGCGCACGCTCATCGCGCGCATCCGCTCCGTCGAGGCCCGTTGCGGCCGCCCCATCGGCATTCTCGCCGATCTTCAGGGCCCGAAGCTGCGCGTCGGCAAGTTCATCGACGGCAAGGTCGATCTCGTTCCCGGCCAGACCTTCACGCTCGACGACAACGAGGCCCTCGGCGACAAGACGCGTGTCTTCCTGCCGCATCCCGAAATTCTCGAAGCGGTCAAGGCCGGCGACCGTTTGCTGATCGATGACGGCAAGCTGCACCTGAAGGCCGAAAGCGCCGACGGCAAGAGCATCGTCTGTACCGTCGTGTCCGGCACGAAGATTTCCGACCGCAAGGGCGTGAGCCTGCCCGATACGCTGCTCGGCGTCGGCGTGCTGACCGACAAGGACCGCGCCGATCTCGACGCCGTGCTCGCCACCAACGAGGTCGATTGGGTGGCGCTCTCCTTCGTCCAGCGTCCCGAGGATCTGGTGGAGGTCCGCAAGATCTCCGGCGGTCGCGTCGGCCTGATGTCGAAGATCGAGAAGCCGCAGGCGATCGAGCGGATCGACGAGATCATCGAGCTTTCGGATGCGCTGATGGTCGCCCGCGGCGATCTCGGCGTGGAAATGCCGCTCGAGGCCGTGCCCGGCCTGCAGAAGCAGCTCATCCGCGCCTGCCGCCGCGCCGGCAAGCCGGTCGTCGTCGCCACGCAGATGCTGGAATCGATGATCTCGGCACCGGTTCCGACCCGCGCCGAAGTGTCCGACGTCGCCACCGCCGTGTTCGAAGGTGCCGATGCCGTCATGCTGTCGGCCGAGTCCGCCTCCGGCGATTACCCGGTCGAGGCCGTCGCGACCATGTCGTCGATCGCCAGCAAGGTCGAAACCGACCCGCATTATTCCGGCATCATCTACGCCCAGCGCACGCCGCCGGAAGCCACCGGTGCGGACGCCATCTCGCTTGCCGCCCACCAGATCGCCGAAACGCTGAAGCTGTCGGCCATCGTCTGCTACACGTCGTCGGGCAATACCGGCCTGCGCACGGCGCGCGAGCGCCCGCAGGTGCCGATCCTTGCTCTCTCGCCCGTCATCCAGACGGCGCGCCGGCTCTCGGTCGTCTGGGGCATGCACTGCGTCGTCACCAGCGATGCGACCGACCTTGACGATATGGTCAACCGCGCCTGCCGCATCGTCGCCTCTGAAGGGCTTGCCGATCCGGGCGATCGCATCATCATCTCGGCCGGCGTCCCGCTCGGCACGCCCGGCGCCACCAATATGCTGCGCATCGCCTATATCAGCGAAGACGGCGCCGGCGGCGTCTAGGCGAAACGCATCTGCCAAACAACGAAACGCCGCGTTCCCTCACGGGGGCGCGGCGTTTTTGCGTTCAGTCCTCGCTGTCGCCAGCGATGCGTTTCTCCGCCGTGCGGGCGATCCCGTCGAGATCGGGCGTCTGGCCGGCAACGGTCTCGATCGCCGCAATGGCGACGTCGGTGACGATGTAATCGGGCTTGTGGCCGAGATTGTGGATGGTGACGAGGCGTGAGCCTGCAATCGCCTCGTGCAGCTGGCGCGAATGGATGTCCGGCAGGACGACATTGTCCCGGTCGCCGGTGATGATGACGGTGGGCGCCGTGATCTCGACATAGCGCGGCGCGACCTTCGTCACATAGGCAAGCAGGTTGGCGATATCGATCGCATTGTTGCGGAAGGTCGCCGGGCGAAGCGCCAGATAGGTCTTGCTTACGGCAATGTAGTCGTCCGGCCGATGGTTGGGCGCAAAGACGCTGCGGGTCGCCTTGTCCACGAGCAGGCGGCCGACGGTGGGTGCGACGAGGGTCGCGAAGAGATCGCCGAGCAGGGGCGTCTTGGCGACGTCGTAGTACCAGTCGACGCCGCCCGGCCAGGGATGCGTGGCGGGAGAGAGAAAGACGAGGCCTTCGACCATGTCCCTGTGGTTGAGTGCGAAGGTGGCGGCAATCGCGCCGCCGAAGGAATGGGCGACGATGATCGCTTTCCGGATCCCCTGCTTCTGCATCAAGGCGGCGACCGCATCGGCCTGTCCGTCCGGATAGGCGTTGCGCGGCCCGCCGCGCTCGGAATAGCCGAAGCCCGGACGATCGAGAAACAGCATCTCGGCCCGGCCTTCCAGCTTGGCGCGAAAGGCCGACATCGGATCGTTGAGGTTGGCGCTGGCGCCGTGGATGAAGACGATGGGCGGGAGGTCCGCCCCGGGCGGGCGGGGCACGTGAACGCTGTTCATAAGGGTGCCGCCGATATCGGTCAGCTCGCCGTCATGGCCGCTGGCCCGCTCGAAGGCGGATGCCTGATAGGTTCCGGCGCCGATCCCCACGGCCATCAGGATGAGAAAGGCGGCGAGCGTCGAAAGCATGATGGTCCTGAAACGCGGGAAGGGAGGCATGGGTTCGTCGTCGTCACACCGTTTGCGATCCCGGCGCCGGCGGCCGCACCGCTGGCAGGGCTCTCGGTCCGGTCTCGGATTGTCGATGTCATACGGAGAGACCCGCCGAACGGTTCACCGGCGGGAGATTGCAGGGGCGGCTTTCGTGGGCCAGGCTGTCAGGTGCGGTTGCCGGCCAGCTTCTCTTCCAGCTCGCCCACCTGTTCCTGCGCCTTGCGCTCGGCGGGATAGACGGCGAGAAACTGTTCCCAGGCGCGCAGCGCCAGCTCGTCCTTGCCGGATGCGGTCAGGATCGCCGCCATTCCCGCAAGCGCACCGAAGTGACGCGGCTCCAGCGCGAGCACGCGGTTGATGTCGGACATGGATTTCCGGTAGTTGCTCATCTGGTAGTGCAGCGTCGCGCGCTGGTTCCAGCCTTCGACATAGTCAGGCGCCAGCGCGATGACCTGATCGTAGAGGTCGAGCGCGCTCGGTTGCTTGCTGTCGGCCACGGCCTTGGCTGCCCACTGCATCAGCAGGTTCACGGTCGCGCTTCCCGAATCCTGCCATTCCAGACGGATCTGCTCGGCGATGCCGCGCGCCTTCTCGGCGTCCCGCTCGCGCTTCAGCGCCGCAAACAGGGTGTCGAGCCTCTCGGCCCGCGTCGCAAGCTTCTCCGGCTCGGCCGGCTTTGCGGCAGGCGTTTCCGCCGTCGGCGCCGGCGCGGTGTCCGCCGCCCGCACAGGGGCGAGGGACGACATGACCAGGCATGCCGCAACCAGAGGCGCAAGGCGAGATGTCGCGGGAATCAGGAGACGGGACATGAAAAAGGCCATGGTGAGAAGGTATCCCGCCATGGCCTCAGATCAAATCAATTTTATGACATGCCTCTCGACCGGAGATCGAGACGACGGTCACAGCAGTCCCGTTTCGGCAGATTGCCTCAGCCCTGACGGGCCTTGAAACGCGGGTTCAGCTTGTTGATGATGTAGACGCGGCCCTTGCGGCGAACCAGACGGTTTTCGCGATGACGGGCCTTCAGCGACTTAAGCGAATTTTTGATCTTCATCTTTCTGATCCGCAGGTTGCGGCGAATGCACATTCGCACAGGGTCTAAACAATCAAAAAGCGCGCCTGCGAGCCTGTCAGGGCTGAGCGCGCTCTTTACGGTGGCTGGCAAATACCCCGAGCCCGGGCCGCTGTCAACCATAAGGGCGGTGATTTTGGCCGGAAAGCCCGGTTTTCGGCAGGCTGGCGACATCCGGCGAAAGCCTCAGGTCAGCACCGTCACATGACCCATCTTGCGACCCGGCCGGGCCTCCTCCTTGCCGTAGAGATGAACGAGCGTGCGGGCTTCCTGCAGCCAGCGCGGCAGGTGGTGGATGTCGTCGCCGATGAGGTTCTGCATCACCGCGTCCGAATGGCGGGCGGTATCCCCGAGCGGCAGGCCGCAAACGGCGCGGATATGCTGCTCGAACTGCGAGACCACGCAGGCGGCTTCCGTCCAGTGGCCGGAATTGTGCACGCGGGGCGCGATCTCGTTGACGACGAGCCCGCCATCCGGCCGCACGAAGAACTCGACGCCGATGACGCCGACGTAATCCAGCGTTTCAAGGATAGCCTTCGCGGCAGCGGTCGCGGCCTGCATCGCCGCGGCATCGATCGTGGCGGGAACGGTGGAGGTGTGCAGAATGCCGTTGCGGTGAACGTTCTCCGCCGGATCGAAGGCCGCGAACGTGCCGTCGGTGCCACGCGCGGCGATGATGGAGATTTCCCGGTCGAAGGCGATGAAGCTTTCCAGAATCAGCGGCACCGCGCCCAGGCGCGTATAGACGCCGGCTGCATCCTCGCCGTCATCGCGGAAGACATGCTGGCCCTTGCCGTCATAGCCGAGACGACGGGTCTTCAGCACGCCCTTGCCGCCGAAATCCGCGAGCGCTGCGGCCAGCTCCGCGGCGCTGTCCACCGCGTGGAACCGGGCGGTCTCGAGGCCGCAGGCATTGAGGAACCGTTTTTCGGTCACGCGGTCCTGCGCGACCTCCAGCGCCTTCGGCGGCGGGTAGACCGGCAGAGTGCGCGCAAGGCGCGCAGCGGCGGCAACGGGCACGTTCTCGAATTCGTAGGTGACGATATCGCAGGCGTCCGCCAGGGCGTCGAGCGCGGCCTCGTCGTCATACGGTGCCGTGATCTGCCGGTTGGCGGCCTGCGCTGCCGGACAGTCCGCCTGCGGCTCGAGGATGACGGTGCGGACGTTGAGCCGTGCGGCGGCCATGGCCAGCATGCGGCCGAGCTGGCCGCCACCGATGATGCCGAGCGTCATCATGCCGGATCGACCGGATATTCGGCGACCGCGGCGCTCTGCTCGGCGCGGAAGATATCCAGCCGGTCGGCGAGATCCGGGTCGGACAGCGCAAGCACGGCGGCGGCGAGGAGCGCTGCGTTGATGGCGCCGGCCCGGCCGATGGCGAGCGTGCCCACGGGAATGCCGGCCGGCATCTGGACGATGGAGAGCAGGCTGTCCTGACCGGACATGGTTTTCGACTGCACCGGCACGCCGAAGACGGGCAGGGGGGTCATGGCGGCGGTCATGCCGGGAAGATGGGCGGCGCCGCCGGCCCCGGCGATAACGACCTTGAAGCCCTCCTCGCGGGCGGTGGTGGCGAAGGTCACCAGCCGGTCGGGTGTGCGGTGGGCGGAAATGATGCGCGCTTCATAGGGAACGTCGAGCGAATCGAGCGTGTCGGCGGCATTCTTCATGGTTTCCCAGTCGGACTGGCTTCCCATGATGATGGCGACGGGGGGCGGACCGGGGTTCGTCACGTCTGTCACTCCTTGAAGAGAGATTCGCGCCGGCCGTCACGCATGCCCGCGCTGGAAATAAGGGGTTCAGGCTCGTCGTGTGTCTCGGATCCGCATCACGCCCGGATCAGGCGATGATGTCGGGAATGATGACATCCTCGATCTTGGTGATCTTGTCCTTGATGGCCAGTTTTTTCTTTTTCATCCGCTGGATGCGCAGCGCGTCGCAGCCGGTCTGGATCATCGCATTGATGGCGACATCGTAATCCTCGTGCTCCTGCCGCAGACGCGCAACGCTCAGTCTGAGTTCGGCCTGGTCCTGATCGGGCATGAGGATTTCCCTGTCGGCATCCGGCGGCAGAACTGTCGTCGGGTAAGAAAATGGGTGCGTGGCCGCACGGTCTCACGCGGCCGCTTCGGATCATCGCGACACGGCGGGAACCTTCCGGCCCCGTGCGCGATTCATCCAAGGCGCGATCCTCTAGCATAGAACGATCGTTCACGGGAAGTTATCCGTTTCTGCGATTTCGCCTTCGACAAATCGGCAAACGCATGGCACACTTCCCCGGTTAGAACCTGAACATCCGGCGCCTGGCGACCGGATGCAAGCAAAAGGAAGGGACTGCCACATGAACATTGAGGCTCATCTTGCAACGCTTGAGAAAAAACACGGTGCTCTCGAAGAAGAACTGCATTCGGCTCTGACGAGACCGTCTGTGGAAGACGAGTATATTGCCACGATCAAGCGTCGGAAGCTGCGTTTGAAGGACGAGATCACGAAGATCCGTTCGACGACTCATTGATTACGTAAAGCATTCTCTCCAGGGAAATTCACGGGATAGCCGGACCCAGCCGATCATGACGGCGCAAGGTCCGCGCTTTTGAAGCAAGACGCCTCGCAGACCGGTCAACACCGTCTGCGAGGCGTCGGCTTTTCCGGCGCGCGAAAAACGGTGTGACCGGCGTCGGAGCGCCGATCCCGGCGATCGGCCGACCGGCGTTGTCCGCGGCCATCGTCTTTCAAGCTCGGACACATCGGTTGATTCTGCGGCCCTGCAGGAACGGGAGCGATCGGGAGGAAGGAATTCGGGCGGACTCCGCCCCGCGCAGCCCTTCGACCTGCCGCCGGCGGGGCGGGAATCGGACGACGGCGCGCGAGACTTCGTCCCAAAACAGCCGTTATCCAGCTGCACGGCATGACGATGGCGGGTGCAGGGTGAGCCGAGGCGTGAATTGTGACGGAATATCGCGCAGGCAGATGCGGTCGTCGTCGCCGCACAGCACAAGCGAACATTGCGGCAGACCGGCTGTCCCGAGACCTCAGAATGCGACGCCTGCGCGACGTCCACGAGGCCTCGAACAGCGCGTGTAGCCCGCGCCCGATGCCGGCAATCCCCCCGAAAATTGGGTTCGCCCTGCAACGCCGAGGTACGCGTGTCGCAGCCTCGTTCGACGCAAGTCGCGCAGACCGTGCACGATAGCGGGAACGGCTGAGGATTTTGCGGCAAGCGCCCCAAGGGGCGTTCCGGTGGCGGGTTCAGGCCTTGCCCTCGCTGCGGCGGCTATCTTCAGGCGCGAGCCGACACTTCGCGGTCGGCGTGCGGCCGATAGCCGTATGCGCAGGGACAACTAGGCCCAGAACTGGTCCAGCCAGAGATTGACGACGTCAAATCCCGGCTTGTTGATCTGGTAGATGCGCTTGGTCCCGTTCGGCGAGACGGAAACGAGGTTGGAATCGAGCAGAGCCTTGAGATGCTGCGAAACCGCCGGACGACTGATCGGTAAGCCTTCGGCGAGCTCGTTGACGGTCTTCGGCGCGCGCCGAAGCTCCTCGAGCAGGTAGCGGCGATTCGGGTCTGCGATGGCATTGAAGGGTGACAGATTTGACATATTAGAACGTTATTAGAAATGCACATTGTCATCAAGTAAATTGTGCGTTGCTGCAACCTATTTTTCGCAACTTGCTAATACTCGCGGTTCGCGAGCATGCTTTTTTGAATTTTCTCTCTCAGGTAGAGTTGCCCCTTCGGGAGGGTTGTCCTGGCATGGTTGATCCCCGACCCGCGAGCGGGTATCGCTGGCGCACAGACAACACGCAGACGCACGTCCCCCGTCGCCTGCCGGAGCACCTTCATGAGCCTGACCGACAATCGCTGCCGCCTCGTCCTCATCGTTCCCGATATCGCGGATGCCACGGAGCGCGCCCGCATCGTCGGCGATGCCCTGAAGGGGGGCGACGTCGCCTCCGTCATCGTGCCGCAATACGGGCTGGACGATCAGGCCTTCCAGAAACACGCCGAAGCGCTCGTCCCGATCATCCAGGAAGCCGGCGCCGCGGCGCTCGTCGCGGGCGATACCCGGGTTGCCGGGCGGGCCCGCGCCGACGGCCTGCATGTCGAGGGCAATCACGAGGCCATGAGCGAGGCGATGGAGAAATTCTCGCCGAAGCTCATCGTCGGCGGCGGCAATGCGGCCGACCGGCATCATGCGCTGGAGATCGGCGAGGCGAAGCCCGACTATATCTTTTTTGGCAAGCTGAACGGCGACATCAAGCCGGAGGCGCATGCGAAGAACGTGGCGCTCGGCGAATGGTGGTCGTCGATGATCGAGATTCCCTGCATCGTCATGGGCGGTGCAGACCCGGCCTCTGCCCTCGTGGTCGCCGAAAGCGGCGCCGAATTCGTCGCGCTGCACCGGGCCGTTTTCGAAGCGCCGGAGCGGGCTGCCGCCGTGATTGCAGAGGTCAATGCGTTGCTTGACGAAAAAGCGCCACGGTTTGGCGCTTAAGACCGGGCATGCTGGATCGTTTGCCCCGTCTCCGCCTTTTTTCCGCTGCCCTGTTCTCTGTGAGCGTGGCGGGCCTGCCTGCCGGCGCGCAGGATGCGCTTCCGGGCGTCGAGCCCGACACGGCCATCGTCGCCCCGGCCGAAACGCCGGCGGCGGCTGAGACGGACGCCGCGACCGGGCCGGAGACGGAAGCGACGGGCGACACCGGCGTGACCGCCAAGCGCGGCCGCATCACCCCCTTCAACGGCGCGGCCCTTCCGGAAAGCGAAATCCCGGCGCTGCGGCGTCCGGGCGGCGAGGCGAAGCCCGCCGACGGCAAGATCGCGCCCTCCGGCGGCGTCAACGTGCTGGAGCGCATGGGCGTCGCCCTTCCCGCACTTCCGGCTGAAAAACCCTTCGAGGGCAAGGCGGACGACGCCTACGGCGCGTTCCAGCGCGGCTATTACCTCACGGCCATGGAGCTTGCCCTGCCGCGCGCGCAGCTCGGCGATGCCTCGGCGCAGACGCTGGTGGCGGAAATTTTCGCCCAGGGGCTCGGCGTGCCGCGCAAGCCGAAGGATGCCGCCTTCTGGTACGGGCAGGCCGCGGCCTCCGGCGATCCCTCCGCCATGTTCAAATACGCGATCCTCCTGATGGAGGGGCGGGACGTACCGCGCGACAAGGCCCGCTCCGAGGAGCTGATGAAGAAGGCGGCCGACCGGGGCAATGCGTCCGCGCAGTTCAACTACGGCCAGCTGCTGGTCGCCGACCAGCCGGGGCAGGCCGGGCTGAAGGCGGCCTTGCCCTATTACGAGAAATCCGCCGTCCAGGGCATTGCCGATGCGCAATATGCGCTGTCGCAGATCTATCTGAATGTCGACGGCATTCCCGACGAGAAGCGCGCGCGCGCGCGGGAATGGCTGTTGCGCGCCGCTGCTGCCGGGGTGGATACGGCCCAGCTCGATGCCGGCATCTGGCTCGTGGACGGGGTCGGCGGCAGCCGCAACCTCGAACAGGGGTTCGGCTGGATGCTGCGCGCGGCGAATTCCGGCAATGTCGTCGCCCAGAACAAGCTGTCGCACCTCTATATCAATGCCATCGGCACGCGGCCCAATCCCGTGGAGGCGGCGAAGTGGTACGTGCTGTCGCGCCGCGCGGGCCTCAAGGACGACGATCTCGAGGACTTCTATCTCGGCATCGGCGAAGAGCAGCAGAAGGCAGCCCGCGAAGCGGCGAACCGCTTTCGGGCCGTTCGGGGCTGAGCCCCCCACGCCCTCGGGCCGCACCCCGCTGCGTCCAGGGACTTGAAATGCGCCGGGATCTGTGGTCTTGAAGCGCCGCCCGGTGGATCGTCAGGACGATCCGCCGCGTTGTCGGCTTGATCCCCGGTCTCCTTCAAGGACGCCGTCGTCGCCGACCGTTCTGTGACAGCCCCGCGATCTGCCGGTCCTCTCTCCGGCGCTTTTTTCAGAGGAAGCCCGAAATGGCCCGTTCCGCCCTTCTCAACGTCATGGTCCAGGCCGCCTTCAAGGCGGGCAAGTCGTTGTCCCGCGATTTCGGCGAGGTGCAGAACCTGCAGGTCTCCATGAAGGGGCCGGGCGATTACGTGTCGCAGGCCGATCGCAAGGCCGAGAAGATCCTGCGCGAGGAGCTGATGAAGGCCCGCCCGACCTATGGCTATCTCGGCGAGGACGGCGACGAGGTCGTGGGCACGGATGGCGCGCATCGCTGGATCGTCGATACGCTGGACGGCGCCGCCAACTTCCTGCACGGCATTCCCCATTTCGCCATCACCGTCGCGCTGGAGCGTCAGGGCGAGATCGTCACGGCCGTCATCCTCAACCCGGCGACCGACGAACTCTACACGGCCGAGCGCGGCGGCGGGGCCTTCCTCAACGATCGCCGTCTGCGCGTGGCCGCCCGCCGCAGCCTGTCGGATGCCGTCATTTCCTCGGGCACGCCGTTCCTCGGCCGCGGCCACCACGGCAACCACCTCATCGAACTGCGCCATGTGATGGGCGAAGTCGCCGGCGTGCGCAGCCTCGGCTCGCCGTCGCTGGCGCTTGCCTATGTCGCGGCCGGCCGGTTCGACGGCCACTGGGAACGCGACCTGATGCCGTGGGATCTGGCCGCCGGCATCCTGATGGTGCGCGAGGCGGGCGGCTGGATCGCCGATATCGACGGCGGCAACAAGCCGATCGAGGACGGCTCGATCATCGCCGGCAACGAATATATCCGCAAGGCGCTGCACGAGGTCCTGCACCGCCCCATGCCGGGCAAGTAATCCGGCCACGTCATCCCCTCGGACCTGCCGGAGCTCGCGCCGGCACGTCCCACTTCCGCCGTTTTCCCGCGTCGATATCCTCCCGGCGCCGCGGTTACACGGGGCTCGCCCAGGTCGTCGATCTCCTGCAGAAACTGTGCGCGAACCGTTCCGGTTTGGTCCATTATGCAGTAGGGTCTGCGCCATATGGCCGGGCCCGGCCGAGAGATGACCGGGCGGCCGGCTGGGAATCGAGAGAAGCGGCATGGCGAAACTGACATTGTCTGGATGGGATGCGGAGCAGGGCGGGGACTACAATCCCAACAAGCTGACGAGCCCCATGGTGTTCTTCTGGACCATGGTCATCTTCCTCATCATCGTCGGTTTCGTCGGGGCCATCCTGTTCCGGCAGGCGCAGGCAGCCTTCCTGAGCAATCCCGGCCTCAACGGTCTGATCCTCGGCGTGCTGCTGATCGGCATTCTCCTCGTCTTCACCCACGTTCTGGCGCTGAGGCCCGAGGTGCGGTGGTTCAACAGCTTCCGCGCCGCCGGCAGCGCCGACAAGGTCGGGCGCGATCCGGTTCTCCTCGCCCCCATGCGCGCGTTGATCGGCAAGCGGCATTCGATGGCGATCTCCACCGCCGCGCTCCGTTCCATCCTCGACAGCATCGCCACCCGGCTCGATGAATCGCGCGACACGTCGCGCTATCTCATCGGCCTTCTTGTCTTTCTGGGTCTGCTCGGCACCTTCTGGGGCCTGCTCGGCACCATCGGCTCCATCAACACCGTCATCCAGTCGCTGGATGCCGGCAGCGGCAGCACGGAAGACGTGCTTTCGGCGCTGAAGACCGGTCTTTCCGCGCCCTTGACCGGCATGGGCACGGCCTTTTCCACCTCGCTCTTCGGCCTTGCGAGCTCACTGGTCCTCGGCTTCCTCGACCTGCAGGCCGGCCGGGCGCAGAGCCGCTTCTATACCGAACTGGAAAACTGGCTGTCCTCCGTCACCGATGTCAGCTCGGACGTGAACGTGCGCTCGGATGCGGGCACGGGCGATCGTTCCGAAGATCTGCGGCTGATCGCCGAGGAGCTGAGCCGCATGACGCAGGAGGGCGGCACCAGCCAGCGCACCACCGCGGCCATGGCAAGCCTTGCCGAGGGCATTCAGGGGCTGGTGAAGAACATGCGCGGCGAGCAGCAGATGCTCCGCGACTGGATCGAGGCGCAGCAGGAGGAGGCGCGCTCCATGCGCCGCACGCTTGACAAGCTGGCCGCGCGACTGTCGGACAACGACCGGAAGACGTTGCCGGTGCCGCGGCGAGCGAACGAAGAGACGGGACAGGACTGAGATGGCGCTTCGCAGGGGTCGCCACCAGCGCACCGTGGATTACTGGCCCGGCTTCGTCGATGCCCTGTCGACGCTGCTGCTCGCCATCATGTTTCTGCTCTCCGTCTTCGTGATGGCGCAGTTCCTGCTCAGCCGCGAGATCAGCGGCAAGGACGAGGTGCTGACGCGGCTGAACAGCCAGATCAACGAGCTGACCCAGCTTCTGGCGCTGGAAAAGAGCGGCAAGCAGGATCTGGAGGATTCGCTCGCCAATCTGCAGGCGTCGCTCGCGACGTCGGAGGGCGAGCGCTCGCGGCTGCAATCCCTGCTCGATCAGGGCAGCGGCAGCACGGCTGCGGCCGACCAGCGCATCGGCGATCTCACCGGACGGCTGGAAGCCGAACAGCAGGCGAGCGGCCGGGCCATGAGCCAGATCGATCTCCTCAACCAGCAGATCGCCGCCCTGCGCAACCAGATCGCCGCCATCGAGAGCGCCCTCCAGGCCTCCGAAGCGCGTGACGCGACGTCGCAAACCAAGATTGCCGATCTCGGCCGCCGCCTGAACGTGGCCCTGGCCCAGCGCGTACAGGAGCTCAATCGCTATCGCTCCGACTTCTTCGGCCGCCTTCGCGAAATCCTGTCGGACCGCGAGAACATCCGCATCGTCGGAGACCGCTTCGTCTTCCAGTCCGAAGTTCTCTTCCCTTCCGGCGGCAACGAGCTGAACCCGGCGGGGCAGGAGGAGATGGCCAAGCTCGCGATGGCGCTGCTCGATCTCGCCAAGGAAATTCCGGCCGAGATCAACTGGGTGCTGCGGGTCGATGGCCATACGGACAATGTGCCGCTGTCGGGCGCCGGCCGCTATGTCGACAACTGGGAACTTTCGTCGGCCCGCGCCACGTCGGTCGTCAAATACCTCATCTCCAAGGGCGTCCCCCCCGGCCGCCTGGTCGCAGCCGGCTTCGGCGAGTTCCAGCCGATCGCCGAGGGCGACACCAAGGAAGCCCGCGACCAGAACCGCCGGATCGAGCTGAAGCTGACGGAGAAGTAGAGCGAGCGAGGGGCACGGCAAACATTCCGCGCTGGCGATAGGCCCTCACCCCAACCCTCTCCCCGCCTGCGGGGCGAGGGGACGTGGCATGCTCGGTGTTTTGATATGTGGCGAAAGCCGTGCCTCCAGGTCCCTTCGCCCCGCGTGCGGGGAGAAGGTGGCGGCAGCCGGATGAGGGGCTGGTCGGTTAAAGGCGATCTCCCTCAATCCAGCGTCACATTCGCGTCCTTCACCACCGGCGTCCACTTGTCGATTTCCGCCTTCACATGCGTCTTCAGTTCCTGCGGCGTCGAGGCGACGATGGTGGCGCTGAAGTCCTTCATGCGGGCGACGACGTCCGTGTCGGCCATGGCCTTTTTCGCCGCCGCGTTCAGGCGGGCGATCACCGGTTCGGGCGTGCCGGCCGGGGCGAAGAGGGCGTTCCAGGTATAGGTCTCGTAGTCCGGAACGGTCTCGGCGATCGTCGGCACGTCGGGGAAGGAGGCCGCGCGTTCGGCCGTGGTGACGCCAAGCGCCCGCAGCGTGCCGGCCTTGATGTGGCCGGAGGACGAGGGCAGGTTGTCGAACATGATCGGCACCTGATTGCCGATCACGTCGTTCAACGCCGGGCCGGACCCCTTGTAGGGAATGTGCTGCATGCTGACGCCGGCCATCTTCTTGAAGAGTTCGCCCGAGAGATGCAGCGGCGTGCCGTTGCCCGAGGAGGCGTAGGCATATTTTTCCGGGTCGGCTTTCAGGAGCGCGATCAGCTCTGCCACCGTCTTTGCCGGCAGCTCCGGATTGACGACAAGGACGTTCGGCACCAGCACCAGAAGAGAGACGGGCGCAAAATCCGTCTCGGGATCGTAGGGTTTCGTTTTCAGGATCAGCGGGTTCAGCGCGTGCGTGGCCACCGTTCCCATGAGGATCGTGTAGCCATCCGCGTCGGCGCGCGCGACGTTGGTCGCGCCGAGGTTGCCGCCGGCACCCGCGACGTTCTGGACGATGACCTGCTGGCCGAGATCGTCCGACATTTTCTGCGCGACGATGCGCGCCACCACGTCCGTCGAGCCGCCCGCCGCAAAGGGCACGACCATGGTCACGGTGCGCTCCGGAAAGTCCTGCGCCCGCGCATGCCCCGTGGCCATGGCCAGCGGCAAGGCCAGAGCAAGCGCCGGCAGCGTTCCGGTCAAAAAGGATTTGAAGACAGACATCGCGTTCCTCCCGTCACTGTCTGAGATCCGGCTCGGCGCATTCTCCAAAGCGCCGGCCGGTTTGCAGAGTGACATCGGGGGGAGGGCGCCGACAACCGTCTTCCGGCGTGAAAGCCGCCGCGTCCCGGTGCCGGCCGTCCCGCGTGGGTCACCTTTCACCCACGCGGGCTCGATATGGGTGGAAAGCTACCCAGAGGGGTCAGAGATTGGCGACGTTCAGCGCCTGTGCGCCCTGGTCGAACTGCAGACGCGCAAGCCGCGCATAGAGCCCGCCCTGGCGCACCAGCGCGGCATGGGTGCCGTCCTCGACGATGCGGCCCTGATCCATCACCAGAATGCGATCGGCCTTCAGCACGGTCGCCAGCCGGTGGGCGATGACCAGCGTCGTGCGCGTGCGCATCAACCCGTCGAGCGCGGTCTGCACCAGCGTCTCGCTTTCGGCATCCAGCGCGGACGTCGCCTCGTCGAGCAGCAGCACCGGCGCATCCTTCAGGATGGCGCGGGCAATGGCGATGCGCTGGCGCTGGCCGCCCGACAGGGTGATGCCGCGCTCGCCGACCGGCGTGTCGTAGGCGTCGGGCATGGCCCGGATGAAGGGATCGGCCTGCGCGGCGATGGCCGCCGCCTCCACCGCCGCCCGCGTGGCGCCCGGGGTGCCGAAAGCGATGTTCTCGTGGATGGTGGCCGCAAAGATGGTCACGTCCTGCGGCACGATCGCCACCCGGCCGCGCAAGGCCTGCGGCGCGAGAGCACGGATGTCGATCCCGTCGAGCCGGATCGTCCCGCTGTCGGGATCGTAGAACCGCAGGAGCAGCGAGAAGAGCGTGCTCTTGCCCGCGCCGGAGGGGCCGACGATCGCCACGGTCTGTCCCGGCTCCACCGCGAAGCTCAAGCCCTTCAGGCTTTTCTCGAGCGGCCGCGTCGGGTAGGCGAAGTGGACCGTGTCGAACGCGACCCGGCCGATGGCAGGCTGCGGCAGGGCCGTCGCGTTGTCCGGCTCCGTGATCGCGGGCCGTTCCTGCAGCAGCTCGCGCAGCCGCTCGGCAGCACCGGCCGCCTGCGAAAGCTCGCCCCAGACCTCCGACAACGCGCCGAGGCTGCCGGCCGCAAAGACGGAATAGAGCAGGAACTGGCCGAGCGTGCCGGGCGAGATCGTGCCCGCCAGCACGTCCTGCGCGCCGAACCAGAGCACGGCGACGATGCTGCCGAAGATCATGGTGATGGCAAAGGCGGTCAGCGCCGAGCGCGCGGTGATCGCGCCGCGCGCGGCCCGGTAGGCGTCCTCCACCGTGGTGCCGTAGCGCGTCATCGCGGTCGCCTCGCCGTTGAAGGCCTGGACGGTGCGGATCGCGCCGATCGCTTCGCTGGCATAGGCGGACGCGCCGGCCAGCCTGTCCTGGGCTTGCCGCGAGCGGCGGCGAACGTTGCGGCCGAAGGCGACCAGCGGAAAAACGATGACGGGGATCGCGATCAACACCAGGCTCGACAGTTTCGGGCTGGTATAGACCATCATGGCGATGGCCCCGAGGCAGAGGATGATGTTGCGCAGCGCAACGGAGGCGGTTGCGCCGACCGCCGATTTGATCTGCGTCGTGTCCGCCGTCAGCCGCGAGACGATCTCGCCGGACTGGTTGACGTCGAAGAAGGCCGGGGACAGCCGCGTGATGTGGTCGAACACCTCGCGCCGGATATCGGCCACCACCCGCTCGCCGAGCGTGACGACGAAGAAGTACCGGCCGGCGCTCGCCAGGGCCAGCACGATGGCGAGCACCATCAGCATGGCGAAATAGGTATTGATGAAGGCGCTGTCGGAGTTGGAGAAGCCGTGGTCGATCATGCGGCGCACGGCCAGCGGCAGTGTCAGCGTGGTCAGCGCCGCCGCCACGAGACAGATGGCGGCCCCGGTCATGAGGCCGCGATAGCGTTTCACATAGGGAAGCAGCCCGGCCAGCGGGCGGACGTTTCGCGTGGCCCCTGTCGCCTTGTCGTTGTCGATCGCCACACTGTCCTCCCGTCGCCCGGCATCCGGGCGAAACATTTCACGCGTCTCGCAGCGGGATCGTCGAAATCCCGCTTTGCTCTCGGGCCCTGCGATGGCCCTTGTTATCTCTTGGGCCTTCATGTATAGGCACCGCATCCAATTGAAAAGACGTTGGCCGAAATGCGGTCTGCGGCTTCATTATCGTGTTCGGTCCCGCAGCCGCAAGTGGTTGCGACAAATGGACCCGGGAACTGCAGGAAGAGTGTTATGAAGGCTGATATCCATCCCGCTTACCACATGATCAAGGTGGTCATGACCGACGGCACCGAGTACGAGACCCGCTCGACCTGGGGCTCCGAAGGCCAGACCATGAACCTTGAAATCGACCCCAAGTCGCACCCGGCCTGGACCGGCGGCAACCAGCAGCTCATGGACCGCGGCGGCCGCGTCTCCAAGTTCAAGAAGCGCTTCGAAGGCCTCGGCCTCTAAGATCCGCTTCGGTGGCCGCGTCGTTTCGGCGCGCTGGATGCGCATATGTATCGAAGGAGCCCGGTTCGCCGGGCTTTTTTGCGTTTGAAGAGCGGTCGGTGGGTGTGTCCGCCCCTCATCCCCCTGCCGGGACCTTCTCCCCGCCAAGCGGGGAGAAGGGACTGCGCGGCCGGCTTCGCGAGGGTCACTGCAGGCAAGGTTTGCGACGAAGAAGTGTCCGCCGCTTGCCGCACCGGCGCCACACGTCCCTTCTCCCCGCCTGCGGGGAGAAGGTGGCGGCAGCCGGATGAGGGGCCGTCACACCCTTGTGCCGTGATCGAAAATATCCGGTCCACCAAACACGAAAAAGCCCGGCATGCCGGGCTCGTTTCATCCGATCTGACTGCCTAAGACCTCAGCTCGCGCCGAACGCCGTCTGCAGCAGGTTCAGCTGGGCCTTCACGCCGTTCTGGTTGTCGGGCACGAAATTGCCGGCTTCCTGGGGGCGGTAGATTTCGCGGTCGAGCAGGGCGACGCGGTTCTGGAGGCGGAGCGAGCGGTCGATGAGGTCGCGGAAGCCTTCGGGAAGGTCGGACCAGCCGGGTGCCGTGCGGTCGACGTTGAAGCTGTCGAGACGGACCTTGTTCTTTTCCGACAGCACCTGGTCGCGGGTCATCTCGCCATTGTTGACGGCGCGCTGGAGAAGCAGCCAGGAGGCCATCTGCATCAGACGGGTGGTGAGGCGCATGGATTCCGCAGCGTAGAGAACCGATGCCATGCGCGGCAGGACCTTGGAGGCCGCGCGACCGTGGCCGTCGAGGTAGCTTGCGGTTTCCTCGACCAGACCCATGCCCTCAGCGTAGAGCGCCTTGAACTGTGCCGATGCTGCGGCGTGGCCTGCAAAACTGACGGTGTTCAATCCGCGTTCGGACATGGTTCATTCCCTGGTTAGACGCATTCACTCGGTCAGGTAACGGGCGGGTCGATAAAAAGTTTCTAACGCCGCTCTTCTCAAGGTGAAGAATGGTCTCATAGCGCATTTCACGCAAGTCTATTCTTAAGAAAGGGTTAACATCCACACTTCTGTGATTACGCCCCTCTCGCGGCCGGATTAAGGCAAAAAAAGAGCCGCAAAAGCGGCTCTCAAGGTAAAACAGGGAGAAAATCAGAGCATTCGCCGATGGTGAAATGTCTGAGTCCAGAGCGAACTGGATGCGATGATGTATAAACCGGAATGCTTAACATTCGGTTAAAACCATAGTGTTCCCATCGTGATTTGAAACATTTTCATGAAGCTTAGTGTTTCGTTCATCTTTCGACGGCGCGACGCTCGGGCGCGATTCGTGCGCGGCCTGTTTCGCGCTCACAGCGTGCGGGCCGGGTCCTCCCGGTCGCCGGTGTCCTCCCGGACCATGGTTCCCGCCGCGACATCCGGTTCGCCGGTCTCTGCCGGTGACGGGTCGGCCGGCGTCGCCTGTGCTGCGCGCGGCGACATCTGCAGACTTTCGGGCGTTGCCATCAGCGGACCGTTCGACATGGTGGCCGGGAAGGGGTCGCGTTGCGAGACGGGAACGGCGGCGCGGCGGCGGCTGCGGAAGAGGGCATAGGCCGCGACGATGATATGGGCACAGGCGGTGATCATGAAGAGCGCATAGGGGCCCATCATCGTCATGACCGGGCCGCCCACGGTCGGGCCGATGATCGTGCCGATGCCGTAGAGCAGCAGCAGGCCGCCGGAGACCTTTACGAAATCCTCGGGCGCCGCGAAGTCGTTGGCGTGGGATACGGCGATCGGGTAGAGCGCGTTCGACATGGCGCCGTAAAGGCCGACCATGATGAGCAGCGACACCTTGCCCGCCGGCTCGAACAGGAAGATCAGAAGCCCCGCCAGCGCGGCGACGGCCGAGATGCCGGCGAGCACGTAGCGGCGGTCCATCCGGTCGGAGAGGCGGCCGGCCGGAAACTGCATGATGGCGCCCAGAAAGATCACGGTGCTGACCATGACGGCGACATCCGCATCCGGCAGGCCGGCCTGGCGCCCGAAGACGGCGGCGAGCGTGCCATAGGCGCCGTTGGCGATGCCGACCATGAGGATGCCGAGGAAGGAGACGGGGGAATTGCGGTAGAGGCCGGCGAGATCCAGGCGAACCTGCTTCAGCGGCTGGGGCGAGACCGCGGTCGACATCAGGGTCGGCAGCATGGCCACGCAATAGACGATGCCGCAGACCATGAAGAGCACGGCCGTGTTGGTGTCGCCGAAGGGCACGATCATCTGGCCGGCCACCACGCCGAAGAGGGTGATGGCGATGTAGAGCGAGAAGATCGCCCCCCGACTTTCGTTCGTGGCGCGCTCGTTCAGCCAGCTCTCGATGATCATCGAGGTGCCGGCGGTGCAGAAGCCGGTGAAGGCGCGCAGGACCACCCACCAGACGGGATCGACATGGATGCCGGTCATCAGCGCGACGATGGCGAGGATGGCCGCGAAGATGCTGAAGGCGCGGATATGGCCCGCGCGCCGCACGATCGCCGGCGCCGTCAGGCAGCCGAGCACGAAGCCGCTCGCCCAGGAGGTGCCGAGCAGGCCGAGCAGCGTGGCCGAATAGCCCTCCGTGGTGCCGCGCATCGGCAGGAGCAGGCTGTGAAGGCCGTTTCCGAGAAACAGGAACAGGGTTCCAAGGAGAAGGGCCGCGACGGGGAGGAGGTTTCTGGTCATGAGACTCCGCTTGTTCCGGACGTACCCGCGAACCTACTGCAAATTTCCCGAAACCGGAATCGGTTTGAGCATTCCTTTTCCTACGATGTCGATGCGGCGGCTGCGGCACCAGCCGCGACGCGGCGCGGCGGAGACCGGACGGTCCTGTCGTCTCGTCGCGAGGCCTGCCGCTTGGCGGAAAGCGCGTCGCATGCCGTCCCTGTTTGGTCTATGGTCGCAGCGATGTCCAAAGCGCTCTCCCTCCTGCTTCTCGCCCTGATGACGGTCCAGCTCGTAAAGCCTCTGGGCTGGCCGGGGCTTCGTTATCGCCGGGATTTCTGGAAGATCGCGGTGGCCGCTATCGCCGTGATGATGCTGACGGTGCTGATCCGCCCGTAACGCGGCCCCCGACTGCGCGTCAGACCGCGAGGGTGCCGCGCATGACCTCCACGCAGTCGCCGATGACGCGCACGCTTGCGGGCTTGCCGTCCGACATGGCCACGCGCAGGCGAATGTGGCTGGCCCGGCCCATTTCCACGCCCTGGTCGATCGTCAGGTCCACCGTGTCCGGTGCGGAGGGCAGGCTGGCGGCGAGATAGGCGGCGAGGGCTGCCGAGGCGCTGCCGGTCGCGGGGTCTTCGGGGATGTTGTCGAGCGGCGCGAACATGCGGGCACGCAGCGCAAGCGGATTGCCACTGGAGCGGACGTACAGAAAGACCGACAGGCGGCCATCGGCCGGGTCGAGGCCGTGCGCGTGCTTGGCTGCGGCAAACAGGCTCGTGTCCGGCGCTGCCGCTGCGAGTGTCTCCAGATCGGGCAGTTCGGCGACGAGGAAGGGCAGGGCCACCGAGAGGACCAACGGGGCATGGTTGCCGGTGGCGATCCGCGACGGGGCAAGGCCGACCATCGGGCCGAGCCCTCGACCGACAGGCCGTCCGCGACGGTGAGCCTCTGCGGCGCCTGTATGCTGGCGCCGGTCGCCCGGCCGCCGGCGTCGCGCTCCACGCTTACCTCGACGATGCCGGCCTTCTCCTCGAAGCGCAGACGGTCGCCGACAGGCTTGCCGAAGACATGGCCGGCGCGGGCAAGCGCGAAGGCGGTGCCGACATTGGGGTGGCCGGCAAAGGGCAGTTCCATGGTCGGGGTGAAGATCCGCACTTCGGCCGTATTGTCGGGGTTTGCCGGCGGCAGCACGAAGGTGATCTCGGAATAGTTGAACTCGCGCGCGATCGCCTGCATCGTCTCGCCGTCGAGCCCTCGCGCATCGGCGATTACGGCCAGCGGATTGCCGCGGAAGCGCTCTTTGGTGAAGACATCGAGGGTGACGTAGTCGAACGTGGTCATGGCGCGGGCTCCGGTGATGCGGTGTAGGATCAGGTGCCGATGACAGACACCGAGGGGCCTGTTATCGACACTGGGTCCAACAGCTATCCCGGATGCCGGCCGGTGCGAAACGGCAGACTTGTGACCGTGACAATGTCGGACAGACCGCTGCGCGCCGCTGTCGCGGGCCGGCGACCGGCACGAAAAAACCCGGCCGCACGGTGGCGGCCAGGTCTCCCTCCCTCCCAGAAGGGGTTTGCGGGTCTCGTCAGCGGACAGCCCGAATCTGTGTCGGATCGGCGGCGATCAGGCCGCCTTTTCCAAGTCCTTCTTCCAGCCGCCCTGGGCTGCCAGGCCGCACATGCGGGCGCGGTGGGTGAAGGCGCGCTGGCCGGCGGCGACGTTTTCGGCCTTGCCCTGCCAGGCGTTCAGCGCTTCGGTCTGCAGCGCGCGGCCGTAGGAGAAGGTCATGGTCCAGGGCAGGTCGTAGCCGGCGATCATGGCGGAGAGGTGGGCGGTCGCTTCTTCCGTGGACTGGCCGCCGGACAGGAAGGCGATGCCGGGAACGGCGGAGGGGACGGTGCGCTTGAGAACGGCGACGGTGCGCTCGGCGACCTGCTCGACGCTGGCCTTGCGGGCCTTCTTGCCGTCGATGACCATGCTCGGCTTCAGGATCATGCCTTCGAGCGAGACGCGGGCGTCGGCAAGTTCGGCAAAGACGATGCGCAGCGTTTCCTCGGTCACCTCGGCCGAGCGTTCGATGGCGTGGTCGCCGGGCGTGCCGTCCATCAGCACTTCGGGCTCGACGATCGGCACGATGCCGGCCTCCTGGCAGAGCGCGGCGTAGCGGGCCAGCGCCTGGGCATTGGCCTTGACCGAGCCGAAGCTCGGCAGCGTGTCGGAGACGGCGATGACGCCGCGCCACTTGGCGAAGCGGGCGCCGGCCTCGTAATAGCGCTTCAGGCGCTCGGCGAGGCCGTCGAGACCTTCGGTGATCGTCTCGCCCGGAAACTTCGCCATCGGCTTCGCGCCCGTGTCGACCTTGATGCCGGGCACGGCGCCGGCGGCGCGGATGATGTCGACGAAGGGCGTGCCGTCGGCCGCCTTCTGAAACAGGGTTTCCTCATAGAGGATGACGCCGGAAATATGCGATTTCATCGCCTCGTCGGCGCGAAACAGCATCTCGCGATAGTCGCGGCGCGAGGTCTCGCTGGAGGCAAGGCCGATCGTGTCGAAGCGCTTGCCGATCGTCGCGGTGGATTCGTCGGCGGCCAGGAGACCCTGTCCCTTCGCCATCATCGCTGCGGCAATATCTTCCAGTCTCTCGGTCATGATCGTCCTCTCCGGCTCTGCATATCTCCTCTTTGGATAGCAGACGGCGACGCGGATGCAAAATATTTTAAAATATTTAAACCGATTGAATATAATTTAATCGTTTGAAATACTTGTCGTTTCCGTGAGCGCCTGCAGCAAATGTCCTGCAAGCGCTTTGGATATTCTGCACGCGGGAGGCGCATGGCGGACCATCCGCCTCCCTGCGGGCGATGGCCGACTACTTCTGCTGATGGAGGATGTCGACGCCCGGCAGCGGCTTGCCTTCCATCCATTCGAGGAAGGCGCCGCCCGCCGTCGACACGTAGGTCAGGTCGTCGGCGACGCCGGCATGGTTCATGGCCGAGACCGTGTCGCCGCCGCCGGCGACCGAGACGAGCGCGCCGCTCTTGGTGCGCGAGGCCGCGTGGCGGGCGACGGCCACCGTCGCCTTGTCGAAGGGGGCGATCTCGAAGGCCCCGAGCGGGCCGTTCCAGACCAGCGTTTCCGCCTTGCTCACCCAGTCGTTCACAGCCGCGATGGACTTTGCGCCGACGTCCAGCACCATGGCGTCGGCCGGGATCGCCTTGATGTCGACCACCTCGTTGGCGGCGCCCGCCTTGAACTCGCGCGCGATCACGCCGTCCACCGGCAGCACGATGGCGCAGCCCGATGTTTCCGCTTCCGTGAGAATGCTGCGCGCCGTCTCTGCAAGGTCGTGCTCGCAGAGCGACTTGCCGACGTCGATGCCCTGGGCGGCAAGGAAGGTGTTGGCCATGCCGCCGCCGATGACGAGGGCATCGACCTTCTTGACGAGGTTGGTCAGGAGGTCGATCTTGGTCGAGACCTTGGCACCGCCGACGATGGCGACGACCGGACGCTTCGGGCTGCCGAGCCCGGCTTCCAGCGCTTCCAGTTCAGCCTGCATGGTGCGCCCGGCATAGGCCGGCAGCAGATGCGCAAGGCCCTCGGTCGAGGCATGGGCGCGGTGCGCGGCGGAAAACGCGTCGTTGACGTAGATGTCGCCGTTTGCGGCCAGCGTCTTGGTGAAGTCGGCGTCGTTCTTTTCCTCGCCCTTGTGAAAGCGGGTGTTTTCCAGCAGCAGGATATCGCCGTTCTCGAGGCCGGCCACGGCCGTCGCCGCGGCGTCGCCGATGCAGTCGGCGGCGAAGTGAACGCGCTGGTCGATGATATCCTCGACGGCGGCGGCGATCGGCTTCAGCGACATCTCCGCGACCGGCTCGCCCTTGGGGCGGCCGAAATGGGCGAGCAGGATGACCTTGGCGCCCTTTTCCGACAGTTCGCGGATCGTCGGCACGACGCGCTCGATGCGGGTCGCGTCGGTCACCTTTCCGTCCTTGGTCGGCACGTTCAGGTCGACGCGCACGAGTACGCGCTTGCTGGCGATGTCGGTCAGGTCGTCAAGGGTCTTGAAGGTCATGTGTCGTCTCCGGTTGCGTCTGATCGGGTCAGGTTCGAATGAAAAGCGTGGGGTAGTCGAGCACGAGCCCGTCCGCGTCCAGCGGAAGCTCCGCCGTAAAACTGCGGTCGGCGGCCTCGTAGCGATAGAGCCGGTCCTCGGCAAGGCAGGTATAGTGCTGGCCATCGCGCAGCGGCTCGAACGTGTCGAACGGGATGTAGAGCATGTCGAGGCTGCGGGTGCCGTCTTCGGGGCGCAGGGCGAGCCGCCGGATCGGCAGCGTGTTGGTGAAGGGCGTGCCGGCGAGATCGACGTCGATGCAGCCGTCGAAGGCGGGCAGCGCCTGTCCCTCGCCATCCTGCCAGTGGCCGAGCCCGTCCGAGACGAGCGAGAGGCGGATGCCGGTCGTGGTTTCGAGCGTCAGGGATGTCGTCGTCCAGTGCGGGTCGCAGTCGATCGTGTAGCGCACGCCATAGGTCGTGCCGCCGCGTGCGCCGATAACGACCGACGCGATGCGGATGCCGGGCCGCGGCCCGGACAGCGGCATCAGCGTCAGATGCTCCAGGCCCTCGTCCTCGAGCGGACGCCAGCGCACGGTCCTTTGCTGCAGCGGGCGAAACATCGGGGATCCTTGCCTCGTCTTGCCTTGGATTTGCCGGGACATCGCAGGCTGCAGGTGCGCCGCGCGGACCGCAGATGAAAAAAAGCCCCGGAACGCCTGTGGCGTCCGGGGCTCGTCATGGTCTCAGAGCAGCTTGCCCATGGCGACGGCCGTGTCGCACATGCGGTTGGAGAAGCCCCATTCATTGTCGTACCAGGACAGGATGCGCACGAAATTGCCTTCCAGAACCTTGGTCTGGTCGATGGCGAAGATCGAGGAATGGCTGTCGTGGTTGAAGTCGCGCGAGACCAGCGGCTCGTCGGTGTAGCCGAGAATGCCCTTCAGCTTGCCGTCAGCGGCAGCCTTGATGGCATCGTTGATTTCGGCAACGCTCGTGTCGCGCTTGGCGACGAACTTGAAGTCGACGACGGAGACGTTGGGCGTGGGAACGCGGATCGACGTGCCGTCCAGCTTGCCCTTCAGTTCCGGCAGCACGAGGCCGACGGCCTTGGCGGCACCGGTGGAGGTCGGGATCATGGACAGGGCTGCGGCGCGGGCGCGGTACAGGTCCTTGTGCATGGTGTCGAGCGTCGGCTGGTCGCCCGTGTAGGAGTGGATCGTCGTCATGAAGCCGTGGTCGATGCCGATCACATCGTTCAGAACCTTGACCACCGGTACCAGGCAGTTCGTGGTGCACGACGCGTTGGAGATGACCGTGTGTTCCTTGGTCAGCTGGTCGTGGTTGACGCCGTAGACGACGGTCAGGTCGGCGCCGTCGGCGGGCGCGGAGATGATGACGCTCTTCGCGCCGGCCTGCAGGTGGGCTGCGGCCTTGTCGCGGGCGGTGAAGATGCCGGTGCACTCGAGCGCGATATCGACGCCGAGATCCTTGTGCGGCAGTTCGGCCGGATTGCGCACGGCCGTCACCTTGATCGGCTTGCCGCCGTTGATGACGATCGCGTCGCCCTGGACTTCGACGGTCGCGGGGAACTTGCCGTGGATGCTGTCGTAGCGCAGCAGGTGCGCATTGGTTTCGACCGGGCCGAGGTCGTTGATCGCGACGACTTCGATGTCGGTGCGGCCGGACTCGACGATGGCGCGGAGCACGTTGCGGCCGATGCGGCCGAAGCCGTTGATGGCGACTTTCACTGTCATGAGGGCTCTCTCCCTTTGAGAAGGCGGAATGGGTTCAGGTCGTGGTCATCGGGCATGCGCGGATGCGCATGCCCTTCCGGGATGTGTTTACGAGAGTTTGGCTTCCGCGGCCGCGACGATCGCGTCCGAGGTGATGCCGAAGTGCTTGAACAGGTCCTTGGCAGGGCCGGACGCACCGAAGGAGTGCATGCCGACGAAGGCGCCGTCGGAGCCGATGAAGCGATCCCAGCCCTGGCGGACGGCGGCTTCCGCCGCGATTTTGACGGGGGCGGTGCCGATCACGGCCGTCTTGTAGTCGTCCGGCTGGTCTTCGAAGAGCTCGAAGCACGGCACGGAGACCACGCGGACGGCAATGCCCTTGGCCTTGAGGTCGGCGGCCGCCTTGACGGCAATCTCGACTTCGGAGCCGGAGGCGAAGATCGAGACCTTGGCGTTGTCGTCGGCGATCAGCTCGTAGGCACCCTTGGCGCAGAGGTTTTCCGCGCTGTAGGTGGTGCGGGCCGGGGCCAGGTTCTGGCGGGTCAGTGCCAGGCCCGAGGGCCGCTTGCCGTCTTCCAGCGCCAGCTGCCAGCATTCCGCCGTTTCCACGGCGTCGGCCGGGCGGAACATCAGGAGGTTCGGGATCGCCCGCAGCGCCGCCATGTGCTCGACCGGCTCGTGCGTCGGGCCGTCTTCGCCCACGCCGATCGAGTCATGCGTCAGCACGTGGATGACGCGGATGCCCATCAGCGCGGCCAGTCGGATCGACGGACGGCAATAGTCCGAGAAGATCATGAAGCCGCCGGAATAGGGGATCAGGCCGCCATGGAGCGCGACGCCGTTCATGGCCGCGGCCATGCCGTGTTCGCGGATGCCCCAGTGCATGTAGCGGCCGCCGAAATCCGTCGGGGTGATCGACGTCATCTGGCTGGTCTTGGTGTTGTTGGACGGCGTCAGGTCGGCAGAGCCGCCCAGCGTTTCCGGCAGGAAGCCGTTGATGACTTCCAGCGCATCCTCGGACGCCTTGCGGGTCGCAATCGTCGGGGGCTTCTCGGCGAGCGTCTTCTTGTAGTCGTCGATGGCCTTGTCGAAGCCGGCCGGCAGCTGGCCGGCGAAGCGGCGGGTGAACTCGGCCTTCTTCGCTTCGTCGGTGGACGCCAGGCGCGCTTCCCAGGCCTTGCGGGCCTGGATCGAACGCTCGCCGGCACTGTGCCAGGCCTCGAGAACGTCGGCGGGCGTGTCGAAGGCTTCCGCTTCCCAGTTCAGCGCCTTGCGCGTTGCGGCGATTTCTTCCGCGCCGAGCGGCGAGCCGTGAACCTTGTGGGTGCCGGCCTTGTTCGGGGCGCCGAAGCCGATGACGGTCTTGCAGGCGATGAAGGTCGGGCGGTCGGATTTATGGGCGGCTTCGATCGCGTCGGAGATCGCCTTCTGGTCGTGGCCGTCGACTTCGATCGTGTTCCAGTGCACGGCCTTGAAGCGGGCGATCTGGTCGGTCGAGTCCGACAGCGATACGGCGCCGTCGATGGTGATCGAGTTGTTGTCCCAGAAGAGCACGAGCTTGTTCAGCTTCAGGTGGCCGGCCAGCGCGATCGCTTCATGGCTGATGCCTTCCATGAGGCAGCCGTCGCCGCAGAGCGCGTAGGTATAGTGGTCCTGCAGGTCCGAGCCGAACTCCTGTTCGAGCTTGCGCTCGGCGATCGCCATGCCCACGGCATTGGCAATACCTTGGCCGAGCGGGCCGGTCGTCGTCTCGATGCCCGTGGCATGGCCGAATTCCGGGTGGCCGGCGGTCTTGGAGCCGAGCTGACGGAACTGCTTGATGTCCTCGATGGTCATGTCCGGATAGCCCGTGAGATAGAGCAGGGCATAGAGGAGCATGGAGCCGTGGCCGGCCGACAGGACGAACCGGTCGCGGTCGGGCCAGTTGGGGTTCTTCGGGTCGAACTTCAGGTATTTGGTGAAAAGGACGGTCGCGATATCGGCCGCGCCCATGGGCAGGCCGGGGTGGCCGGAATTGGCCTTCTCCACCGCATCCATGGCCAGAAAACGGATCGCATTCGCCATCCGGTCGTGTTGTTCATTCGAGATCATGACTGTTCCGCTTAAGCTTGATGATCAGGGAACGGTCTCTATCCTCCAAAGACCGCATCGGAAGCGGGTGAGACATAGCACCTCGCCCGGTGGAGTCAACAAAGACGGCAGGCGCCGAAGCCCCGTCGAAGCACGAAAAATCGTGCTTGATCCACAGCTTCCAGCCTGTAGCTGACAGGCTGGCGTTGTGTCGCCCGATGGATTGAGTCTAATAGTGCGATTGGCTTTGACAAGGGCGCAGCGTGCCGATTCGGTGCCCCGGCCATGGATTGGAAGCAGACACGATGGCGGCAGGGAAGACAGTCAGGGCGGCAATCGACGAGCTGAAGGGGGCGGTGGCCGGTCTGGAAAGCGTGATCGACGGCCGGCTGGACCGCGAACGCGACCGGGTGGAGATCGAGGGCGAGGTCCGCCGGGTCAATACGGACAGGGCGCGGCTCGCGCAGGAACTCGACCAGTCGCAGTTCCGCGCCAATCGTCTCGAAGAGGTCAACCGCGAGGTATCGCGCCGTCTCGTGACCGCCATGGAAACCATTCGCGCGGTTCTCGACCGGTGATCCACCCGATGATCCAGATGTCGTCCGTCAACGGGCCTCGGGCCGGGAGTTAGCCAATGGCGCAAGTCACCGTGACGATCGACGGCAAGGCCTATCGCATGGCCTGCGAGGAGGGGCAGGAGGGGCATCTCACCGACCTCGCTCTGCGCTTCGACCAGTATGTCAGCCACCTCAAGGGCCAGTTCGGCGAGATCGGCGATCTCCGGCTGACGGTGATGGCGGCCATCATGGTGACGGACGAACTGTCCGAGGTGGATCGCCGGCTGAAGGCGCTGGAGGCGGAAGTGGACGGGCTGAAGCGCGCCCGCGACGCCGCCGTCGCCAGAGAGGCCGAGGCCGAGGAGGCGCTGGCATCGGCGCTCGGCGAGGTCACGACCCAGATCCAGGGTCTCGCCGCCCGCATCGTCAACCGCCCCGCGCCCGCCCAGCCCGCCCAGCCGCCGGTCCATCCGCGGTAGGCATCCGTTTCCGGACAATCGACCCTGGCCGAGATGTCGCAACCGGCTCTTGCGCGATTTCGCAATCGGCTCTGGCCCGATTTCGCAATCGGCTCTGGTATGCCGCGCCGAAGCACTCTATATTCCCATTGCGGTCTGCGCTTCACGACAGGAACCACAATCCCTGGGGCCATACTCGATCCAACGGGAGCTGTCCCTGTCCAGGCTCGTGGGCCTGGGCATATGGCGCCCACCTACGTTTGTAGGCACCCAGGATCGTAAACATCCATCGGTCGTGTGGATCGCACCTTATCTCCTCCCTTCAGTCCCGGCAGCCGGCGATCCGGTGAGGCGCACCGTGTCGTGCGTGCTCCGTCTTTGCGCCATCTTGATCTCGCGCAGCGGACGGTTCAAACCGGACGGCGGATAGGAGGGGATCATGACGTTACCATCCAGAGAGCAGAAAGCTGTGTTGCGCGCCGAACGGCTGGCGCTGCGGGATGCCCTGTCGCCGGAGGTGCGGGCCGAGGCTTCCGCCGCGATGCTTCGTCACATCGACACGCCGGCCTTCCGCCGGGCCTTTGATCCCGCCGGCGCGACGGTGTCCGGCTTCTGGCCGATCCGCTCGGAGCCGGACATCCGCCCCCTTATGGAATGCCTGCGCATCATGGGCGTCCGCCCCTGCCTTCCCGTCGTTCTCGACCGCGAAACCATTGTCTTCCGCGCATATCTCGCCGGCGCGCCGGTCGTGAAGACCGGGTTCGGCACCACGGGGCCTGACGAGACGGCGGCGGTGGTCGATCCCGATCTCATGCTGGTGCCGCTTTCCGCCTTCGATCGCCACGGGCACCGGATCGGCTACGGCGCCGGCCATTATGATCGCGCCATCGCGCGCCTCGACGCGCTGGGCAGGCGCCCGCGACGGATCGGGATTGCTTTCGCCTGCCAGGAAGTGGCATCAGTGCCTTTCGAGCCGCACGACATCCCGCTTGACGCCATTCTGACGGAAGAAGGGCTGATCGAGACGCGGCGGCAGCAAGTGTAACGTGTTGGAGCGACCTTGGCGCGTCATGAACGACGCGCGGTGCTCCATAGGCGAGATCGATCTGATATGAGACTTCTGTTCCTCGGCGACATGGTGGGCAAGACGGGCCGGACGACCGTCTGGGAAAAGCTTCCGGGCCTCGTCTCCGACCTCAAACTCGACTTCGTCATCGTCAATGGCGAGAACGCCGCCGGCGGCTTCGGCATCACCGAGGATATCTTTCTGGAGACGATCAATGCCGGGGCGGATGTCGTCACCACCGGCAACCATGTCTGGGACCAGAAGGAGGCCGTGACCTTCTGCCAGCGGCACGACCAGTTCCTGCGGCCCGCCAACTATCCCGCCGGCACGCCCGGCCGCGGCTCCGGCCTCTACTTCGCCCGCAACGGCGCGCGCGTGCTCGTCGCCAACATCATGGGCCGGGTCTTCATGCATCCCGAACTCGACGATCCCTTCAAGTCGGCGGAAGCCATTCTCGCCGCCTGCCCGCTGAAGGAGCAGGCGGACGCGATCGTGTTCGACTTCCATGCCGAGGCGACCAGCGAGAAGCAGTGTTTTGGCCATTTCGTCGATGGCCGGGCGAGCTTCGTCGTCGGCACCCACACGCATGTGCCGACCGCCGACCACCAGATCCTCAATGGCGGCACCGCCTATCTCTCGGACGCCGGCATGTGTGGCGACTACGACTCTTCGCTCGGCATGGAAAAGGAGGAGCCGCTCAACCGCTTCATCTCCAAGATGCCCAAGGGCCGCTTCGAGGCCGCATCCGGTCCCGCCACGCTCTGCGGCGTCGGTGTCGAGATCTCCGACCGCACGGGCCTCGCCGAAGCCATCGCCCCCTTGCGCATCGGCCCGCGCCTTGCGGAAACGGTGCCGTCCTTCTGGGCGTGACGGGAGGGTTGACCTCGATGCGGAATATGAGGTGTTGCGCATATTGACATCGGCTGGCGGAGCGCATTTCCTGTTGCCGACCAAGAGCACTTGGCGCGCCGGCGGAGTGTGTTACGATATCCATGCGGATCGTGTTCGACGAGATCAAACGGCAGAGCAATATCCGGAAGCACGGATACGACTTCGATCTGATCCAGCATGCCTTCTTCGTTGCCGCCAGAGTTTTCGAGGCGAAGCAGGGCCGGAAGGTTGCGATCGGACCGATCGGTGCCAATCTCGTCTCCGTGATCTTCGTTCCGCTCGGTCGCGAGGGCTTGTCGGTCCTTTCCATGCGGCGGGCAAGCAAGAAGGAGAGGCGCGCTTATGGCATCGTCTAAACCTGCCTACAGAGACCTGACAGACGGGGAAGAGGCCGCGATCCAGGCGGAGATCCTTGCGGATCCCGATCACCCCGAACTGACGGACGCGCAGATCGCAACGGGCCGCCCCTTCGCCGAGGTCTTTCCCGATCTTGCCGAGAGTATCCGCCGGACGGAGGCGGAACGGGGTGCCTCCCGGGAGCGCGTCTCCCTCGATCTCGATGGCGACGTGCTCGCGAAGTTCCGGGCAACGGGCGAGGGCTGGGAAGAGCGGATCAATGAGGTGCTGCGCTCCGCCAAACCCTGACGCCGCCTCCGCGCGACCGCGGACCCTGACCGCATGCCAATGACGCAATCGTGACGCGTCGCCTCTTTACCGCACGCCCGCTGCGCCTATCCTGACGCCTCCGCCGAACAAGGGCCGAAACGGGGTCAGGGTGTCCCATGCTGCGATCTGCCGTTCTCGCCTGTGTCGTCCTTGCCTCCGCCGGCGTCGCCTTTCTGCAGACGCCCGCGCGGGCGCAGCCGCTTGCTGTCAGCCAGTGCCAGGCCATCGCCCGGGCGCTGCCGGGCGCCGGTTTCGTGCAGCTGGCAAGCGCCGGTCCTTTCGCGCCGCAACCGCAGCCCGTCGCGACCCGCGACCAGACGGTTGCCATCACCTTCCTCGGCCACTCCACCTTCCTCCTGGAAACGCCGGGCGGGGTGACGATCGCGACCGACTATTCCGGCTTTCACCGACCGCCGCAGCCGCCGCGGGTGGCGACAATGAACAAGGCGCATTCGACCCATTACACGCTGACGCCGGGACCCGAGATCGCCCATGTGCTGCACGGCTGGAGCGACGACGGCAATGCCGCCGATCACGATCTCGTCGTCGGCGACGCCTATATCCGCAACGTGCCCACCGACATCCGCGCCGGCTATGGCGGCGCCATGGAGCCGAATGGCAATTCGATCTTCATCTTCGAGATCGCCGGCCTCTGCATCGGTCATCTCGGCCACCTGCACCACGAGCTCGACGAGACGGACTATGCCGAGATCGGCCGTCTGGACGTGGTGATGGTGCCGGTGGATGGCGGGCTGACCATGGGCGCGGAGAGCATGGTGCGCGTGGTCACACGGCTGCGCTCCGCGCTGATCCTGCCCATGCACCGGCGCGGCCCGCCGGTCGAAAGCTTCCTCGGCCTCTTCGGCCCCGGCTTCGATCGCACGATGGCCGACAGCGCCACCGTCACCGTTTCCCTGCGCACCCTGCCCAGGAAGCCGCTGATCATGGTTCTCCAGGGCCTTTGAGGTTGCGCACCCGCGATGAGCCGGACAACAGGCTGGACGAACCGGCCGGATGAAATTATAAGGCGGCCCGATCCCATCATCGGCAGAGTTTATCCAAGAGGGCGCCATGGCCGGCCATTCACAGTTCAAGAACATCATGCATCGCAAGGGCCGCCAGGATGCCGTGCGCTCCAAGATGTTTTCCAAGCTCGCCCGCGAAATCACCGTCGCGGCCAAGGCCGGCCTTCCCGACCCCTCGATGAATGCCCGCCTGCGCCTCGCCATTCAGAATGCCAAGGCCCAGTCCATGCCGCGCGACAATATCGAGCGCGCCGTCAAGAAGGCCTCGGGGGCCGACAGCGAGAACTACGACGAGATCCGTTACGAGGGCTATGGCCCGGGCGGCGTCGCCGTCATCGTGGAGGCGCTGACCGACAACCGCAACCGCACCGCCTCCAACGTCCGCTCGACCTTTACCAAGGCCGGCGGCGCGCTGGGTGAAACCGGCTCGGTTTCCTTCTCGTTCGACCGCGTCGGCGAAATCACCTACAAGCCCGATGTCGGGACAGTGGACGCCGTGATGGAAGCGGCGATCGAGGCCGGCGCCGAGGACGTCACCAGCGACGAGGACGGCCACACCATCATCTGCGGTTTCGAGGATATCGGCGAGGTGTCCAAGGCGCTGGAAGCGACGCTCGGGGAAGCCGAGACCGTGAAGGCGATCTGGAAGGCGCAGAACAGCGTTCCCGTGGACGAGGAGCGGGCGGAATCGCTCATGAAGCTCATCGACACGCTGGAAGACGACGACGACGTGCAGAACGTCTACGCCAATTTCGAGGTGTCCGACGAGGTCATGGCGAAGCTTTCCGCCTGATCCTGAAGTTGCACGACGCCTCCCGCAGCGGTTGTTCTTTGTGCAAAAGTACGCGAGTGCTAACTTTATCGTAATGTCTGTCGGTCAGCATGCAGCCTGTCTGCTGCTGCCGGCGCCTTGGTGTCATCGAGGCGTTTTCCGCATCGGCCGACGGACCTGCGGAAGCCCATCTCGCTTCCGATGCGCGGTGTCCGCGCGGGTCCAACCTGAATGCTGGATGGAAAGCGGGCCGGGCGATGCGTTTCGTTCACCTCAAACTGATCGGGCCCGCCATCGGCGGCGTCGCCCTTCTCATCGCCGCCATGGCCACTGCCCCCTACTACGGCGCCGCACGGATCGACGGTGAGGCGCGGGTTCAGCAGGAAACGCTGGTCGCGCGCAATCTCGCGCTCTGGATCGCCGATATCGAATTCGCGCTGACCTCGTGGACCATCTGGGACGAGGCGATCGCTAAGCTCGACACTGCGTTCGACTACGAATGGACGGATCGCAACATCGGCGCGTCGCTGACGGGAACGTCCCGCACGCGTTTTACCGCGGTTCTCCGGCCGGATGACTCGGTTCTCTATGCCCGCACCGACGACACCGTCAAATCGCGGCCCTTCTTCGCCCGTGGCGCCGAGCAGATCGTCGCCGACGCGCAGGCGCTGGTGGCCGATGTGCGCCTGCGCGAAGCCGGACCCAAGGGGCAGGGCATCCCCAAGCCGATTTCCATCAGCCGCATCGAGGTCATCGGTCAGGACGCCGTGCTTTTGTCGGCGAGCCTCTTCCAGCCCGATTTCGGGACGGTGAAGGTCAGCGGTCCGCGTGCTCCGGTGCTCATCACCGCCATGCCCATCGGCAGCAGTTTGCAGGATTTCTTCGGAACGCGGTTCCTGCTCGACGATGCGCGCGTCAGTCCCTTGAGCGAGGTCGCGCCGGAGCGTGCCCGTGCGGAAATCGCGGTTGGGCCCGATGGCGAGACGCAGGTTCTCTCATGGCGTCCGCCGACGCCGGCCCGTGACATGCTCTACCAGGCGACGCCGCTCGTTCTCACGGTCTTCGTCGTGCTTCTGGTCGGCGGCTTCCTCCTGGTGCGGATCTCGCAGACGACGGCGCAGATGCTGGTCGGCCGCGAGCGCATGATGGCGCATGCGGCGACCCATGACGTTCTGACGGGACTGGCGAACCGGGCCCTGCTCGACACCGCGTATTTCCAGACGGTGTCCTCGGGACCCTTCGTCGTCGCCTGCCTCGATCTCGACGGGTTCAAGGGCGTCAACGATACGTTCGGCCATGCGATCGGCGACGATCTGCTGCGCGCGGTCGCCACGCGGCTGCGCGCCAATACGCGCGATACCGACCGTCTCTTCCGCCTCGGCGGCGACGAGTTTGCCATTCTGATGCCGTCGATGACCATCGCGGATGCGGAGGCCGCCTGCTGGCGGCTGGCGGAGGCGCTGTCGGCGCCCATGTATCTGCCGGGCGCCTATCCGCCGGGCCATCGCATCGAAATCGCCGCCTCGTTCGGGCTCTGCCGCGTCACGAGCCCGGTAACGAGCCGCGATGCCGCCTTCCGGTCGGCCGACGATGCGCTCTATAGGGCGAAATCGCTCGGCCGCGGCCGCGTCGTCGTGGCGGAAGCCGTGGATGCCGGCGAAGAAACGGTGGCAACCGGCGACCTTCGCCGCGCCGCCGCCAGCCTGCGCGGCTGAGCCCGGATTACGCCGCGGCGGCAAGCTCCTGCCGCGCCTCTGCAAAGCGGCGGACCGAGGTGAGCCGAGCCTCCATGTCGAAGACGGGCATGGAGATGATCAGCTCGTCGGCGCGCGTATCGGCCAGGAAAGCCTGCGTCTTGCGGCGCACCGTCTCCGGCCCGCCGACGATGGCATAGGTCATCGCGTGATCGACGAAGCCCTTTTCCGACGCGTTCCAGAGCCCGTCCATGCTGTCGACCGGCGGCGGGAACTGGCCGCGGGCGTTGCGGCGCAGCGCCACGAAGGACTGCTGCATCGAGGTGAAGAGATACTGCGCCTCCGCATCGGTATCCGCGGCCACGCCCATGATGCCGACCATGGCATAGGGCTTGTCGAGAATGGCCGAGGGCTCGAACCGCTCGCGATAGATCTCCAGCGCCGAAAACAGCATGTCGGGCGCGAAATGCGAAGCGAAGGCGAAGGGCAGGCCGAGCATGCCGGCAAGCTGTGCGCTGTAATGGCTGGAGCCGAGAAGCCAGATCGGCACATTGGTGCCGGCGCCGGGCGTGGCGATAACCTCGCCCTCGCGCGGCGTGCCGAGCAGGCCCTGCAGTTCCACGACATCGTTGGGGAAGCTGTTGGCGCTGCCCTCCATATGCCGCCGCAGCGCCGCCGCCGTGCGCATGTCCGTGCCCGGCGCCCGGCCGAGGCCGAGGTCGATGCGGCCGGGATAGAGCGCCGCGAGCGTGCCGAACTGTTCGGCGATGACGAGCGGCGAATGGTTGGGCAGCATGATGCCGCCGGAGCCGACGCGGATCGTCTTCGTGCCCGCCGCCACATGCGAAATCACAAGCGCCGTCGCCGCACTGGCGATACCGCTCATACCGTGATGTTCTGCCAGCCAGAACCGCTCGTAGCCCGCGCGCTCGGCCTCCTGCGCCAGTCGCCGCGAGTTGTCGAGCGCGTGGGAAACGGTGCTGCCTCTGGTGATCGGCGACAGGTCGAGGATGGAAAAGGGGACCATGGCGAGCGGCCTTCACATTGATGAACGTCATTGTCATGTAAGAGGCCCGTCCGGTAAATCCAAGGGCGCGATCGAACGCCTTCGATGTGGATGTTTTTGTTTTGTTCACATTTTGCTGGCAGCGTCCGGGTGCAAAGGCTAGGATATTCTCATGCAATCCACGATTCGCATTATCGGTATCGATCCCGGGCTCCGCCGCATGGGATGGGGCGTGATCGACACGCTGGGTAACACGCTGCGCTTCGTGGAGTCCGGCACCATCCTGTCGGATGGCGATGCGGATCTCGCCTCGCGGCTCTGCCAGCTGCATGACGGGCTGGCCGATATCATCCACCACCACAAGCCGGACGAGGCGGCCGTCGAGCAGACCTTCGTCAACAAGGATGCCGTGGCCACCCTGAAGCTCGGTCAGGCCCGTGGCATCGCCATGCTGGTGCCGGCCCGCGCCGGGCTGAAGGTGGCGGAATATGCGCCGAACGCGGTCAAGAAATCGGTCATCGGCGTCGGGCACGGCGAGAAGCAGCAGATCCACATGATGATCAAGGTTCTGATGCCCAAGGCGATCTTCAAGGGCAACGACGCCGCCGACGCGCTGGCCATCGCCATCTGCCACGCGCACAACCGCCAGAGCTTCGCCGGCAGCCTCGCCCATCGCATCGCCGCCGCCACGGCGTGACGACTTTCCTGTAAGCCTTCTTTTTTCTCGGGGACCTGCGCGGATGATTGGCAAGTTGAAGGGCACGATCGACGAGATCGGCGACGACCATGTGGTGATCGACGTGCATGGCGTCGGTTACGTCGCCTATTGCTCGGCGCGCACGCTCGGCAAGCTGGGCTCGGCCGGCGAGGCCGCCGTGCTCTTCATCGAGACCTATGTGCGGGAAGACCAGCTGCGCCTGTTCGGCTTTCTCTCCGCGCTGGAGCGCGAGTGGTTCCGCCTGCTCCAGAGCGTGCAGGGCGTGGGCGCCAAGGTCGCGCTCGCCGTCCTCTCCGTCCTCACCCCCGGCGAACTCGCCAATGCCATCGCGCTGCAGGACAAGACGTCCATCTCGCGCGCACCCGGCGTCGGGCCGAAGGTGGCGGTGCGCATCGTCACCGAGCTGAAGAACAAGGCCCCTGCCTTTGCCGGCGATGCCGCGGCGGGCATCGGCTTCAAGCAGGAACTCGGCGAAGGCGCCGTTCCGGCGCCCGTTGCGGATGCGGTCTCGGCCCTCACCAATCTCGGTTATTCCCGCGATCAGGCCGCCAACGCCATTGCCGCGGCACTCCGCAACGGCGGCGAGGGTGCCGACAGCGCCAAGCTGATCCGGCTCGGCCTGCGCGAGCTGTCGCAGTGATTCCTTGTCTGTAATGGGATTCCTTACTATGGTTCGACGGTAAGGAATGGAGCGTCTCATGGGCTATTCTGCGAAACTGACATCCAAGGGGCAGACGACGATACCGATCGAGGTCCGGAAATATCTGGACCTCAATCCGGGCGATCAAATGGATTTCGTCATCGAGGATGGTGAGGTCAAGATCCGGGCGAAGACCAGAAGCATCATGGAGTTTGCGGGTATTCTCGGTCGCGCGCCCAATGGCGTGAGCCTGACGATCGAAGAGATGGACGATGCCATTGGCCAGGCGGTGGCCGATGACGACCGGAGGATCACGCGTGATTGGAATCGATACAAACGTGCTTCTCCGCTTTCTGATGACGGATGACCCCGGGCAGAACGAAACCGCAGTCGCGTTCTTCCGTTCGAGGTCGGCTGCCGATCCGGCCTATATCTCCACCTTCGTATTCGCCGAAGCCTGTTGGGTCTTGAGCAGGAGCTATGGTTTCAAAAACCATGAGATCGCAACACTGTTTGAAGGCCTGATGGCCAGTCGCGAGATCGTTTTCGAGGATTCGGATGTCATAAAGGACGTCTTTTCGTTAGAGGAATTTGCGAACATCGATATCGCGGACGTCCTCATCGCAGGGTTTGCCAAGCAGGCCGGCTGCGAGAAAATCGTCACGTTTGACCGGAAGGCAGCGCGCCTCATCCCCGGAATGGAACTCCTCGCATGACAGACGACACCCGCCTGATCTCTCCCGAAAAACGGGGCGAGGATCTCGATACCGCGCTTCGGCCGCAGTCGCTGGACGAGTTTACCGGCCAGGCGGAGGCGCGCGCCAATCTGAAGGTGTTCATCGAGGCGGCGAAGCATCGCGGCGAGGCGCTGGATCACGTGCTGTTCGTCGGCCCGCCCGGCCTCGGCAAGACGACGCTCGCGCAGATCATGGCCAAGGAGCTGGGCGTCAATTTCCGATCGACCTCCGGCCCGGTCATCGCCAAGGCCGGCGATCTCGCGGCGCTGCTCACCAATCTCGAGGAGCGCGACGTGCTCTTCATCGACGAAATCCACAGGTTGAACCCCGCGGTCGAGGAAATCCTCTACCCCGCCATGGAGGATTTCCAGCTCGACCTGATCATCGGCGAGGGGCCGGCGGCCCGGTCGGTGAAGATCGACCTGTCGAAGTTCACGCTGGTCGCCGCCACCACGCGGCTCGGGCTGCTCACGACGCCGCTGCGCGACCGGTTCGGCATTCCCGTGCGTCTCAGCTTCTACACGGTCGAGGAGCTGGAGCTGATCGTGCGGCGCGGCGCGCGGCTGATGGGGCTTGCCATTACCGACGATGGCGCCCGCGAGATCGCGCGGCGCGCGCGCGGCACGCCGCGCATCGCCGGGCGGCTCCTGCGCCGGGTGCGGGATTTCGCGCAGGTCGCCCGGGCCGAGGCGGTGACGCGGCAGATCGCCGACGAGGCGCTGACGCGTCTGCTGGTCGACAATATGGGCTTCGACCAGCTCGACACGCGCTATCTCACCATGATCGCGCTCAATTTCGCCGGCGGCCCCGTCGGCATCGAGACGATCGCGGCCGGCTTGTCGGAGCCGCGCGATGCGATCGAGGATATCATCGAGCCCTATATGATCCAGCAGGGCTTCATCCAGCGCACGCCGCGCGGCCGCGTGCTCACGGTCAATGCGTGGAAGCATCTCGGCCTCGTGCCGCCTAGGGATCTCGAAGCCTCGCAGTTCCGCCTGTTCCAGGAGGACGACTGAGTGCTCTCGCGGCGCGGGTTCCTGAAGACCTTCGGTGCCGTCGTGCTGGCGGCCTTGGCCACCGGCGCCTATGCCGTCGGCATCGAGCCGGGCCGCCGCCCGCGCGTCGTCACCCACCGCATCACGCCCCCCGCCTGGCCGCAGGGTCTGACGCTGCGGCTCGTGCTGGTCAGCGACATCCACGCCTGCGACCCCTTCATGCCCGCGTCGCGGATCGCCGAGATCGCCCATCAGGCGAACGGGCTTGGCGGCGACATGATCCTGCTGCTCGGGGACTTTCTCTCCGGCATGCGGTTCGGCACACCGGTGCCGCCGGAGGCCTGGGGGGCCGCATTGCGGCCCTTGCGCGCGCCGCTCGGCGTTCACGCCATTCTCGGAAATCACGACTGGCTCGATGATCCCCACGCCATGACGACGGGCCGACCGGCGATCGTCGAGGCCGTGCTCGCCGATCTCGGCGTGCCGCTCTACAGCAACACGGCGGTGCGGCTCGAAAAGGACGGTCATGCCTTTTGGCTCGCCGGTCTTGCCGATCAACTGTTTCCGGCTACGGGGCTCGACGATCTCGCCGGGACGCTCGCCAGCGTGACCGACGATGCGCCGGTCATTCTCATGGCGCACGAGCCGGATGTTTTTCCGACCGTGCCGGCGCGCGTCGCCGTCACGCTCTCCGGGCACACCCATGGCGGGCAGATCCGCCTGTTCGGCTTTTCGCCCGTCGTGCCCTCGCGCTATGGCAGCCGCTATGCCTATGGGCACATTGTCGAGGAGAGTCGCCATCTCGTCGTTTCCGGCGGGCTCGGAACCTCCATTCTTCCTGTCCGGCTGGGCTCGCCGCCGGAGATCACCGTCGTGGAGTTGGGCCGATGAGCAAGCGCAAGATGGTTCGGCTCGATGCCGGCAGCAAGCGGTTCAATTTCCGCATCGCCGGGCTCGGCTTTCGCGATGGCTACGTCCTCGTCCACCGGGCCGTGCACGAGACGTTCTGGAGCTTTCCCGGCGGCCGTGCCGAGATCGGCGAGACCTCGGAGGCGACCCTGCGCCGCGAGATGCAGGAGGAACTGGGCGTCGATGTCACCGTCGGGCGCCTCTTGTGGACGGTCGAGAATTTCTTCCACTACGAGGCGCGCGATTTTCACGAGATCGGTTTCTATTATCTCATGACCGTGCCCCCGGTTTTTCCGTTTCACCCGAGCGAGATCGTGCATCGCAATCGCGACGGCAAGAACGATCTCGAGTTCAAATGGGTGCCCGCGACCGTCGCCGCACTCAAGGCGCTCGACATCCCGCCCTACTTCATCGCGGAGGAGATCGAGACCTTGCCGGAGACGAGCCGGCACGTCGTCTGGCACGATGGCGATCTCGACCGCGCCTGAGGGAACCGGTTTCCCGCGCGCGCATTTCCTCAGGCGACCGAAAAAACCGGGTCAGAGGAGTGAGCGATGAAGAAATTTACCAAGGGCACCACCGTTTCGTGGAAATGGGGGCAGGGCACGGCGGAAGGCAAGGTGGACGAGAGCTTCACCGAGGATGTCGAGCGCACGATCAAGGGCCACAAGATCAAGCGCAAGGCCTCGACCGACGAGCCGGCCTACCTGATCAGCCAGGACGACGGCGCGCATGTGCTCAAAAGCCATTCGGAACTGAGCGCAAGCTGATGGCCGGCGATCACGTTCCCCCGGAGGCCGTCGCCAAGGCGGCCGAGAAGGGTCTTGAGTTGCGCGAAAAATTCAAGCGCGGCGGTACGCAGGTGGGCGTTGCCCGCGCCCGCGATCTCAAGAACCGCGCCAATCTCTCGCCCGACACGATCAAGCGCATGTCGAGCTATTTCTCCCGCCACAAGGTCGACAAGCGCGCCAAGAATTTCGGCGACGACAGCGATCCCTCCCCCGGCTACATCGCCTGGCTGCTCTGGGGCGGCGATGCCGGACGGGACTGGGCGGAGAAGCAGAAGGGGAGGGTCGGGAAGGGGTGAGGGGTGAGGAGTGAGCCGTAAGCCGTGAGCCGCGAGAAGGGACTCGGCAGTCGGCAGTCGGGCTTTATGGGTCGGATGCAAGGCGTTCTGCGAGGGCTGCGATGTCGGCGCGGAAGCGGGTGCTTCCGCCGGGGTGCCAGCCGAGGGCGCGGAGCCGCGTCGTGTCCATCTCGCCGAAGAGGCGCCTGTCGAGCGGCGCGGGCAGCGGGTGGCGGCAGCCGTTGGCCTGCTGGAGTTCCGAGAGAACGTCGTGGTGGCTCGTCAGGAGGTCGGAGGCGTTGAAGGCCTTGTTCCCGACGAGGGGTGCATCGGCCGTCAACAGCCGGAGAACGGCGGCGGCCAGATCGTCGCCATGGACCTCCGTCCCCACCCGATCCTCGACGGGCCGGCCGGCGAGATAGTCGCGCGCCAGCCCTTCCCATTTGTGGGGCAGGCCGTGCAGCAGGCCGTAGACGCCGGTGGCGCGCAGGCTCACGGTCATGAAGTCCGCCGTGCCGAGGGCCGCCAACGCCCGTTCCGCCTCCCATTTGACGACGCCGTACAGGCTTTCCGGGGCGGGCGCCATCGTCTCGCTCAGAAGGTCGCCCGAGGGCTGTGGACCGTAGACGGCGCGGCTCGACAGGAAGAGGCAGCGCCGGACGCCCGCCCGCTTCGCCGCCGTCCACAGCCGCAGGGAGCCATCGACGTTGGCCCGCCGGAAGCCTTCCGGGTCGTTCCCTTCGCCCCCGCGATATCGGCCGGGCACGTGCTGGAACGCGGCGTGGACGAAAGCGTCGCAACCCTTAAAGCCGGGCAGGGGCGCATCGCGGTCGAGCGAGAGGAAAACGGTCTCGACGGGACGCGAGACGGGCAGGGCGGCGGTCACGTCCCGAACGCCCGCCACCACCTCGTGACCCCGCACCAGCAGATGCTCCACCACGAAGCGCCCCACGATGCCCGTCGCGCCCGAGACCAGCACCCGCATCAGCCGGCCCGCTCGCTGGTGGTAGGACCGGGAAGACTCGCGATATCTGGAATCTCTGAACCGTCGTGGAACGCATGCCAGAGGTCGATCAGCGGTTTCAGCGCCTCCGCCTTCGGATGGTCCGTCTCCCATGGCTTTTCATACTGGTAGTGCAGCACGCCGATGGACGGCCAGTCCCAAAGCGCCGGCAGCGCGAACCAGACATATTGCAGCATGTTCATCGTCACCGGCAGGCCATGCCAGTCGGGGAAGAAGGCCTGCAGAAAACTCTGGTCGGTGCGCGGCCAGAAGGCGTCCGGCGCGTCCAGCCTCTGCAGCATCGCCCGAAACGTCTCGTCCGACGGTTTCGCCACGAAGACGCCGGAGTTCAGCCGGTGGAAATCGGCGAGGCTTTCATAGACGTTCGGCGCGGCGGAGAATTCCGGATAGGCGAAGAACCGGTCGATGTTCTTCAGCACCAGCGCATCCGCATCGATGAAGATGCAGCGCTCGTAGTCCGTCAGCTGCCAGAGCCGCAGCTTGCAAAAATTGTCGAGCGGCGAGTGGAACGCCGGCTTTCGCCCCTTGGTGAACGGGGCTGCGGCATGCACGTTGCGCCGCGCATGCCGCGCGTTGAACGCGTCCGACAGCGGCAGCAGATCGGTCTCGACCAGCCGCACGCCGAATTCGGCCAGCGGCGCGAGCGCGTCCATCGCCACGGCCGGCGTATGGAAAACGACGATATCGGCCGCCGTGCCGGTGCGGCGGATCGAGCGGCAGAGCGCTTTCGCGCCCATCGCATAATCCGCATTGGTCACCAGCGTGACGAAGGCGTGGGCGCCGCCCCCGCTCATGACACGGATTTCAGCCGGCGCCCTTCCGGATCGTGGACGATCTTGGCGGCGATGTCCTTCGTCCAGGCGGACACGGCGGGAACGCGGCTGCGATCGACGCGGTAGCTGTATTTCTTCGCCACATCGACGATCTCCGACAGCAGGCCGTCCTTCAGCTTCGTCGGGGCGAGGCCGAGGTCGAGGAACTTGTCGTTCTTCACCACCAGCTCGTTTTCCGGGGCTTCCTTGCGCGGGTTCGGCAGCCAGGCGATCTCGGCGCCCGTCATGTCGCCGATCATCCGGGCGAGATCGCGCACCCGGTGCGTCTCGGTCATCTGGTTGAAGATCTCGACGCGCGAGCCCCGGGCCGGCGGGTTCCTCAGCGCCAGCTCGATGCAGCGCACGGAGTCCTGAATGTGGATGAAGGCGCGGGTCTGCCCGCCGGTGCCGTGCACGGTCAGGGGATAGCCGATCGCCGCCTGGATGAGGAAGCGGTTCAGCACCGTGCCGTAGTCGCCGTCATAGTCGAAGCGGTTGACCAGCTGCTCGTGGCGGCGGGTCTGGGCGGTGTGCGTGCCCCAGACGATGCCCTGGTGCAGGTCGGTGATGCGCAGCGCGTCGTTCTTGGCGTAGAACTGGAACAGCAGCTGATCGAGGCACTTGGTCATGTGGTAGATCGAGCCGGGATTGGCCGGGTAAAGAATCTCCTGGGCGACCGTCTCGCCGCTCTCGGTGGTGATACCGACCGGCAGGTAGCCCTCGGGGATCGCGGCACCCACGGTCGAATAGCCGTAGACGCCCATGGTGCCCAGATGCACCAGATGCGCGTCGAGGTTCAGCTCCACCAGCGCGTTGAGCAGGTTGTGCGTGGCCGACACGTTGTTGTTGACGGTGTAGTTCTTGTGCCGGTCGCTCTTCATCGAGTAGGGCGCGGCGCGCTGCTCGGCGAAGTGGATGACGGCGTCCGGGCGGTGCTCGGCCAGCCAGTTCTTCAGAAGCTCGTAGTCGCGCCCGAGGTCGATCAGGTTGAAATGGATGCGGCGTCCGGTTTCCGCATGCCAGATGCGCGTGCGCTCCTGGATCGAATCCATGGGGGTCAGCGATTGCACGCCGAGTTCGGTGTCGATCCAGCGGCGGGAGAGATTGTCGAGGATATGGATATCGTGGCCGGCCTCCGAAAGGTGCAGGGCCGTCGGCCAGCCGATGAACCCGTCTCCGCCCATCACTGCAATCTTCATGACGTCGCCTCCTGGAGGATATGTCGGTCGGCGGCACCCGCGTCCCGAACGAATTTTGCGCCTTACCCGCTGTAATTAGAAATCATGACAGTTGTTCAATGCTTGTCGCGATGCGTTCTTTGCGCCACAACGACCCCACAGGCATGATGACGGCGGAAGAGGCGCAAGCACGTGGATTTCTCGATTGCGGGTACGCTGAGCGACGAGGGGCATCGGCTCCACCAGCGGGTCTATTACGAAGACACGGATTTCTCCGGCCTCGTCTATCACGCCCGCTACCTGCATTTTCTCGAGCGCGGCCGCACGGATTACCTGCGCTGCCTCGGCGTCGAGCAGCGGGCGCTGCTGACGGCGGATGCCGAAGGTCTCGTCTTCGTCGTCCACCGCATGGAGATCGACTTCCGCCTGCCGGCCCGCATGGACGATATCCTCGATATCCGTACCGTGACGGAAAAGGCGGGCGGCGCGAAGATGGTGCTGCAGCAGCAGATCCTCAGCAGCGATCGCCTGCTGATCGCCGCCAAGGTCATCATCGCCGTCATCAATGCCGCCGGCCGTCCACGGCGGCTGCCGGAAACGCTGGCCGCGAAATTCCTCGCCTGAGACAACGCGTTTCGCGGTCGCGCAGGCTGCTAACCGAAGGTTCACCCCCGCATGCTACAGGCCTTTCTGCTACGGAAGGGCCAGAGGGGATGTCCATGAAGATAGCCGTCAACGCGCGGGTCACGAAGTTCGCGATGGGGGGCCAGCAGCGGGTCGCCGCCGAAATCGCCGCGCGGCTGGGGCCGATGACGGAAATCGTGCCGGATCGGCCGCTGGGCGGCATGAAGGCGCATGCCTGGGAGCAGGTGGTGCTGCCGGTCCGGGCGCGGGGCCATCTTCTCTGGTCGCCCTCGGCCACCGGGCCCGTCGCCAAGGGAGATCAGGTCGTCACCCTCCACGACGTCGCCTTCCTGGACGTGCCCGAATTCTTCTCCCGCTCGTTCACGGCGTTCTACAAGGCGCTGCTGCCGGTGCTCGTCCGCCGCGTCGCGCGGGTCGTCACGGTGTCGGAGTTCTCGCGCCGGCGGATCGCGGCCACGCTTCCGATCGAGGAAAGCCGGATCGACGTGATCCCGAACGGCGTCAGCCGCCATTTCCGCCCGCATGCGCCGCACGAGATCGCCGCCACCCGCGCCGCGCTCGATCTGCCGGCCCGATACCTCCTGCTGCAGGCGACGGCCGACCGGCGCAAGAACTTGGCCGCGACCTTGCGCGCCTGGGCCATCGCGCAGCGCGCGCTTGATCCGGATATCGCGCTCGTCGTCTCCGGCAATCTCGGGCGGGCGCATGTCTTCGGCGATGCCCAATCCCTTCCCGACGTGCCCCGCACCAGGCTGATCGGCTATGTCGAGGAGGTGCATATGGGCCCGCTGATGGCGGGTGCGCAGGCCTTTCTGTTTCCCTCTCTCTACGAGGGCTTCGGCCTGCCGATCATCGAGGCCATGGCGTGCAACACGCCGGTGCTGACGTCGGCGGCCACGGCCACGGGCGAGATCGCCGGCAACGCGGCCATGCTGGTCGACCCCACATCCGATGCCGCGATCGCGGACGGCATCGTGACGCTCCTGCGCGACGAGGCCCTGCGGACGCGGCTTGCGGCGGAAGGCCTCGTGCGCGCCCGCGATTTCTCCTGGGAGAACGCCGCCGACCGGTACCGCACGCTCTTCCGCGCGCTGGGTGCGCAGATCTGACGCGTCCGCCGGGCCCGCGACCGCGCTTTCGCGCGGGTTGCAAGCGGCCGATGCTCGCGCGGTAACACTCCCTTAACCATAATGATGTCTTATCGACCCACGGGATTTTGTGCAGTGCACGTCATCCTTTGACCAAGATTACGCGGGAAAGGTTTGCCCGAAGCTTGGATTGCACGTGTGCGATCGGCGGCGGGCTGCCGGGGCGAACTTGATAACAATGACGTTTGAGCGACCTGGCGTCGAGCATGTGATGGCTCTTGCCGGGCGTCCGGATTCGGGGATTTGATAGCATGGAACAGGCTGGATTGGCCGCTGTGACCACGGACGTGACGTTGTGGTCTCTTTTCATGGAGGCCGGTTTCGTCGTGAAGCTGGTCATGCTCGGGCTCATGGCCGCGTCGGTCTGGACCTGGGCGATCGTGGTCGACAAGACCATTCGCTATGCCCGTGTCCGTCGCCAGCTCGACAGTTTCGAGCAGGTGTTCTGGTCCGGCCAGTCGCTGGAAGAGCTTTACCGCACGCTGTCCGACCGCCAGACCTCCGGCATGGGCGCGATCTTCGTCTCGGCCATGCGCGAGTGGAAGAAGAGCTTCGAGCGCGGCGCCCGCTCGCCGATCGGCCTGCAGATGCGTATCGACCGCGCCATGGACGTGACGCTGTCACGCGAGTCCGAGGCGCTCGAAGCCCGGCTCGGCTCGCTCGCCACCATCGGTTCGGCCGGTCCCTTCGTCGGCCTCTTCGGCACCGTCATCGGCATCATGACCTCGTTCCAGGCGATCGCCGGTTCGAAGTCCACCAATCTCGCGGTCGTGGCGCCGGGTATCGCGGAAGCGCTGCTCGCCACCGCCATCGGCCTGCTCGCCGCAATTCCCGCCGTCATCGCCTACAACAAGTTCACGGCGGATGCGGGCAAGATCAATTCCCGCATGGAAGGCTTTGCCGACGAGTTCTCCGCGATCCTGTCGCGCCAGATCGACGAAAAGCTGCAGCCGCGCCAGGCGGCGCAATAAGAACACCGACGGAGACCGCGAACGATGGGTATGGCAGTGGGCGGATCCAAGGGCTCGGGCGGCAGACGCGGCGGGCGTGGTCGCGGACGCGGCGGCAAGGCCGTCATGAGCGAAATCAACGTGACGCCCTTCGTGGACGTCATGCTGGTGCTGCTCATCATCTTCATGGTGGCCGCACCGATGATGACCGTCGGCGTGCCGATCGACCTGCCGGAAACGCAGGCCAAGGCGCTGAATTCCGATACGCAGCCGATCACGATCTCGGTCAATCCGGCCGGCGAGATCTTCCTGCAGGAAAGCCCGATCGCCATCGAGGAGGTCGTACCGAAGCTCGAGGCCATCGCCAAGACCGGCTACGAGGAGCGCATCTATGTGCGCGGCGATACCAATGCCGACTACGGAACGGTCATGAAGGTCATGGCGCGCATTTCGTCTGCCGGTTTCAAGAACCTGGGTCTCGTGACCCTTCAGGAAACGGACAAGTGAGCCTTTGACATGAAGGGCAGCATCGCAACCTCCGCTGTGCTTCACGGACTGGTGCTCACCTGGGCGCTGGTTTCGCTCGGCAGTCCGAAGCCTCTCGAGGTCGCGGCGGTCGAATCCGTTCCCGTGGAAATCATCAGCGAGATGAGCCAGATCCAGCAGGGCGACCTCAAGGCGCCCATGGCCGAGAAATCCGCGCCCAAGCCCTCCGAAAAGCCCCAGACCAAGCCCGAGGCCGAGAATGTCGGCGACAACGACGTCGATATGAAGACGCCGCCGAAGCCGGTTTCCAAGCCGGTCGAGAATCAGGCCTCCGCCGCACCGCCGAAGTCGGAGGACGCGCCGCCGTCGCCCGATCCGGTGAAGGAAGAGGTCAAGCCGTCCGAAAAGCCGCCCGCCGAACCCGCAACCGAGGTCGCCGCCCTGCCGACGCCCAAGGAAGAGGTGAAGCCGGACCCCAAGCCCGATCCGAAGCCGCAGCCGGAAGCCAAGGCCGAGCCGACGCCGGAGCCGACGCCCACGCCGCCCGAACAGACGCCGGCTGAAAGCACGGATGCCGCGGCCCTGCCGCAGAACGTGCCGGCCCCGACCGCGCGCCCGAAGGTCGAGGAGACCGCCGCCGCGCAGACCGCCAAGACGCCCGATCGCAAGACGGATGCGGCGCCCAAGGAGCAGAAGAAGACGTCGTCCCAGAAGGAAAGCGACTTCAATGCCGACGAGGTGGCAGCCCTCCTGAACAAGACCGAATCCTCCGGTGGCGGCGCCAAGCGCTCGCAGGACAAGGCGGCGCTGGGCGGCAAGAAGACGACGACCGGCAACACGCTCTCCCTGAGCGAGATGGACGCATTGAAGGGGATGATCCAGAAGAACTGGTCGATCATTCCCGGCATGGCGGATCTTCAGGGCATGGTGATCACGGTCACGATCCAGCTCGATCCGCAGGGCGAGATCGTCGGCCAGCCCGAGGTCGAAGCGACCGGGGGCACGCCGACCTCGCAGCGCGCGATGATCGGCAGCGCCACGCGCGCCGTGCGCCGTTCCGCACCCTTCAAGCTGCCGGCCGAGAAGTATGATTCCTGGCAGGAAGTCGTCATCCACTTCGATCCGTCGGACATGCTGCTGTGACCGCCGACATCACCGAAATCACTCCGGCCATCGCCTCGTGGCATGGCCGCCACCATACCGAATGGACTGCTGAGAGGCTCCGTAACCATGCTTAGACGCACCTTTTTCCGGCTCTTCGTCGCGCTGACGGGTCTGGTCGCTGCTGCGACCGTGCCTGCGCATGCGCGCGTCGAGATCAACATCAACCGGGGCAATGTCGAGCCGCTGCCGATCGCCATCACCGACTTCCTGCAAGGGGAGATGGGGCAGAAGATCTCGGACGTCGTGGCGGCCGACCTCAAGCGGTCGGGCCTGTTCGCACCGGTCGACCGCAAGGCCTTCATCGAGAAGGTCACCAATCCCGATGCACCGCCGCGTTTCGAAGACTGGCGCGTGCTGAACGTGCAGGCGCTCGTCACCGGCCGCGTCACGCAGGAGGCCGATGGCCGTCTGAAGGCGCAGTTCCGCCTGTGGGATGCGACGGCGCAGAACCAGATCACCGGCCAGCAGTATTTCACGCAGCCGGAAAACTGGCGCCGCCTCGCCCACATCATCGCGGACGCGATCTACAAGGAAATTACCGGCGAAGAGGGCTATTTCGATACCCGCGTCGTCTATGTCGCCGAGAGCGGCCCGAAGACGGCCCGCAAGCGCCAGCTCGCCATCATGGACCAGGACGGTGCCAATGCGCGCGCCATCACCAATTCCAACGATATCGTGCTGACGCCGCGCTTCTCGCCGAGCCGCCAGGAAATCACCTATATGTCGTTCGAGGGCCAGGAGCCGCGGGTCTACCTGCTGCAGCTGGAAACCGGACAGCGCGAGGTGGTCGGCAACTTCCCCGGCATGACCTTCGCGCCGCGCTTCTCGCCGGATGGCCAGCGCGTCATCATGAGCCTCCAGCAGGAGGGCAACGCCAATATCTACACGATGGACCTGCGCTCGCGCACCACGACGCGCCTGACCTCGACGCCGGCCATCGATACCTCGCCGTCCTATTCGCCGGATGGCGCGCGCATCGTGTTCGAAAGCGACCGCGGCGGTCGCCAGCAGCTCTACGTCATGGGCGCCGACGGCTCCGGCCAGACGCGCATCTCGTTTGGCGACGGTTCCTATTCCACGCCGGTCTGGTCGCCGCGCGGCGACCTCATCGCCTTCACCAAGCAGTCGGGCGGTAAGTTCTCCATCGGCGTGATGAAGCCGGACGGGTCGGGCGAGCGCATCCTGACCTCGGGCTTCCACAATGAAGGCCCGACCTGGGCCCCCAACGGCCGCGTGCTGATGTTCTTCCGTCAGGACAGCGGTGCGGGCGGTCCGCAGCTCTATTCCATCGATCTTACGGGCTATAACGAGCAGCGCGTCGCCACTCAGGGCTTTGCGTCCGACCCGGCCTGGTCGCCGCTGCTGGAGTAGCCAGACCTCGCGATTGCGGCGGGAATCGTGGTCAAAGGCCGCTTTCTCGCCGCAAAGTGCTGATGACGACCGCGCGATGGTCGCGCGTTGAGAGAGTTTTAACCATCGCCGGTGCAAGAAAGTTAACCGCTTCCGGTTACAGTTCGGCAACCCTGATATTTGTTTACCCCGACTTTCGCTTGCCCCCGACCTTCGCTTACCCCGACCTTTGCTTACCCCCGACCTTCGCTTACCCAAGGAGACCGGCTCATGAGCCGCATTCACGTCCCGGCCGCAGGCCGCCTTCAGTCCCTCGCGCGCAATCCCGTCGCGATCGCCCTGTTCATGTCGCTGGCGATTGCCGGCTGCGCCTCTAAGAAGAACAACATGCCGAACGACGCCGCCGGCCTCGGTCTCGGCGCCGGCTCGGCCACGCCGGGCTCGCAGCAGGACTTCACGGTCAATGTCGGCGACCGCATCTTCTTCGACACCGACAGCTCGTCCATCCGCGCCGACGCGCAGGCAACGCTGTCGCGTCAGGCGCAGTGGCTCGCCAAGTACCCGAACTACCAGATCACGGTCGAAGGCCATGCCGACGAACGCGGCACGCGCGAATACAACCTGGCGCTCGGCGCCCGTCGTGCCGCCGCCGCCAAGGAGTTCCTCGCAGGCCAGGGCGTTCCCGCCGGCCGCATGCGCACCATCTCCTACGGCAAGGAAAAGCCGGTCGCCGTCTGCGACGACATTTCCTGCTGGTCGCAGAACCGCCGCTCGGTCACCGTTCTCGGCGGCGGCAATATGTAAGTCTCGATCCTGACGCAGGTTTCGAAATGGGGGAGGGCGGTCTGCAAGGGCCGCCTTTCTTTTTCGTCACACTTTGACCGAACTCCGTTGCTTTTTGCAGGCAATTGGAAAACTGTGCGGCGGTTGCAGTGCGGTAGAGGCGGGACTCCTTCGCCTCGGCCTGCGACGTGATCGGTCCGAGCGTTTCCGCGTTTCTTCTAAACGCGAAAACGCTCTCCTTTTGGTTTCACGCAATTCCGGACGCAAAACCGCTGCGCACGTTTGCTGAAATTGCTCTAGACGGGACACATGACATGAAGAACATTGTCGTGGCAGCCATGATCGGTCTTGGCGCCTTCGGGTCGCTGAGCCAGCCCGTGACTGCCATGCCGCTTTCCGGCTGGTTGGACAAGGCGTTCCACCGCAACGAGACGCAGCCTGTCGAACGGGCGCCGCTGCTGAAAGTGCAGGCCAGCGAGGCCGGGCGCATCGGGCAGCTCGAGGAAACGATCCGCTCCCTCAACGGGCGTATCGAAGAGATGAGCTTCCAGCTCCTGCAGATGCAGGAACAGATCCGGAAGTTCCAGGAGGACAACGAGCTGCGCTTCCAGGATCTCGAAGGCGCCAAGCCTGCGGCTCCGCGCAAGAGCGGGGCGCTCGAAACGCCGCGCACCTCCGGCGAGGCCATGGCGACCACCGGTCGCACGGCGCCGCCCTCAACCGTAACCGATCCCGGCGCAAGCACGGGATCGGAAACAGCCTCCGGCGCGGCCCCCGGCGCTCCGGGCAGCCTGCCGACGACGCTCGGCCAGATCATCCTCGACGATGCCGGCAACCCGATCGGCGCCAGTGCCGACAGGCTTCCGGATCCGAGCACCGATCCGGGCGCCGTCGCCTCCACCGATCCCGGCACGCGTGCCGCACCGGGCCTGAATGCCACGCCCGAGACCGAGCAGCAGACGGCCAGCCTCGACAATCCCGGCGATCTCTACCAGTCGGCCTATGGCCATGTGCTTTCCGGCGATTATAGTCAGGCGGAAAACGAGTTCCGCGACTATCTCGAAGCCTTCCCCAAGGGCGAGAAGGCGGCGGATGCCAGCTTCTGGATGGGCGAGGCCCAGTATTCCCAAGGGAAATTCAACGATAGCGCCAAGACCTTTCTGAATGCGCATCAGGCCTATTCCAAGTCGCCCAAGGCGCCGGAAATGCTTCTGAAGCTCGGCATGTCGCTGGCCGCGCTCGACAACAAGGAAACCGCCTGCGCGACGCTGCGCGAAGTCGGCAAACGCTACCCCAAGGCCTCCCCCGCGGTGAAGGCCAAGGTCACGACCGAGCAGAGCCGCCTGTCCTGCTGATGCCGCCGGTCGTTATGCCGATGCGGCCGCCGGCCCCGGCAGGCGCCCCAGGGGCGGCCGTTTCGCCGCTCGCCGCCGCGCACGCCTTTCTTTCCCGCCTGCGCCGCCCGTCCACCGTGCTCGTCGCCGTCTCCGGTGGCAGCGATTCGGTCGGCCTTCTGCTCGCCCTCCATCATGCCGTGAAGACGTCCGGCGTGCCCCATCGCCTCGTCGCCTGCACGGTCGATCACGCGCTGCGCCCCGGTTCGGCCGCCGAGGCCGAGGCGGTCGCCCGGCGGTGTGCCGCGCTCGGCATTCCCCATTCGGTCGCCCGCTGGGCCCATTCCGGCATCGTCTCCGGCCTACAGGCGGAGGCCCGCCTTGCCCGCTACCGTCTCCTGTCCGAAGCGGCGCGCGGTTTCGACGCCGATCTCGTCGTCACCGGCCATTCCTGCGACGATCAGGCCGAGACGGTCGCCATGCGGGCCGCCCGCCGTCCGGATGCGTCTCGCGACGAAACCGCCGCGATCGGCCTTGCCGGCATGGCCGATGCCGTCCTCTTCAACCGCACCCTCTGGATCTGCCGTCCCTTCCTCGCCGTGACCCGGCGGGCGGTGCGCGATCACCTCACCTCTCTCGGCGAAGGGTGGATCGACGATCCGAGCAATGACGATCCCCGTTTCGAACGCGTCCGCATCCGCCAGGCGGCTCGCGACAGCGCGGGGCAGGGGCCGGAGGCGATCCTGCGCGACGCCGTCTCGCGCCGCCTGACGTCGGACCGGGCGGTCGCGCAGCTTTTCACGGATCGCGTCCGCCTTCACGCAGAGATCGCCGCCGAGATTGCCTTTGCCGACGGCGAGGTGACCGATCTCCACGGGCAGCGGCTGCTCGTCCTGCTCGCCGCCACCCTGGCCGGAAAGCCGCACCCGATCGGGCAGGAGACGGCCGCCCGCCTCTTTCAATCCCTCGGCACCGGCCACGCGGGCGCGACCACCGCCGGCGGCTGCGTTTTCGAGCGTCGCGGCGGGCGGCTGTTCGTCTATCGGGAGCGTCGCAATCTTCCCCCGCCGATGATCCTTGCGCCGGGGCAGGCGCTGGTGTGGGACGGCCGCTTTGCGATCGGCAATCGCGGCCCGCGCGCCCTCACGCTCGCCGCGGGTGGCGATCCCGCGCTCGTCCGGAGGCTCACGGCCGCCGGCCTTCCCCCGGGCGTTGCCGGGCGCGTCGCCAAGGCGGCGCCCGACCTGCGGTTTCCCGATGGCGCGGCCGCGGATCCCGCGGCATTTTCCCGCACGCCCGTCATCGCGCCCTACGACACCTTTTTGCCGCGTTTCGACCTGATGATCGCGCAAAGCATCGCTGCGCAATTGCAGCGCGCGCCGTTTCCGACATGCCCGGTTGACGATATCTCGACGAAATGATCGGGCAAAGGGCGGTTTGCCTTGGCAAGGCCTGTCGCGAACCCTATGTTAGCGAAGAAATATGGGCCCCGGTCGCGGGGCGCCAGCACCGGTTCCGGGGAGTTCGATGAACCCTAATTTTCGTAATCTTGCCCTCTGGGCCATTATCGCTCTCTTGCTGATTGCGCTGTTCAGCATGTTTCAGCAGCCGTCGGAGCGGAGCGGCTCGCGGGAAGTTCCGTTTTCGCAGTTCCTGAAGGATGTCGATGGCAGCCGTGTCAAGGACGTCGTCATCACCGGCAACAAGGTGCTCGGCACGTTCAACGAGAGCGGCGCGACATTCCAGACTTATGCGCCCTCCGTGGATACGGCGCTCACCGAACGGCTGGAAGCCAAGAACGTGACGGTCACCGTCCGTCCGGAGACGGATGGGTCCAACGGCTTCCTGAGCTTCATCGGCACGCTGCTCCCCATGCTGCTGATCCTTGGCGTCTGGCTGTTCTTCATGCGCCAGATGCAGGGTGGCTCGCGCGGCGCGATGGGTTTCGGCAAGTCCAAGGCCAAGCTTCTGACCGAAGCGCATGGCCGCATCACCTTCGATGACGTCGCCGGCGTGGACGAAGCCAAGCAGGATCTTGAGGAAATCGTCGAATTCCTGCGCGATCCGCAGAAGTTCCAGCGTCTCGGCGGCCGTATTCCGCGTGGCGTGCTGCTCGTCGGCCCTCCGGGCACCGGCAAGACGCTGCTCGCCCGCTCTGTTGCCGGCGAGGCCAACGTGCCCTTCTTCACGATCTCCGGTTCGGACTTCGTGGAAATGTTCGTCGGCGTCGGCGCGTCCCGCGTCCGCGATATGTTCGAGCAGGCCAAGAAGAACGCGCCCTGCATCATCTTCATCGACGAAATCGATGCCGTCGGCCGCCATCGCGGCGCGGGTCTCGGCGGCGGCAATGACGAGCGCGAGCAGACGCTGAACCAGCTTCTGGTCGAAATGGACGGCTTCGAGGCCAACGAGGGCATCATCCTCATCGCCGCGACCAACCGTCCCGACGTTCTCGACCCCGCTCTGCTGCGTCCGGGCCGCTTCGACCGGCAGGTCGTCGTGCCCAATCCCGACATCAACGGTCGCGAGCGCATCCTCAAGGTCCACGTCCGCAACGTGCCGCTGGCACCGAATGTCGATCTGAAGATCCTTGCCCGCGGCACGCCCGGTTTCTCCGGTGCGGACCTGATGAACCTCGTCAACGAATCCGCCCTCATGGCCGCCCGCCGCAACAAGCGCGTCGTCACCATGGCCGAGTTCGAAGACGCCAAGGACAAGATCATGATGGGTGCGGAACGCCGCAACTCCGCCATGACCGAATCCGAGAAGAAGCTGACGGCCTATCACGAAGCCGGCCATGCCATCGTCGCGCTCAAGGTGCCGGCCGCCGATCCGCTGCACAAGGCGACCATCATTCCGCGCGGCCGCGCCCTCGGCATGGTCATGCAGCTGCCCGAGGGCGACCGCTATTCCATGAGCTACACATGGATGGTCTCGCGTCTCGCCATCATGATGGGCGGTCGCGTTGCCGAGGAAATCACCTTCGGCAAGGAGAACATCACATCGGGTGCCTCGTCGGATATCGAGCAGGCCACCAAGCTTGCCCGCGCCATGGTCACGCAGTGGGGCTTCTCCGACCAGCTCGGCCAGGTGTCCTACGGTGAAAACCAGCAGGAAGTCTTCCTCGGCCACTCCGTCTCGCAGTCGAAGAACGTTTCGGAAGCCACCGCGCAGAAGATCGACAACGAGGTTCGCCGCCTGATCGACGAGGCCTATGACGACGCCCGCCGGATCATCACGGACATGAATTCCGAGTTTGTGGCGGTCGCCGAAGGCCTGCTCGAATACGAGACGCTGACCGGCGAAGAGATCAAGGCGCTGATGCGCGGCGACAAGCCGGCCCGGGACCTCGGCGACGATTCGCCCCCCCCCCGCGGCTCCGCCGTCCCCTCGGCCGGGACCAAGAAGGACGGCACGACGCCCAAGGGCGAGGCCGAAGGCGGGCTCGAGCCGCAGCCGCAATAAGCTGCGCGCAGCGTTGCAGACCATCGAAACCCTTCGGCCGACGCCGGAGGGTTTTTTCGTTCCCCGTTGCACATGCTCGGGCTTGTTCCGGGCATCTGCAACGGTCTGATTTCCGTGAGGTCAGCAGATCTGGGCGTGAGGTCGAGCATGACGTCGTGCGAAACGAGAGCCTTCCGGGCCGTTTGAACCCTTCGGCCGACGCTGCAGGTTTTTTGTTTTCAAATTTTTTTCATATCCGCTTTTCCCCGCCCGCTTTTGCGCGATCATACTTGCCCTGTCCCGTTATCGGATGCACCGGAAGGCGTTCCGGCGAGGCGGGGCCGGTGCCGGGTGTGGGGAAACGACGCATGTCCTCCCGCCCGGGCTCGCGAAAGGGCCGTCCGTCACGGACCTCGACAGGGAAGCTGACGTGGCGATGTCATAGAAGAGGCCGGCGACCGTTGAAACCGCGGTCGTCCTGTGAAACCTGGCAAGGCGGCGGCAAGCCGCGCCGTGACTGCCGGACGCGCCATCGGGAAGAGCCGATGGAATCCTCTTCGAGACGGCCGGGCTGCGGGAAAAACCACCGAACGAGGCGCTGGAAGATGTCATCTTCCACTTCACTACCCAACGCGGCAGCTTCCAGCGCCTCGTCCGAACTGCCCTCTCTCCACGGCGTCCTGGCGCGCGTGGTTATCGGCGCGTTCCCGTCCCGCCATCGGTAAGCTTTACGAAGGTAACGGCGTGTAATCATTTCTGATGGCCGTGAGGATGCCGTTTTCCGGCTGTCTGTGGCAGAACGTGCCGAAAGCGGCATGGAGACCGGAGCGGTCCGGTCCCGGCAGAGCATTTTCGCCTCGCCTTTTGACGATGCGGCAATCAATGAGAGACAGCCGTCCGGTGAACCCGACTTCCCGGAAACGGCTCTGGACGATGGAGCGATCATGAAGCGCAGATATTTCGGCACCGACGGCATACGCGGGCAATCCAACATTTTCCCGATGACGCCGGATCTCGCCATGCGGGTCGGCATCGCCGTCGGCACCATCTTCCGCCGTGGCGCGCATCGCCACCGGGTCGTCATCGGCAAGGATACCCGCCTCTCGGGCTATATGCTGGAAAATGCGATGGTCGCCGGCTTCACCGCGGCCGGTGTCGATGCCTTCGTCCTCGGCCCCATTCCCACACCCGCCGTCGCCATGCTGACGCGCTCGCTGCGCGCGGATATCGGCGTGATGATCTCCGCCTCGCACAATCCGTTCGAGGATAACGGCATCAAGCTCTTCGGCCCCGACGGCTACAAGCTGTCCGACGATATCGAGAGCCAGATCGAGGAACTGCTCGATCAGGACCTGTCGATGCAGCTCGCGCGCAGCAACGAGATCGGCCGCGCCAAGCGCATCGACGGCGTGCATGACCGCTATATCGAGCACGCCAAGCGCACGCTGCCGCGCGACGTGACGCTGAAGGGCCTGCGCATCGCCATCGATTGCGCCAATGGCGCCGCCTACAAGGTCGCACCCGCGGCCCTCTGGGAGCTCGGTGCCGATGTGGTGTCGATCGGCACGGAGCCGAACGGCACGAACATCAATCTGGACTGCGGCTCCACCAGCCCGGCGGCCCTGTCGAAGAAGGTGCACGAAGTGCGCGCCGATATCGGCATCGCGCTCGATGGCGATGCCGACCGCGTGCTGATCGTGGACGAGAAGGGTACGATCATCGACGGCGACCAGCTGATGGCCGTCATCGCCGACAGCTGGGCGGCCGAAGGCATGCTGCGCGGCGGCGGCATCGTCGCCACGGTCATGTCCAATCTCGGTCTGGAGCGCTATCTGCAGAGCCGCAAGCTGTCGCTCCAGCGCACCAAGGTCGGCGACCGCTATGTCGTCGAGCATATGCGCGAGAACGGCTTCAACATCGGCGGCGAGCAGTCGGGCCATATCGTGCTGTCGGCTTTCGGCACGACGGGTGACGGCCTCGTCGCCGCGCTTCAGGTGCTCTCCAGCGTCAAGCGTCTCGGCAAGCCCGTCAGCGAGGTCTGCCACAAGTTCACGCCCGTGCCGCAGGTGCTGAAGAATGTGCGCATTTCCACCGGCAAGCCGCTCGAGGACAATGCCGTCCGGCAGGCGATCGCCGATGCCGAGGCCGCGCTGTCGAAGAACGGCCGTCTGCTCATCCGCCCCTCCGGCACCGAGCCGCTGATCCGCGTGATGGCGGAAGGCGACGATCGCGGCCAGGTCGAGCGCATCGTCGACGAGCTCGTCTCCGTCATCGGCTCCGTCCGCCACGCGGCATAGCGTTCTCTCTATCGACGGTTGAACACAGAACCCGGCCTCGCGCCGGGTTTTTTCTTTCGGAATACGGTGAATTTTCTTGGTTAAACGAGCCTTAACCAATCTCCTCCATGATGTTTTCCAACAGGACGGTCGGGCTGCGACGAAGGTGGGCTGACACAACATCGTTATGGAGTGAGCCATGAAGAGTTTCGTTATGGGCGTTGTGGCAGCGATGCTGACCGGCAGCGCTGCCTTTGCCGCCGACATCTACCAGCCCCCGGTCGAACAGGTCGTCGAAGCCGCCCCCGTCGAGGTGAGCGAGGCCGGCGGCTGGTACCTGCGCGGCGATGTCGGCTATGCCTTCACCAAGCTGCGCGGCGCCAAGTTCTATCAGGGCTCCAATTCCTACGAGCGCGATTTCGACAGCTACGATCTCGACAATACCTGGACCGGCGGCGTCGGCGTGGGTTACCAGATCACCCATCACCTGCGCACGGACGTCACGCTCGACTATCTCGGCAAGGCCGATTTCGAAGGCTCGACCACGGGCTCCTGCGGCGTCGCCACGTTCTGCACCTCGCGCGATATTTCCTCGATGACCGCCTGGAGCCTGATGGCCAACGCCTATGTCGATATCGGCACATACGGCATCTTCACGCCCTATATCGGTGCCGGCATCGGCGGCACGCAGGTCCGCTGGGACAAGCTGAAGAACACCAGCTGCGAAACCGGCAATCCCGACAATTGCGACGGCGAGTTCGAGCATGGCGGCAAGCGCAAGTGGCGCTTCACCTACGGCCTCATGGCCGGCACGGCCATCGACATCACCTGCAACCTGCAGGCCGATGTCGGCTATCGCTTCCGCCAGATTGTCGGCGGCGACATGTTCGGCTACAAGGAAAGCGGCGGCCCCGGTCGCGACAAGGGCATCAACATCCACGAGGCCCGCGCCGGCCTGCGCTACAATTTCGGTGGCTGCGAACAGGCCTATGTCCCGGAATATCCGGTCGAGCAGCCGGTCTACAAGTAAGCCGTCTTCCAAACGTCCTGTCCGAAAGCCGCCCCGAAAGGGCGGCTTTCGTGCGTTTTCGGCACGCCGCGCCGCGGCTCTGGTCAGGCGGCATTAACCAGTCTGGCGGGCGTAGCCGGGGGTTGCTTGTTCCCGTCGCGGCGCGGGTTAGGGTCGAACCGGATGATTCGATGAAAACTTGACGGGACGCGACGATGGACAGACATTTCTGGCGGATCACCGGCCATGCCGGCATGGACCAGATCTTCGAGCGCATCGTGCCCGTCGACAGCCTCTCGGACGCCGCCGTCTGCCTGCTGCTCCAGTGCCTGCTCGCCCGCGAGGTCGATATCAACCAGCTGATCGACGGTTTCGGCCTGGCCGACACCCAGGGGGCGGGCCCGCTGGATGTGCGCAGGGACCCCGGTCCGCCGCTGCAGTACCGGCTGACGGGCGCCGATGTCGTCTTCGAGGCGAGCGTCATGACGGAGCGCCCCCCGCAGTTCCGCGCGTCCTACGGCTCCGGCCTTGCCGCCTGAGCGGGTGCCTGCGTTAACGCGCCATTAACCATACCGGCCCAAAGGTTAACGCCTGTACATCGGTCGCCCGCGTGATTCGCCGGCCGGCCGCGACACCGGGCAATCGAGGGCTCCATGACGCGTCTTTCACCATTGGCCACGGCACGGGCAGCACGGGCCGCATCGTACCGCGCCGGCCTGGCCTGTGCCATCCTCGGCGCGGGCATCGGCCTGTCGACCGCGCAGGCGGAAGACGCGCCGCTCTCGGCGCCGGAGGTCACCATCGCCACGGACACCGTCTCGACCGGCCTCTATCTGCGCGGCGATCTCGGCTATGCGGCTTTTCGCGACGACGGTGCGCCCGACCTGTCGGTCGCCGGCGCCCGCCGCGGCTTCGATGACGATCGTTTCGACCGTCCGGTTTCCGGCACGCTCGGCCTCGGCTACCGGCTGACCGACATCCTGCGCGCCGACCTCACCGCCGACCTGTTCGACGGCCGCTTCGAAGGCACGCAGGAAACGGCCGGCGTCTCGACCCGCTATCGGGCAGACCTGCGCGGCGTCGGCCTCATGGCCAATGCCTATGTCGATCTCGCGACCGTCGCCGGCTTCACGCCCTATCTCGGTGCCGGTATCGGCGCGACCTATGTCGATTGGCAGGACGTGACCGTTCGCAGCGGTGGCGCTCCGGTTGCCGGTGGCGCTTACGAGGGGGATGACGGCTGGCGCTTCACCTATGCCCTCATGGCCGGCGCCTCCTACGACCTTACGGAGCGGTTGAAGCTCGATATCGGCTACCGCTACTCCGACATTGCCAGGGGCGACATGTTTGCCCGCGCCGGCGAGCAGGCTCGCGACGACGGCCTTTCGCGCCACGAAATCCGCGCCGGCCTGCGCTTCTCGCTGTATTAGCCTGGCCGATCCAGCAAGGAGGAACCTTGTCGCGGTCCGCAGGTTCTGGCTTCACCACAAGGAGCCTGCCATGACCGACATCGGAAACCCCATCCCCCGCGGCACGATCGATAACGACGCTCCCCTCGTCGATGAGGCGCTCGCCGCGAAAGACGATGTGTCCTCCAGCGACGCCGCCGATACGGTGGCCGCGCTCAAGGCGGAAATCGAGACGCTCCGCACGCGCATCGCCGAGCATCGATCGGAAGCCGTGGCGCAGGTCCGCTCCACCGTGCGCGATCGCCCGCTCGTCAGCCTCGCCGCGGCCCTGCTCGCCGGCTATGGCATCGCACTTGCCCTCCACGGCGGCCGTGCGGTCCGCACCGGATACAGCTGGCGATAGGGCCCGCGCCGGGCGCTTTGCCCGGGCTTGCCACCAGATCTGAAAACGTCCTGCCCTTTGCTCTGAGCGACAGTCCGCGTCAAGAACGCGGACTTTTTTGTTGCGTTCCATGAGCAGTTTCTATAATCACGGCGGCAGGACACGCCTCCCTAACGAGGTGCTTTCTATCTGGAAGGATAGCCATCATGAAGACGACTGCGACACCGGACCTTCGTCCGGCCAATACCCATTTCTCGTCTGGACCCTGCTCCAAGCGCCCCGGTTGGTCGCTGGATGCCCTCTCCGACGCACCGCTCGGCCGCTCGCATCGCGCCAAGGTCGGCAAAGCCAAGCTCAAGCAAGCCATCGATCTGACCCGCGAGGTCCTCAACGTGCCGGCGGATTACCGCATCGGCATCGTGCCGGCCTCCGACACCGGCGCCGTGGAAATGGCGATGTGGTCGCTGCTCGGCGAGCGCGGCGTCGATATGGTCGCCTGGGAAAGCTTCGGTTCCGGCTGGGTGTCCGACGTCGTGAAGGAGCTGAAGCTCTCCGACGCCCGCAAGATCACCGCCGACTACGGCAAGCTGCCGGATCTCTCCACGATCGATTTCAACCGGGACGTCGTCTTCACCTGGAACGGCACCACCTCGGGCGTTCGCGTTCCCAATGCCGATTTCATTCCCGCCGACCGTCAGGGCCTGACGATCTGCGATGCGACCTCCGGCGCCTTCGCGCAGAACCTCGATTTCGCCAAGCTCGATGTCGTCACCTTCTCCTGGCAGAAAGTGCTGGGCGGCGAGGGCGGCCATGGCGTGCTCATCCTGTCCCCCCGCGCCGTCGCGCGGCTGGAAAGCTACACCCCGGCCTGGCCGCTGCCGAAGATCTTCCGCATGACCAAGGGTGGCAAGATCATCGAGGGCATCTTCCAGGGCGAAACGATCAACACGCCCTCCATGCTCTGCGTCGAGGACTATATCGATGCGCTGCAGTGGGCAAAGTCGCTGGGCGGCCTCGACGCGCTGATGGCGCGGGCGGATGCCAATGCGCAGGTCATCTTCGATTACGTCGAGAAGACCGACTGGATCGCCAACCTCGCAGAGGTTGCGGACACCCGCTCGAACACCTCGGTCTGCCTCAAGATCGTCGATCCCGAGGTGACGGCGCTTGCGCCCGACCAGCAGGAGGCCTTTGCCAAGGGCATGGTCGCGCTGCTCGAAAAGCAGGGCGTCGCCCATGATATCGGCGCCTATCGCGATGCCCCCTCGGGCTTCCGCATCTGGGCCGGCGCGACCATCGACACGGCCGACCTCGAAGCGCTGATGCCCTGGTTCGACTGGGCGTTCGCGACCCAGAAGGCCACGCAGCTCAAGGCCGCAGCTTAAGGCCGGCAAGCGTCGGGACCGCGCCTCGTCGCGCGGTCTCCGCCACGGTCCGACGCGCACCAAATCCCGTTTCCCCACAAGACGTTCTCACCAGTGGAGGCCTCTCATGGCACCTCGCGTTCTCGTATCCGACGAACTGTCGGAAACCGCCGTCCAGATCTTTCGCGATCGCGGCGTCGATGTCGATTTCCAGCCGCAGCTCGGCAAGGACAAGGACAAGCTTGCCGAAATCATCGGCAATTACGACGGCCTCGCCATCCGCTCCGCCACCAAGGCGACGGAAAAGCTGATCGCGGCTGCGACCAACCTGAAGGTCATCGGCCGCGCCGGCATCGGCGTCGACAATGTCGATATCCCCGCCGCCTCGCGCCGCGGTATCATCGTCATGAACACCCCCTTCGGCAACTCCATCACCACGGCCGAGCACGCCATCGCGCTCATGTTCGCCGTCGCCCGCCAGCTGCCGGCCGCCGACACCTCGACCCAGGCCGGCAAATGGGAAAAGTCCAAGTTCATGGGCGTCGAAATCACCGGCAAGACGCTCGGCGTCATCGGCGCCGGCAATATCGGCTCCATCGTCATCTCCCGCGCCATCGGGCTGAAGATGCACGTCATCGCCTACGATCCCTTCCTGTCGAAGGAGCGCGCGGAGGAAATGGGCGTGAAGAAGGTCGAGCTCGACGAGCTGCTGGCCAACGCCGATTTCATCACCCTGCACGTGCCGATGACCGACAAGACGCGCGGCATCCTGAATGCCGAAGCGCTCGCCAGGACCAAGCCCGGCGTGCGCATCATCAACTGCGCCCGTGGCGGCCTCGTGGACGAGGCGGCCCTTGCCGAAGCCATCAAGTCCGGCCATGTTGCCGGTGCCGGCTTCGACGTGTTCGAAACGGAGCCTGCCAAGGACAGCCCGCTGTTCGGCCTGCCGAACGTCGTCTGCACTCCGCATCTCGGTGCCGCCACCACGGAAGCGCAGGAAAACGTCGCCCTTCAGGTCGCCGAACAGATGTCGGACTACCTCGTCAAGGGTGCCGTTTCCAACGCGATCAACATGCCCTCGATCACCGCCGAGGAAGCCCCGATCCTCAAGCCGGTCATCCGTCTGGCCGAAGTGCTCGGCGCCTTCGTCGGTCAGGTCACGGAAAGCGCGATCAAGGAAATCGAGATCCTCTATGACGGCTCGACCGCCGCCATGAACACCAAGGCCCTGACGAGCGCGGCCCTTGCCGGCCTCATCCGCAGCCAGGTGGCGGACGTCAACATGGTCTCCGCGCCGATCATGATCAAGGAAAAGGGCGTCATCCTTTCCGAAATCAAGCGCGACAAGACCGGCGTGTTCGACGGCTACATCAAGCTGACGGTGACGACGGAAACCCAGACACGTTCGGTCGCCGGCACGGTGTTTTCGGATGGCAAGCCGCGCTTCATCCAGATCAAGGACATCAATCTGGATGCCGACGTCGGCAGCCACATGGTCTACATCACCAACACCGACGTTCCCGGCATGATCGGCTTCATCGGCAAGACCTTCGGCGACGCCGGCGTCAACATCGCCAACTTCCAGCTCGGCCGCAAGGATGCGGGCTCGGATGCGATCGCGCTGCTCTATGTCGATGGTCCCGTGCCGGAAAGCCTCCTGAAGACGCTGACCGACAACCCGGCCATCCGCCAGGCAAAGCCCCTGGTCTTCAACGTCGAATAAGCCGGCGACAGCCCGCTCGATACCATGACAAACGCGCCGGATCCTCAGGGTCCGGCGCGTTTTTCCGTGTCCGATCCGGTCTTACCCGGCCACCTTGGGCCGCCCCTTTTCCGCCACCGCGATGCCCACGAGGGCGAGGAGGAGGGCGACGATGTGGAAGGTGTGCAGGGTTTCGCCGATCAGGGCGATCGACAGGAGCGTGCCGAAGATGGGGATGAGATTGATGAACAGCCCGGCGCGGTTGGGACCGATCAGCTCGACCCCGCGCACATAGAGGATCTGCGAGATCAGCGAGGGGAAGATGCCGGCATAGGCGACGATGATCCAGCCGGTCGCGTCCGGCCAGATCATCGCGCCGGAGGCGTTTTCCCAGATCATCAGCGGCACGCTGCTCAGGAGCGCCGCGAAGGCGGAGACGGCGATCAGGCTTTTCCAGTGGATGCCCGGCTTGTAGCGCAGCGACACGGTGTAGCCGGCATAGACGAGCACGGCGAACATCATCAGCGCGTCGCCGCGGTTGAGGTCGAGCGAGAGCAGCGTCGAGAGATCGCCGTGCGATGTGGTCAGCGCGACGGCAAACAGCGTCAGCGCAAAGCCGAACCACTGGGCGAGCGAGACGCCGGTGCGAAACAGCACGAAGTTCATGGCGAAGATCACCATGGGGATCGCGGCCTGTTCGATCACCGCATTGATGGCGCTGGTATATTGCAGGGCGGAATAGAGCGAGGCATTGAAGGCAGTGAAGCCGACGGCGCCGTAGCTGAACAGCAGCAGCCAGTGCCGGCGGATGAGCGGCCAGTCCTTGCGCAGCTGGGGAATGGCGATGGCCAGAAGCAGGGTGCAGGCGATCACCCAGCGCATGCCCGTCAGCAGCATGGGGCTCACATGACCGACGGCGATCTTACCGGCCACGGAGTTGCCGCCCCAGATGAAGGTGGTCAGCGCAAGGATCAGATAGGCCTGGATGTTCAAGCTGAAATTCCGTCCCGGTCAAGAGGAGTGCGCATTTGCGGCGCATCTTCGTGCTGCATATCGCGTAAAGCGGCATGCTGCCATGCAAAAAGCCCTGAATCGCGGGCGAACGGAATAGCTTTTGAAAAAACAAGACAGTATAGATGCGCGGGTTTGCAGCCCCGGATCGAGGGGATTGCAGCACCATGGGTCGGTGCGGGATGCCATTGCCGGACGAGGCAGGGCGATCGCGCGCAAGGCGAAGATGAGCGCGGATGAAAACGTGCGCTTGCAGACAGGGAAAACGAAATGACGAATGTCGTGGTTGTCGGATCGCAATGGGGTGACGAGGGCAAGGGCAAGATCGTCGACTGGCTCTCCGAACGCGCCGATGTCGTCGTCCGTTTCCAGGGCGGGCACAATGCCGGTCATACGCTCGTCATCGACGGTACCAGCTACAAGCTGTCGCTGCTGCCCTCCGGCGTCGTTCGCCCGGGCAAGCTCGCCGTCATCGGCAACGGCGTCGTCATCGACCCGCATGCGCTGATCGCCGAGATCGAGAAGCTGGACGGGCAGGGCGTGACGATCACGCCGGAAAACCTGCGCATCGCCGACAATGCGACGCTGATCCTGTCGCTGCACCGCGAGCTGGACGGCATCCGCGAGGACGCGGCCTCCAACAGCGGCACCAAGATCGGCACCACCCGCCGCGGCATCGGCCCGGCTTACGAGGACAAGGTCGGCCGCCGCGCCATCCGCGTCATGGATCTCGCCGATCTCTCGACGCTGCCGGCCAAGGTCGATCGTCTGCTCACACATCACAATGCCCTGCGCCGCGGCCTGAACGAGGCCGAAGTCAGCCATGCCGCGATCATGGACGAGCTGTCCTCGATCGCCGCCCGCGTGCTGCCCTTCATGGATACGGTCTGGCTGCTGCTCGACCGCCTGCGCCGCAAGGGGGCGCGCATCCTGTTCGAAGGCGCGCAGGGGACGCTGCTCGACATCGACCACGGCACCTATCCCTTCGTCACCTCGTCCAACACGGTGGCCGGCCAGGCCGCGGCCGGTTCGGGCATGGGTCCGGGCGCGCTCGGCTATATCCTCGGCATCACCAAGGCCTATACGACCCGCGTCGGCGAAGGCCCGTTCCCGACCGAGCTGCACGACGAGATCGGCCAGTTTCTCGGCGAGAAGGGCCATGAATTCGGCACCATCACCGGGCGCAAGCGCCGCTGCGGCTGGTTCGATGCCGCCCTCGTGCGCCAGTCGGTCGCCACCAACGGCATCACCGGCATCGCGCTGACCAAGCTCGACGTGCTGGACGGTCTGAAGGAGCTGAAGATCTGCGTCGGCTATACGCTGGATGGCGTCGAGATCGACCATCTCCCGGCAAGCCAGGCCAGCCAGGCCCGGGTCGAGCCGGTCTACATCACGCTGGAGGGCTGGCAGGAGTCGACGGTCGGCGCGCGCAGCTGGGCCGATCTGCCCGCCCAGGCGATCAAATATGTCCGTCAGGTCGAAGAGCTGATCGGCGCGCCGGTCGCGCTCCTGTCCACAAGTCCGGAGCGCGACGATACCATACTTGTTACCGATCCGTTTGAGGACTAGGTTAACGGACCTGTGACGGGGTGATGAAAAGGGCGTAAAGCGCGGGTTTTGTAAGAGATCCCGCGCTTGCGTCACATCACGTATCGGCTTAATCACCCCGAAGGGTTGAAAGAAAGTTTTCGATGGCGGATTTTGTAGCAGTTATTCGCAGGACCGTGGACGGCTTGTCCGACAACAGTCCGGACATGCGGTCCAGGGTTTACGAAAAGGCCCGGGGCGCCGTCCGTCGCCAGCTCGAAAGCATGAAGCCGCGTCCCTCCGACGAGATGATCGACCGGCAGATGGGCAAGCTCGAAGCGGCCATCACCGAGGTGGAGGCGAGCCATGCGGGCCTCCCTGCCGATCATGGGCCTGCCGAACATGCGCCTGACGACAATGCCGCGCCCGCCGCCGCGGCCGCTGGGGCTGTCGCTCCTGCCGTCGTTGCTCCTGCGGTCCTGCCAGCCGACGATGCACCCGCCGCCGCGCCCGCCGATGTCACCTTCGAACAGCCGCCCGTTCCCTACGATGTGACGCATGTCGATCGGCAGGACGGCGTCGAAGCCGCCCCGGCCGTGCCGGAACCCGAGCCCGAGCCCGAACCTGTCGCTGTCATTCCCCCGGAGCCGGAGCCCGTCTACGAAGAGCCCGCGCCCGTTTACGAAGAGCCGGTCTCCGTCGAGGAGACCGCGGCGTTCGACGAGGTGGCGCCGGAGCCGGTAAATCCGCCGGAGGATGACCCGGAGCCGCAGGTCGAGCCGCTGCCGGTCACCGACCGGGAAGCGCTGGACGCGGCCGACGTTCTGGCCGAGGAATATGCCCAGATCCAGGAGCCCGCGGCGCGCGCCCGGGAAAGCGCCGACGAGAACGACGCGGTTGCGCTCGAAGAGCCCACTGTCGAGGAACCCGCGCCCGCGGAGGCGCCGGCGCAGGACTGGGCCGAGCCCGCGCCTGTCGAACATGACGCGCCGGAACCGGCCGAACCCGCATCCATCGAATCCGACTATGTCGAACCGGAGGCACTCCCGCCGGAGCCTGAACGGTTCGAGCCGGCCTCCGTCGTGGAGCCGGTCGAGCCCGCGCGCGACGTCAGCGCCATGCCGGCGGCCGACTGGGAACTGCCCGACTGGAACGCACCGACGACCGAGCAACCCGCCATGCCGGTTGCCGCGCATATCGAGCCCGTCTGGACGGAAAGCGTCGGGACGCATCCGGCCGAGGACGTCGCGGATCACGACGCCGGCTGGGCCGATGCGCCGGTCGCGCATGACGATCACCATGACGCCGCCGATGTCGCGCCCGTCGTCCTGCCCGCCGTTTCCGGCGGCCTGACGCCTGAGGGCGAGCCCTCGCATTCCTGGGCGCTCGACGAGACGGACCCTTTTCAGCACGATGTCCGCCCCGAGGGCACAGAGCCTGCCGTGTCGGACTGGTCCTGGCCGGTCGATCGCACCAACGAGGCCGAGCCGGCGAGCCCGAGCGATGAGCCGCCGCCACCGCAGAACTGGGACGAGATCGACAGCCTGCTGGCAGCCGGCGGTGCCGCGGCTGCGGCCCAGAGCCGTCCTCCGCTCGATCCGTCGGAAGCGCCTGCCGCACCGCGTCGCCCGGCATCCTATCGCGCCGAGCCGCGCAAGTCGGCTTTCAGCATCAAGCGCGTCGCCACCGTTCTCGTCCTGCTGCTCGTCTTCGGCGGCGGTGGCTATGCCTACTGGATGAACCGCGATGCGGTGAACGGCTGGGTTTCCGAGACGATTGCCTCCCTGAACACGGCGCCGCCGACGGCCAGCAATGGCGGAACCTCGGCGACGGGAACCGGCGGCGCGGCCTCCGGCACGGCGGCGAACGGCAATGCGACGACCGACGTGGCGTCGGCCGAGCCGAGCAACAAGTTTACCCAGCGCCTGCAGACCGACGGCACGGAGATCGACGAAGGCGCTGCCCAGCCGCCGGCCGGCGCCAGCGCCGCGCAGGAAGGCAAATCCGTCGCCGCCCAGACCGAGGCGAGCCGCCCGGTCGATACGGCCGATGCCGGAGCGACGGCGACGCCGCCGATCGCCGGCACGCCAACGGCTCAGGCCGATCCGTCTGCCGCGACACCCGCCGCGGGGACGGACGCGGCTCCCGCCACGATACCGCCGGTCACCCCGACCGCCGCACCGGACGCGGCCACGACCCAGATGCCGGCCGGCGCCCAGAAGATGTTCCTCTACGAGGAGCGTCTCGGCCAGACGGCACCGACCGCCATCGAAGGCGGCGTGGCGTGGTCGCTCAAGGAGGAAGCGCCCGAAGCCGGCCAGCGTCCCGAACCCGTCATCCAGGCGCAGATCACCGTGCCGGATCGCGGCCTGACCGCGCTGATGACCATCAAGCGCAACACCGATACCTCGCTGCCGGCCAGCCACACGATCGAGTTCGTGTTCTCGCTGCCGGAGAATTTCGAGGGCGGCAGCATCGACAGCGTCCAGCGCGTCGCGATGAAGCGCAACGAGCAGGATCGCGGCGATCCGCTGATCGCGGTGCCCGCCAAGATCACCGACGACTTCCACATGATCGCGCTCAACGACTTTCCGGAAGCCGTGACGACCAATCTCGACCTCCTGCGCACCCGCTCGTGGATCGACATTCCCCTGACCTACCGCAACGGCCGCCGCGCGCTGCTGACGCTGGAGAAGGGGGCGGCCGGCAACGAGGCGTTCACGCAGGCGCTGGCCGCCTGGAGCCAGGCGCGTCCGGCCGGCAACTGATCGATGATGCCTTCCGGGGTCGCCTTGCGGTCCCGGAGGTCATGATCGAACACGATCAGGCCCGGTGATGAGGCCGAGTGATCAGGTCAGGCCTGCGCCGGCTCGACCTTGAAGACATCGTCGCCCACGAACACGATGACATAGCCGCCGCGGGCCGCGGCGTCTGTCGCCCAGCGTTCCAGCCCGGCTCTGTACGGCGCCTGCCGCCAGATGGAGGGGTGATCGGGATCGACCAGCACGGTCGTTTGCGGTCCCTGTTCATAGACCATCATATGCGCGACCAGCGGCTCCCATTCCGGCCCGAGATCGGGTTTCGTCATCCAGGCACACAGGAAATCCCGACAGAGCTGCGGCCGCGCCGCATAGATCGTGCAGCCGCGCTCCGCCACGCAATGGCGGCACCAGGCATTGGCCGGTTTTTCCAGCGCATCGATATCGGGCAGGCGGCAGCAGAGCGTGCAGGTGCGGCAGCGGCGCGCCGTTGCCTCCGCGGGCGGAAGCCCGGTCTCTTTGGGGTCGCTCTCGGAGCCTGTCACCTATCCTGCCCTCCTGCGCGTGATGGCCGCCGATCGTCCGTCGCCCCCCGCATACGAAAAAGCCGGCTGGAGGGCCAGCCGGCTTTTTGCGTTCGGTGACGGAAAGGCCTCTCGTTCGTTGCCTTTGCCGCATTGTCCAGTGCCGAAGCGTGTCCGCTTCGGCTGGAAGGCTCTTAGAAGCTCTTGCGGAAACCGACGATGACGGCGTGGCTGCGGAAATCGGTTTCCGAACGCGAGCCGTCGCGTGCCGTGAAGGAGAAGTTGTCGGCCGCGGTGAAGCGGTAGCCGATGTCGAAGGTGGTGTTGGTCAGGAGGGCGACGTTGGTGAACAGGCCCAGTTCCTGGATGTTGATGCCGACACCGGCGTCGAGGTGGTAGGCGAAGCGCGTGTCGTCATCGTCCATCAGCGTGGCAACGCCGGCAACGCCCTGGCGACGCAGCTCGAGGTTCATGACACCGACGCCGCCGCCGACATACGGCGTGATGGCGGAAAGCTGGCCGCCGAGCGGGATGTCGAGGTAACCGTTGACATAGCCCTGGATGGTGGTTGCATCGCCGAAGCTGTCGATGGAGCGGATGGCGCCGACGCCGCTGACACGGTGGTTGTCGACCGACGCGTTGCCGTAGCCGACTTCCAGTTCGACGCGGGGGGAGACATAGCCCATGTCGCCGAAGCTGTAACCGGCGCGAACGCCGCTATAGTAGCCGACGTCGTAATCCGTGCTGACGCGGGCGCCGCCGGCGGCAAACGAGGTGTCGTCGAGGAAGGTCAGGCTGCTGACCGAACCGAGGTAGAAGCCGCCATTGGTTTCCACGACGACCGGGCCGACCGGCTCGGTCAGATCCGCCGCGCGGACGATGGAGCCGGAGGCCGCCAGAGCAACGCCGGCGAGCAGGATCTTGGTAAAGCGGGTCATGAATCTATCCTTCGAAAAGTGAGGGGCGCAATCGGCAAGCGTGCGTCGGATGAGGCTGTAGGTAGCTCGATTTGCCGCGAGCAGTAGAGGCGGACACCGGAAAACGGGGTGCGGGTCATCTCGAAAAATGGGGCTGTTGCATGAAAGTCACGAATGCGTCTCCCGCGTGTGTTGGAAAAGACTTAAGGACGGAAACGCGAGATGGTCAGCGGGCGGGCACGGCCCTATGTTGTCTCGCGGGGTGCCCGCAGCGTTTGGACGGGGTGCCGAGACCGTCTGCGCCGTGCCGTGCTAGAACCCGTGAGGAAGCCTGATGATCGTGATCCGCGCCGGTGCCGTCGCCTTGCCGCGTGTCCGTCTGTGCGTCCCCATCCTCCTGTTCGGCCTGCTGGCGGCGCTTGGCGGCTGTGCCAGCCGCCCGTCATCCGCCGTGCTCGATCCCGTGTCGCCGGCCCGGGCAACGTCGGGGGAGGCGGCCGCAGCCGGCAACAAGGCGCTCACGCTCTATGCCGTCACCAATCGCGAACGGGACGGCGACGGCTTCGATGGCGACCGTGCGCGCGACCTGACCTATGAGCGTTACCGGCTGACCATCCCCGCATCGCATACGCCCGCGGCCATCGAATATCCCACGCGGAAGCCGGACCCGGCACGGGCGATGACGGTGCGCGAGCGTCGCGCGCTCGACCAGCGCAGCATGGTGGCCGCCATCGTCTCGCAGCCCGGCTTCGACGGCACGATCGGCCTCTTCGTGCACGGCTTCAACTATCGCTACCAGGAGGGCGTGTTCCGGTTGGCGCAGATGGCGGTGGATTCGCGCAGCAAGGCGACGCCGGTGCTGTTTTCCTGGCCCTCCCAGGGTGCGCTGTCCGGCTATCTCGCCGATCGGGATGCCGTGCTCTTTTCGCGCGACGATCTGGTGTCGCTGATGGCGGCGCTGAGCGAGACGCGCAAGGTGCGGCAGATCCTCGTGTTCGGCCACAGCATGGGCGGCTTCCTCATCATGGAAGCGCTGCGCCAGCTGCGCCTGACGGATCGCGGCGACGTGCTCGACAAGCTGACCGTGATCCTCGCGGCGCCCGATATCGATGCGGACCTCTTCCGCCGGCAGATGGACGTGGTCGGCCGGTTGCGCTCGCCGCTGGTGCTGCTCGTCTCGCCGGAGGACGAGGCGCTGGCGGCCTCGAGCCTCCTCAGCGGCGCGCGGCCGCGGGTCGGGCGGCTGGATGTCGAGGATCCGAAGGTGCGGGAAACGGCGAAGGCCTATGGCGTCCTCGTGGTCGATATCACTTCGCTGAACGCCCCGGACGGGCTCGGCCACGACCGGTATGCGAGCCTTGCCGCGCTGGCGCCGCAGGTCGGCGTGCTCGGCCGGCCGGGCGCCGCCACGCCCACGGATGTCGGTGCCTTCATTCTCGATGCGGCGGGGCAGGTGGTGGCAAGCCCGTTCACCGTCGCCGGCCGCATACTCGCTCCGCGATAGCCTCCCGCGCCGCGCAGGAAGCACCACCGACGTCATCTCCGCGAAGAGGTTCCCAGCATGCACCTGATCACGACCCTTGCCACCGGCCTTTTCCGTGCGCTCCTGCTGCTGCTCGCTCTGCTGGCCACGGTGTGGACGGCGCTGGCGCTGTGGTACCGCATTCCGGGCGACGGCCTGCTGCGCGGCGTCGCGGTGTTCCTCTGGGTCGTCTTCATCCTCGGCCTGATCCTGTTTGCCCGGCGCCATCCGCTTGCCGCCGCCGGCATCTTTCTCGTGGGACTCCTCGCCGTCGGTCTCTGGTGGCAGACGATCCGCCCGCGGCTCGATCGCGACTGGGCGCCCGATGTCGCCCGCACGGTCACGGGGACGATCGGCAACGGCGACGCCGGCGGCGGGCATGTCGTCACGCTGCGCAACGTGCGCAATTTCCGCTGGACGAGCGACCGCGACGCCGAGCCGCTGTGGGAAACCCGCAGCTACGATCTCGATACGATCACCGGCACGGATCTCGTTCTCTCGTATTGGGGCATGGACGCCATCGCCCATACGCTCGTCAGCTTCAGCTTTGCCGATGGCCAGCGCGTGACCTTCTCGGTCGAAATCCGCCGCGAAAAGACCGAGGAATTTTCCTCCATCGCCGGTTTCTTCAAGAGCTACGAACTCGCCTTCATCGCCGCCGACGAGAGCGATATCCTCTATCTCCGGACCAACATGCGCGGGGAGGATGCCTATCTCTACCCGCTGGCGCTGCCCCGGCAGGCGGCCGCCGCCCTTTTCCTCACCTATGTCAACGCCGCCAACGAACGCGCCGAGACGCCGCAATTCTACGATACGCTGACCAGCAACTGCACCACCGTCATCTTCGATCTCGCCCGCCTGGTCTCCCCCGGCATCCCTATGGACTGGCGCATCCTGCTGTCGGGCTATCTGCCGAGCTACCTCCTCGAACAGGATGCGACGGTGTGGAAACTGCCGGAAAAGGCCTTGCGCGCCAAAGCCGCCATCAGCGCCAAGGCGCGGGCCAACCCCACCAACGGCCCGGACTATTCCACGATCATCCGCGCCGAGCCCGCGCCGTAAGGGGTCAAGGCTGGTCGTGGGGGGCGCTTCGGACGGGCGGCTTCAGCGCCACCGCCGGTGCAGGACGACGGCGACCGCGAGGATCACCAGTGCCGTCGGCCAGAAATCCGTCATCTGGTCGAACGACCATTTCCACATCTCGTACCCTTCCAGATGCGGCGGCTGCATGTTCACGCTGACCTCGAAATCCCGCTTCTCCCGCCCATGAAAATGCCCGATGGCAAACGCCAACCCCATGAGCACAGCCACCCGCCGCTCGAAGAAAACGCACAGCAAGACGGCCACGACAACGGCCATGACGCTGGCTTCGACGATGTGCGAGGTTTTCTTGGATATAGGTCCAGTCCATGGGGTTCGATGTGACGGTAAGTAGGCAGGAGACGGCAATCGCAGATCGTGATCGTAAATCTCTCACCAAGATGTCAGTGTCTAAGCAAATATCCCTAATCTGACTGTCATTGCTTGTACGGAAACCTTGAAGTGCCTCGCCATCTCCTCGATTGTATGGTTTGTCATCAAAATCTGCACTTGTGACCACGGCATCAAAATATCTGCAGCCAAGCCGTTGGCCTCCGCTTCGATTTTACTAGAAAGACCGCTTCGATACATCGCATCATCGAAGATACCATCGCCAATTTGCGATTCATGAAGAACGTAGTGAGCGATCTCATGCGCGATTGTGAAGCGCTTACGCTCCTCCGAATGGGTCTTATTAACAAAAATAGCAAATCCACTGGGACCACCCTTGGCGAGATCCTTCTGAATTTTCCCGCTGACGTTGTCTGGCCAGTGCGTATTGTAGACCTTCAACCCGAGCACGTTAGCCAAGGCTATGACGTCGATTGGCGGATCTCTGAACGCGACGTAAGTGTTAATGAGTCTAAGTTTCTCGTGAAGTTCAGACATCACCAGGCCTCATTTCCTCTGCATTCTCGATCGCAGACTCTTCGTCTGCCTTACTGACGGAAACTGCTGCTTCGTCTACAGTCGGGCCATCTCGCGCTTTCAAGACTTCGCCAAATAGTCGAGCCGCATTCTGCTCCATGTAGACACGAGCCGCGGTTTCTGCGCTTGTCACAGCAACTCGGGTTGCCTCGATTTTAGCAACTCCTTCTGATGCTGCAACGGCGGCACCACGTATTGTCCAAAAACCGCCCAATGCAGCGACACCTATGAAAAGCCCCCAGCAAGAAAGCATCATCGATATCATATCAAATCTCCCAATTTGAGAGGCAATATGTAAAACGTCATGACTGGCTTGGGCCGCCACGACGTCGTACAAATCGCGATCGACAAAACTATACCGTGAGAGGACAATGCCGAGTAATACTATTTGTATGATTTGGACGAAACAAAATAAAACGATTAGAAATTTCTTCATATCGCCCCCAAAATTTAGTTGCCTTCTCATCACCCGCCAATTTTTATAGATATAAAGAATTTAATCGAGATAGGAACTCTGATTAACTTCGATAGCCAGCTTTATTGTGATTATGCCAGCGAAATCAAAGTCCTGCGATCTTCGCGCCCAAATGCCCACATCGCTCTACAACCAGGATGAAGCGAACAGAATTCTTTGTACAGAGCTGCGAAAACGAGAGGCTGCCATCATATAAAGTATGACGCAATTAGCCCGACAGATTTTTGGTAGCGGGAGAGGGACTCGAACCCCCGACACGCGGATTATGATTCCGCTGCTCTAACCACCTGAGCTACCCCGCCGCCGGATGCGACCTTTGGTCGGTCGCTTGCGGTGGGCGGCTTATAAGATGTGGGTCAGGGGGGTGTCAAGCGATGGTGGAAAAAAAGCGGGGGGATGTGCGGGGTGGGGTCCGGCGCTGTGGACAGGGGCTGGCCACCGCCGGGTTCAGGCGGCGGCGGGGGTTTCGAGGAGGTGGCGCAGGGCCTGTTCGGCGGCCGGTTCGCGCTCCGAGCGCAGGATGAAGCCGCCGCCGTAGACGCGGGCGTTTTCGCCGGGGCCGGAATAGAGCGCGCAGGCCTGCCCGGGCGCGATGCCGGCTTCGCCTTCCATGAGCTCCACGGTGATGCCCGACGCATCGACCTTCAGCAGGGCCGGGGCGGGAACGCGGGTGGAGCGGACCTTGGCATAGCAGGCAAGGCCCTCGGCTGGCAGGTCCTCGAGCGGTATGTCGCCCAGCCAGTTCATGTCGCGCAGGGCGACGCGGCGGGTCTCCAGCGCCTCGCGCGGGCCGACGATGACGCGGCAGGAGCGGGCGTCGAGGTGGACGACATAGAGCGGCTCGCCGGTGGCGACGCCGATGCCGCGGCGCTGGCCGATCGTGTAGTGGAGAATGCCCTCGTGGCGGCCGAGAACGCGGCCGTCGAGATGCACGATATCGCCGGCCAGCGCCGCATTCGGCTTCAGCTTGGAGACGATGTCGCTATACTTGCCCTGCGGCACGAAACAGATGTCCTGGCTGTCGGCCTTCTTGGCGACGACGAGGCCCATGTCCTCGGCCAGCGCCCGGGTTTCCGCCTTGGTCAGATGGCCGAGCGGGAAGCGCAGGTAATCGATCTGCTCCTGCGTGGTGGCAAACAGGAAGTAGCTCTGGTCGCGGTCGGCATCCGTCGGGCGATAGAGCGCGCGGCGGCCGGGAAAGCCCGGCTGCGGATGCGCGCGCGAGCGGATGTAGTGGCCGGTCGCCAGCGCATCGGCGCCGAGGTCGCGGGCCGTCGCCAGGAGGTCGGCGAACTTGACGGTCTGGTTGCAGGCGACGCAGGGGATCGGCGTTTCCCCGGCGATATAGCTTTCGGCAAAGGGATTGATGACGGTCTCGCGAAAGCGCTGCTCGTAATCGAGCACATAGTGCGGAATGCCGAGCACCTCGCAGACGCGGCGGGCGTCGTCGATATCCTGTCCGGCGCAGCAGGAGCCGGCGCGGTGCACGGCGGCGCCGTGGTCGTAGAGCTGCAGCGTGATGCCGAAGACGTCGTAGCCCTCCCGCTTCAGGATGCCCGCGACGACGGAACTGTCGACGCCGCCGGACATTGCGACGACGACGCGGGTATCTTCAGGCTTGCGGTCGAAATCGAGGCTGTTCACGAGACTTGGTCCGATTCTGTCGGATGACCGGTGCGGCGTTCGCGCCTGCACCTTGCTTGACGCCAATATAAAAGGTCGCGGCCGGGTCTACAAGCACCGCGGCGACAGGGCGCAAACCGTCAGATGATCTTCAGCCGCATGGCGCGGGCGATCGCCTGCATGCGGTTGACGGCGTCGAGCTTGCGGGCGGCGGTCTTGAAATAGCTGCTGACGGTATAGGCGGAAATGCCGAGAATGATGGCGATCTCGTCGCTGCTCTTGCCGGCGGCGGCCCAGCGCAGACATTCGATCTCGCGCGCCGACAGCTTTTCGCGGGTGGAGACGCCGGCGTCCATGGCGCGCTCCAGCCGCTCGAACAGCTGCAGCAGGATATAATAGAGTTCCGCCGCCTCGATGCCCTCCGGCGCGTCGCGGCTGCCCGACAGCGTGACGATGAACGGATCGGCATAGGTCGTGTGCAGCAGCACCGCGAGGGTGGAGGCCATGGAGGGCGCAATCTCCACCGCGGTCACGGGCTTGCCGCGCAGGCCCAGAAGGGTGGCCGTTTCGTTGAAGACGGGCAGTTTGGTGTGGCGCAGCTCTTCCACCAGCCGGCTCAGCCGGAAGATGTCGAGCGCATCGTATCCCCGCACCAGCTCGGCCGGCCAGCTGCTGACGACGAGGCGTTCGGAAAAATTCTGCTGGTCGCCGGCGGGCACGCGCACGATCATGAAATGGCCGAAGCAGAACTCGGCGGCGCATTGCCGCATAAGGCGCAGAACTTCGTATTCCGTCTGGACGGAGGACGGGTCCGGGGTCGGAAAGAGCAGGCTCGATTTCCTGGTGCTCACCGTTTCGTCGACGTCAGACATTGCGTCTTCACCACTGCCGGCTTGGCCGGCTCCTTGTTTCGTGCGCGTCCTTCCGCCTGCAAAAGCAACGGTTCCACGGCGCGTCTGGCATCTCGACCTCTCGGGATCGAGCATGCCGGGCGGCATCGGGTATTGCACTCTAGCGGAAAAACAATGTGATGGCACCCAGGGATGCACATGCGTGAAATCTCATGGACCATGACGGCCCGCGAGCGGATATCCTGCGGTTTTCTCGACGTTATCGCCCCTCGCGGCACCGTCGTCGGGGCATGAGAGAGCCCTGCGACGACGAAAAAAGGGGGTAACGCCGGCTGCGGACAGGCCGCATGCTTCCGCATCGCGGCGATCTCTACGAAAATCCGTCCGCCTTTCCTACCCGCTGCTTTCGCATGGCAGCTATGCGGCGGCGAGCCCGTGGGAATGCCGGTTTTCCACGGCTTTGCGGTGTGCGCAGGCGGGATGCCATCGGGACGCGAGGTGCCAGCTTGGGGGCGCAAAGCGCCCGTCTTTTCACATCGCAGGAGCCCTTTGCGGCAAGTCATTCGAATGATGGATAAATTGTGTCGTCGAGCTTAGGCAAATCTTAAATGTGGCAAGCTAGGCTCAGCGAATATGGTCTTGAGTATGTGTAGAGAGTCCAATGACCGAAATGGTACGACCCCGCGTGAAGTATGTCATCGGCCCGGATGGCAGCCCACTGACGATCGCCGATCTTCCCCCGGCGAACACGCGGCGCTGGGTAATAAGACGGAAGGCAGAAGTGGTGGCGGCCGTTCGCGGTGGCCTGCTGAGCCTTGAAGAGGCCTGCGAGCGGTACACGCTGACGGTCGAGGAGTTCCTGTCCTGGCAGGCGTCGATCAACGATCACGGTCTTGCCGGGCTGCGCACGACGCGCATCCAGCAATATCGCCACTGAGAGCATCAGGGCGTCATCTATCGGCCCGAGCGGTCGCGACCTTCGTCGCGGCCGCTCGTTTGCGTTTGGGGTTCCGGTTGCGGGCGCATGTCATCGCCGGTGAGGGGCAGGGCTTGGCGATCACCGCGCGGAGAAAGCCTCGCCATCTCCGGCTGCGGGACGGTTTCGCGCAAGCTCCTTGGCTTACCGTTCGTCCCATGTGTCGGTCGGTCGCGCAGAAGGACGCGCGATCGCCGGCGTAACATGGGAACGGAAAGCACAACGACGACGGCCGCGCTTCGGAGCGAGGCGCGGCGTCGTTGGTCAAGGTCGGGCTGCCGGTCAGGTTCGACGGCCGGCAGAGGGAAGGATCAGGCGCGCAGGCGCACGAGACCGTCGCGTTCTTCGAGTGCGGAGGCCTTGGCGAATTCGGCCTGGACTTCTTCCAGGGCGAGTTCGGCCGCGTCCTGCTGGACTTTCAGTTCCCGGACCGACACCTGCAGATTGTCGGCCCGCTGGCGGGCCGCCTTTGCAAAGGTCGGATAGGCAAAATGGGACGGATCCGAAATGCCAGACTTTTTTTCCTCGAATGCGATCTGATGCTCCAAATCCTTGGTCATCCTTTCGAATTCGGCCATCATCATCTGAAGCTGCTTCAGTTGACGCTGTTTGTCCTTCACCTGAAATTCCTTCAGGCGGACAAGGCTCTCACGTGACTTCATACGCAATACTCCCGCGGTGCGAGACCCGGCATCTCACTTGCAACCCTTACCGAAGGCTCATGCCTGCGGCTCCGCGAAAAAACCCCAGCGATCTTAACAAATGCCTACCGCTGGTAACGTTTCGTTTACGGGCATAGTTAATCCTAGGGACGATCATTTAAGGCCCGGTAAATGGCCAAGGCGAAATGTGACGCATTGGTGTTTTGGCGAGTCTCTGGAATCCGATAAGGCGGTTCGCTCACTTTCAGGGTGAGAAAGCCGTTTTATCAAAAACGAACAAAATCAAGGGGCTGAGAAATATATTTAACAAATGCTGTGCACCTTGCCAGAGGGAATCAGAATTTGTTAACCATTTGGTGGCAAGCTCCAAATCAGGCAACGACTGGATCCGTTTAGCGTCAGGCAGCCTTGCACTACCTTTCGGCGGCGGAAAAGGGGACAAAAACATGCGGGTTCTGCTTATCGAGGACGACAGCGCGACAGCGCAGAGCATCGAGTTGATGCTCAAGTCCGAGAGTTTTAATGTGTACACCACCGATCTCGGTGAAGAGGGCGTCGATCTCGGCAAACTCTACGACTACGACATCATCCTGCTCGACCTCAACCTGCCCGACATGTCGGGTTACGAGGTGCTCCGGACCCTTCGCCTGTCCAAGGTGAAGACCCCGATCCTCATCCTCTCCGGCATGGCCGGCATCGAGGACAAGGTTCGCGGCCTCGGCTTCGGAGCGGACGACTACATGACCAAGCCGTTCCACAAGGACGAGCTCGTGGCGCGCATCCATGCGATCGTTCGCCGCTCCAAGGGTCATGCCCAGTCGGTCATCTCGACCGGCGAGCTGATCGTCAACCTGGATGCAAAGACCGTCGAAGTCGGCGGGCAGCGTGTTCATCTGACGGGCAAGGAATACCAGATGCTGGAGCTGCTTTCGCTCCGCAAGGGTACGACGCTCACCAAGGAAATGTTCCTGAACCACCTTTACGGCGGCATGGACGAGCCGGAACTGAAGATCATCGACGTCTTCATCTGCAAGTTGCGCAAGAAGCTGGCAAACGCTGCCGGCGGCGCGAACTACATCGAGACCGTCTGGGGCCGCGGCTACGTGCTGCGCGAACCGGAAGGCGATCTCGCCGAGAGTGCCTGATATCTAGGATGTTTTGAGAGCCGACGGCGATCATGCATCCCGCAGTGCAGGATCGCCGTTACCGGCGCCGACCGACCCGCCCTTCGTGGCGGGTTTTTCGTTTTCGGCAGTTTCAAGATTGTGCGCGCGCCGCACGTGGCGGAGACGAAAAAGGCCGCCTTGCGGGCGGCCGATGTCGAAGAGGGGAGGGGCTGGAGACCGAACGGCGTCTCAGGCCGCGGCGGCGTAGGCGCCGAAGACACTGGTCAGGATCTTGCGGTCGAACGGCTTCAGCAGGAAATCGTCGGCGCCGGCGCGCTTGCCGGCCATCATCTTGCGCAGGTCCGCCTCGATGACGCAGTAGTAGATGCGCACGGACTTGCCTTCGGACATCACGCGAATGTTTCCGATCAGCTCCAGCGCACCGTCCAGGCCCGCATCGACGATGATGATGTTGGGAAGCTCGGCTTCGCATCGCGCCAGCGCCTCGAGGCCGTTGGCGGCTTCCGAGACGAGAAAGCCCATGCCGGAGAGGATGCGCTTTCCGACCTTGCGCACCACGTCGGAGTCGTCGGCGATCATCAAGCGCTGCATGGGAGCTCCTTGCCCTTTCATTCCCGTGAACGGAAGACCTCGAGACAGGCCGCAGGCGAATAGCCGCCCCGGCACTGCATCAACGTCCAGTTGCGCACCCTCACGATCTAGCATGGGAGATCGAAGCTGTACGCTGTTCCCGGGAATATACGGCGCCTTTGGCAAACAAACCGTTACCGGAGCGGCGAAGAGTGACGGCGACGGTCGATGCTAGATGGAGGAGGCCATGAAGACGATCTCTTCCGGGGTCGGGAGAATCTCGATCTTCATGCCGGCTTCGTCCGCAAGCAGCACCGTGTAATAGGGCTGGATCGTGTGGGCATCGACGGCTTCTTCCAGCGTGCCGGAGAGCAGTTCGACAAGCTTGGGTGGTACGCGCATCATCTTGCCGCGCACGACGAGCTTGAAGACCGCGTCGTATTCCGGGTTTTCCAGCGTCACGTCCAGCGAGCCGCCGCGCGGAATGGCGCCGTAGGCGATGAGGAAAAGGTTGAGCAGCAGCTTGACGCGGTTCTTCGGAATGATGACGCGCGGGCCGGTCCAGGTGATCTCTGTCTTCTTTTCCACCACCGCGAAATCGCGTGCCGCCTTTTCCGCTTCGCCGGTGTCGATCGACGCGCCGACCGAGCCGGAGGCGCCGAAGGCGAGGCGGGCGAACTTCAGGCGGACGGCGGCGTTCAGCGCGCTGGTGCGGATGAGGTCCATGGCATCGGCATCGGCGCCGCCCTCGTCCAGCAGCTCCAGCCCGTTGTTGATGGCGCCGACCGGCGAGATGATGTCGTGGCAGACGCGGCTGCAGAGGAGCGCGGCGAGATCGGGGCCGGTCAGCGTCAGGTTCGGGTTCTTTTCCATCGTCGTGTCCTTAAAGGTCGCCCTTGCCGATCGTCCGGTGCGCGACGACATCGCGCGGGGCTGTTTTCGGCTATGGTCTAGAGGGTGAAGATTGCGCGGACGTGGCGTGTCCGGTCTCGTGTCCAGTCCGGCCATAATGACACCATGTTTGGTAAACCAATTGTTAAGATGATGGGTTCAGAGTGGCGGAATCCCGGGCCGGGGCCGCAGACAGGCACGGCCTGCTCCTGCCGATACCCTATCGGCCTTGGGATAACGGAGGATGCGATGCTGCCGAGACCGAAATTTTCGCCATCGAAGGACGGTGCCGCCCGCGTCGCGCGGCGCAGCCTTCTGTCTGCCGCAAAGGCCGTCCTGTTCGGCGCGCTGGCGCTGTGCGTCGCCGCATCCACCGCTGCCGCGCAATCCGCCAACAACACCTCGCAATATTCCATCCAAGAGATCGTCGATGCCGGACACGGCTTCTTCGGGTCCACATCCGGCGGTCTTGCCAAGGTGGTCGAGCGCGCGTTCCAGAATTACGGCCTGCCGAACGGCTATATTCTGGGCCAGGAGGGCTCCGGCGCCTTCGTCGCCGGCCTCACCTATGGCGAGGGCAGCCTGAACACCAAGAATGCCGGCCAGCATGGCGTCTACTGGCAGGGGCCCTCGCTCGGGCTGGACGCCGGCGGGCAGGGCAGCCGCATCATGATGCTGGTCTACAATCTCCCGAGCGTCCCCGGCCTCTACAAGCGGTTCGGCGGCGTCTCCGGGTCGGCCTATGTCGTGGCCGGCGTCGGCATGACGGTGCTGACCGACGAGCATATCGTGCTCGTGCCGATCCGCACGGGCGTCGGCGCCCGCCTCGGCATCAATGTCGGCTATCTCAAGCTGACCCAGCAGCCGACCTGGAACCCTTTCTGAGCGCGCTTGGCCGTTCGCAGCCTCTCGGCTTGCCAATCCGCGGCCGAGCGCGAATAATGATGCGCAAGGGTCGGATGCCCTTGTCCAACCGCCTGTGAAGTGACCTCCGCGTGATCCAATTTGCACTGCTGTTCGCCCTGGGCTTCCTCACCGCGATCCTTCTCGGCGCGCTGGTCGCGCCCGTCATCCACCGGCGGATCGTGCGGTTTGCGGAAGACCGGCTGAAGGCGACGACGCCGCTGTCGCAGCAGGAGGTGCGGGCGCAGAAGGATGCGGCGCGCGCGATCTATGCCGCGGAAAACGTGCGCACCAGCCAGACGCTCAAGCGCGAACGCGACAAGGCGATCTCCCTCATGCTGGCCCGCGAGACGGCCGAGCAGAGCATGCGGACGGTGCGTGCCGAGAACGACGAGCTGCGCGCGCAGCTGGACGAGATGAACGGGGAGGCGGGGGACCTGCGCTCCGGCATCCGGCTTCTGGAGCAGCATATCGAGCGGCTGAAGGATGCGCTGGGAACGCTGGAGACGGATTACGCCTCCAAGACCGAGCAGGCGGCCTTGCTCGCCCGCCAGCTCGATCGCGTTTCGGCCGAACTCGACGAGGTGCGCGCCGTCTCCGTCGCGGAGGCGTCGCAGGTCGATGAGCTCCATGCCCGCGCCGGTGGCCTGCGCGACGAGCGCGAGACCCTGCGCGACGAGCGGCGCCGCGAGAGCGAGAAGGCCAAGGCCCTGGAGCTGAAGCTGGCGCAGCAGGAGATCCGGGCAAAGCAGCTCGAATCCCGCCTGACGGCCGCGAACGGGCTCTTGGCCGATCGGGAAACCCATCTGGAGCGCAGCAGCGCGGAAATCGACCGCTTGACCACCCGCGTTCGCGAGATGACGGCGGAGCTGGCCACCGCCCTCCAGGCCTTGCGCGCCGCGGGCATCGAGCCGCGTCTGACGGCCAGAGACGACAGCCTGCCGACCGCCGGGCCGGAGGACGCGATCGCCCTTCCTGCACCGCAGGAGACCATGCTCCTGTCGCCGCCCGGCCTGCCGACGCCGGAGAGCCTGCGGGCGGATGCGGGTGCCTTCATCGACCGCCTCGTGGCGTCCGATCCGGCCGACGACGCGGCGCTGCGCGAGGATCTGCTGCAGATCGCGGCGGCCATGACGGCGCTGACGGCGAGAAACGAGGGAGAGGCATCGCCCATCCCGGCGCTTCTGGCGCGGGAGGCGGACGGCGGCGCGACCACGCCGGCTTCACAAACGTCTGCCTCACAAACATTGGCCGCGCGGACCCGGTCGCTGCTCGCCTCGACCTCCTGATCCCGAACCGTCAGACGCGGCCGTTGAGGCTGGCGATCCGGTGCAGGGCGATGCCGGTGGCGGTGGCGACGTTGAGGCTGTCGAGGCCCGGCTTCTGCCGGATGCGGGCCGTGCGGATCGCTGCCAGGATGGCGGTCGGCAGCCCTTCGCCTTCGGCGCCCACCACCAGTGCCGTGCGCGGCGCCGGCGGGATGTCGTCCAGATCGGTCCGCCCGCGCGGCGACAGGCCCCAGAGCGCAAAGCCGCGGCCCTCGATGGCCGCCAGCAGATCGGCCGCCGTGCCCTGCCGCACGAAGGGGACGGCGAGCACCGCGCCGACGGAGACGCGGATCGCCTTGCGGTAGAGCGGATCGCAGCAGGTTTCGTCCAGAAGCACGGCGCTCGCGCCGAAGGCGGCGGCGTTGCGGAAGATCGCGCCGACATTGTCGTGATTGGACAGGCCGCAGGCGGCAAGGATCAAGGCCTCGTCGGGCAGGGTCGAAAGCAGGCCTTCCAGGGTCTGGGGCCTCTGGCGCATGCCGATGGCCAGCACGCCGCGATGCATGTCGAAACCGGCGATGGCATTGAAGACGGCGGCATCCGCGACGAAGACCGGCACCGTCTCGTCGAACTGCGCGAGAATATCGGCGACGCCGGCCATCCGGTTTTCCAGAAGCAGGATCGCTTCGGCCGTGAACGGACCGCCGCCGGCCGCTGACGCCGCGAGCATGCGCAGCACCACGGTGCCTTCCGCGACGAAGCGGTTGTGGCGGCCTGTGAGGTCGCGCTCGCGGATCGAGACGAAGGCGGCGATGCGCGGATCGGCCGGATCGAGGATGCGCTGGGCGACGCGCGCGCTGTCCGGCACGGTCAGTTCGCGGGGATGGAGATGTCGGCGACGACGCGGTTGGCGGCGATGTCGTAGACGAGCGCCTTGCGGACACCGGCGAGCGTGCCGAAGAACAGGATCTGCCCGCCCGAGAGCGAGGTGCCGGTGATCTCGAAGCCCTGTGGGAGGGTGGCGGTCGCCGTGAGCGGCGCGTCGCTCGGCACGCCGGCTGTCGCGTTTGCCAGCGACGGCGTGGCGCTCGGGCGCGTGACCTTGTAGACAATCGCGCCCAGCACGGCCATAAGCATGACCAACATCACCCCCGCCGAGACAAGCTGCAGGCGGATCATCTTGCGGCGAACGTTTTCCATCACCGGATCGAGCGGCTTTTCGTCCTGTTCGTCGGGTTCATGGAGCGACATGGGCAGTTTGACCTCACGGATCGAGTCAGAATGAACGACCCCTTTACCGAAGCGACAGCCCCAAGGAAAGTCCTGACAGCGGACGACGACGCATCCGGGCGCATGGATGCGTGGCTGACCGAGCAAATGGACGGGCTTTTCTCGCGCAATCGCATCAAGGCCCTGATCGAGCAGGGCGCCGTGCGCGTCAACGGCAAGCCGGTGCTGGAGCCCAAGCGCAAGGTGCAGCCGGGCGACGTGTTCGAGATCGGCATGCCGGAGCCGGAAGACCCCGAGCCCAAGGGCGAGGATATTCCGCTCGACGTGCTCTACGAGGACGACGACGTGATCGTGCTGATCAAGCCGCCGGGTCTCGTCGTGCATCCCGGTGCCGGCAACTGGACGGGGACGCTGGTCAATGCGCTCATCCATCATTGCGGCGACAGCCTTTCGGGGATCGGCGGCGTCAAGCGGCCGGGCATCGTCCACCGTCTCGACAAGGACACCAGCGGCGTCATGGTGGTGGCGAAGAACGATCTCGCCCACCGGCACCTTTCCGACCAGTTTGCCGACCATGGCCGCACCGGGCCGCTGGAGCGCGCCTATGCCGCCATCGTCTGGGGCCGGCCGCGGGGGCTGCGCGGCACGATCGACGCGCCGCTCGGGCGCGCCGGAGACCGGATCAAGCGCGCGGTGAAGAAGCACGACGCGGACGATGCGCGCGAGGCCATCACCCATTACGAGGTGACCGAGCGCTACCACGAAAAGCCGGATGCGACGGCGCTGGCCGCCATGGTCGAATGCCGGCTGGAGACGGGACGCACGCACCAGATCCGCGTCCACATGGCCTATATCGGGCATCCCCTTGTGGGCGACGTCGATTACGGCGCGGCCTTCCGCACGAAATCGAACCTCCTGCCGGAGGCCGCCAAGGCTGTGGTCGACCGGTTTCCGCGCCAGGCGCTGCATGCGTTCATGCTGGCCTTCGAGCATCCGGCAACCGGGGAAACGATGCGCTTCACGTCGCCGCTGCCGGACGACATGCTGGAACTGGCCGCAGCCCTGAAGGCATAGGCCGCGATCGCCGGCCGGCGGCGCGCGAAATCTTGGCGCAGGCATGCATCCTTTTGCCGGGGCCGGCGTTTTTCCGGTATCCACAGCCAAGGAGAACGATCATGATCGATGCCAGCCAGATCAGGGAACATGCCGAAGTCATCAGCGCCGACGGCGTCCATGTCGGAACCGTCGACGGTGTCGAGGGTGACCGCATCAAGCTGACGAAGAAGGACAATCCCGTCGGCTATGAGGACCATCATCATTTCATCGCGCTATCGCTCGTCGACAGCGTCGACGAAAATCGGGTGCGCCTGAGCGCCAAGAGCGATGCGGCGTTCCTGTCCGAGCAGGAAGACGACGGCGCAGCCATCCACTAACCTGGCAATTGATGCCGGAAACATGGCGTGAGGGGTTGATTTCAGCCCCTTAATGCCGATCTTACCGAGATATCCCGAAGCCCAAGGATGGGGTCGCAATCGCGCGGCTGCATCCTTGAATCATGCGCTGCGCGTTCTTATCTTGGTGACCTGTGGGGTCCAAGGACCCACATGCCCGGCCTGCCAGCTGGAGGCCGGAACGAGAAAGGGGTGCAAACATGGCCCGTAGTACGATGCCGACACTGACCGCCGGCGAAGGTGGTCTCAATCGATATCTCGATGAAATCCGCAAGTTTCCCATGCTGGAGCCGCAGGTCGAGTACATGCTCGCCAAGCGCTATCAGGAACATGACGACCGCAAGGCCGCCCACCAGCTCGTGACCAGCCATCTGCGCCTCGTGGCGAAGATCGCCATGGGCTATCGCGGCTACGGCCTGCCGATCGGCGAAGTCGTTTCCGAAGGCAATGTCGGCCTGATGCAGGCCGTGAAGAAATTCGATCCGGAGCGCGGCTTTCGTCTGGCGACCTATGCCATGTGGTGGATCAAGGCATCCATCCAGGAATATATCCTGCGGTCCTGGTCGCTCGTGAAGATGGGTACCACCGCCAATCAGAAGCGGCTGTTCTTCAACCTGCGCCGCCTGAAGGGCAAGATCCAGGCACTGGACGACGGCGACCTCAAGCCCGACCAGGTCAAGCAGATCGCCACGACGCTGAACGTGTCGGAAGCCGAGGTTATTTCGATGAACCAGCGCTTGTCCGGCGACGCATCGCTGAACGCGCCGATCAAGGCGGGCGAGGGCGAGTCCGGCCAGTGGCAGGACTGGCTGGTGGACGATCACGAGAGCCAGGAAGACATCCTGATCGAACAGGACGAGCTGGAAAACCGCCGATCGCTGCTGTCGGGTGCGATGAACGTGCTCAACGATCGCGAACGCCGCATCTTCCAGGCACGTCGCCTGACGGAAGATCCGGTGACGCTCGAGGAACTTTCGACCGAATTCGAGATCAGCCGCGAGCGTGTCCGCCAGATCGAGGTTCGCGCTTTCGAAAAGGTGCAGGACGCCGTTCAGAAGGCCGCTCTGGCAAAGGCACAGGCCTTGCGGGTCGTCGAAGACGCCTGATACTCTGATCCCATACGCCCGTAGATTTCCGGCCCGGCTGCACCTTGCAGGCGGGCTTTTTGTCGTCGTCTCACGACATCTTGAAGAACTGCTGAAAATGCGACCTTTCCCTTTAGCCATTTAGTTCCGAAGACGGTCTAGAAGAGAGACCGATCGTGCATTGCCGGGCGTGCCTGCGATGCGGGTTTGGGGTAGAGTGTTTGGAAAGAGGCAGGTCATGCAGAAGATAACGGAGGGCGTTGCCGTGCCGATACTGCGGCCCCGGTCTGCTCGCCGGCAGAAAAGCCGAACGGCGCGACCGACATTGAGGATCCTGGCGCTGGCCGGTGCTCTCGCCCTGTCCGCCGGAATGTGGATCGGCGGCTACGCCCTCGTTCGCCTCATGTTCTAGGCGGAATCGCTATCGGACGATATCCGTCGCGGCGAGAATGCGCAGTTCGCGGTCCAGAGCGTCCGCGATCTGCCGCGGATCGGACTCGTCCGCTGCCGCGGCGTCGATGTCGAAGAGTTCGATGACAGCGAGATCGATCTGCCGCTCGACGGCGGAGATGGGCTCCGGCTCGGGCTCGTAATAGATCCGGCAATGGTCCACGAAATCGCGACCGACGTCGCCATCGAGAAGAAGCGCCAGCGTCTTCCCGTTTTCATCACGAAAGTGAAACACGGTATTCAAACCATGCGGCGTGCTCGATGTGTGACGTGCTGCGAATGCGAGTTCCGACATAGACGACCTCGAATGTTCCCAACAGCCGCAATCTACCAGACATGATGGTGCGTTGTCGCGAACTTTTTGCAGTGCAGCAAAATCAGCCGGCGAACCGTTCCATAACGAAACTGTCGGGCGAGCCCTGCAGGACGCGATTGGTCTTTTCGAGCGACATGGAGCTCATGGAAAGGGTGGGCGCCTCCGGCTGCGACAGGACGGTGGCCGTCATGAACAGTGCGATAAGCGCGATATAGGCTGTCAGGGCTGCAGATCGTGTCGACATGGCATCTCTCCCGGTTTGCGGCACAACTCACGTTTTGTTGGAAAGTTCCGTAAGGCGTGGGGAACGATAGGAAAGCGCGGCCTGTCCGGCTCTGCGCGCTTGCTGCGGGGGTGCGACCGTTTAATATGCCCGGCGAGCCTTTCGACCGACGGAGCCGCCTATGACGTTCGACACCATCATTCGCCATGCCAATCTTGCCGATGACCGGATGGGCGTCGATATCGCGATCTCCAAAGGCCGGATCGTCGCGGTGGAACCCGACATCGCGGCGGAGGCCGGCGAGGTCATCGATGCGGGTGGCCGGCTCGTCAGTGCGCCGTTTATCGACATTCACTTTCACATGGATGCGACGCTGTCGCTCGGCACGCCCCGGCTGAACCGGTCCGGCACGCTGCTCGAAGGCATCCAGCTGTGGGGCGAGCTGAAGCCGCTGCTGACCAGGGAGGCGGTGATCGAGCGGGCGCTGCGCTACTGCGATCTCGCGGTGTCGCAAGGACTGCTTGCCGTGCGCAGCCATGTCGACGTCTGCGACGAGCGGCTGACCGGCGTCGAGGCGCTGCTGGAGGTGAAGGATCGCGTTCGGGACTATCTCGACCTCCAGCTCGTGGCCTTTCCGCAGGACGGCTATTTCCGCTCCGCCACGGCGGCCCGCAATCTCGAACGTTCGCTCGACATGGGTGTCGACGTCGTCGGCGGCATTCCGCATTTCGAGCGGACGATGGAGGACGGGCGACGCTCGGTCACCGCGCTCTGCGAGATCGCGGCGCAACGGGGGCTGCTGGTCGATCTGCACTGCGACGAGACCGACGACCCGCTGTCGCGGCACATCGAGACGCTGGCTTACGAAACGCAGCGTCTCGGCCTTCAGGGGCGGGTGGCCGGCTCGCATCTGACATCCATGCATTCGATGGACAATTATTACGTTTCCAAGCTTCTGCCGCTGATCGCGGAGGCGCAGATCCACTGCGTGCCCAATCCGCTGGCCAATATCGTGCTGCAGGGGCGGCACGACACCTATCCGAAGCGGCGCGGCATGATGCGCGTTCCCGAGCTGATGGCGCTCGGCGTCAACGTCGCCTATGGCCAGGACAGCTGCATGGACCCCTGGTATTCGTTCGGCAATGCCGACATGCTGGATGTCGCGCACATGGCCGTCCACACCGGGCATATGACGAGCCCGGCGGCGGTCAGGGCCTCGTTCAAGGCGGTGACCGACAATGCGGCGCGCACCTTCGGCCTTGAGGGCTACGGCATCGCGCCGGGCTGCCATGCCGATCTCGTGCTGATTGAGGCGCGCGACGCGGCCGAGGCCGTGCGCATGCGGGCGAACCGGCTGATGGTGATGCGCCGCGGCAGGATCATCGCCCGGACGCCGCCGCGCACGGCAACGCTGTCGCTCGCCGGACGGCCGGAGACGCTGGAGCCCTGGCGCTATGCGCCGGTCGAGGCGTCGGCATCATGAGCCTCGATATAACGCCACCCCGCCTCGGGCAGAGCGAACGCAACGCGGCCGATAGCGCCGGCGGGCTTCCGGCCGGCGGGTTCAACGCGCTCGTGCCGGAACTCGATGTGAGCGACCTCGGCCGCAGCCTGACCTTCTGGTGCGATCTCCTCGGCTTTGCCATCGCCTACGACCGGAAGGCGGCGAACTTCGCCTATCTGCAGCGCGAGGGCGCGCAGGTCATGCTGTCGCAGATCAACGGCGCCTGGGTCACGGCGCCGCTGGAGCCGCCGCTCGGGCGCGGCATCAATTTCCAGATCGCGGTGTCCGATATCGCCGCCATTGCCGAACGGCTGGAGCAGGCGCGCTGGCCGCTGTTCCGGGGCCTTCAGGATGCGGTCTACAATGTCGGGGGCAAGGATCGGGCGTCGCGCGAGCTTCTGGTGCAGGACCCGGATGGCTATCTCGTGCGTCTCGCGCAGGATCTGCCGATCGGCGGCGTCTAGGGTGGCGTGAACCGGGGAGGCGATGGATGACGGTCATTGCGCTGCGGGCCCTGCAGGCCTTCGAAGCAGTGGGGCGCCTTGGCAGCGTGACGGCCGCCGCCGTCACGCTCGGCGTTTCCCCGGGGGCCGTCAGCCAGCATCTGCGCAAGCTGGAGGCGCATCTCGGCGTGAGCCTGATCGAGCGGCGCGGCCGGCGCATCGCGATGACGGCGCTCGGCCATCTCTATCACGCCGAGATCGCCAAGGGCTTCCTGCAGTTCGAGGAGGCCGGGCGTGTGCTGGCGCGGGCGCGCAATACGGGCGGCCTGACCCTGTCGGCCCTGTCCTCCGTCGTCAACAAATGGATCGGCCGCCGGATCTTCGACTGGCAGGCCGTGCATCCCGATGCGCAGATCCGCATTCTCGGGCAGGATGCCGAGCCCCGGCTCGGTATCGACGAGGTCGATTTCCGGATCACCTATGGCCTGCGCGGCAATCCGCATCCCCACAGCACGGCGCTGTTCCGGGACTGGGTGGTGCCGGCCTGCGCACCGGCGCTGATCGCGGAACAGGCCGGGCCTGTCGGCCCCACGGAAATCCTGCGCCATCCGCTGCTTCATGTCGCCTGGGAGTCGCATTTCTCGACCTTCCCGCACTGGCGGGATTTCGCGCAGGCGGCCGGGGTGGACTTTGCCGAAGCCGGGTCCGGCCTGTCGTTCACGCTGTCGTCCAGCGCCATCGATGCGGCTGTCAACAAGCGGGGCTTCGTGCTGGCGCAGATGTCGATGATCACGGACGAGCTTGCCGCAGGCACGCTGGTCGTGCCGTTCGACCTGCGGCTGCCCTTGCCGGAGAGCTATTTTCTCGCCTGGGACCGCTCCGCTCTCGACAAGCCGCATGGGCAGGCGTTTCACGGCTGGCTGACGGCGCTCGGGCGGCGGCAGGGACTGGCATCCGCGCCGGTGGCGGCGCAACCTGCCGCGACTCTTTAGAAAAACTCACATAGAACGTCGTTTCCCGGGCTTGTCCGCAGGCCGGTTCCCGCCATACTCCGGGCAGTCGATCACAGGAAGGGACCTCGCATGGCACGGCAGGACAAGCTCAAGCTCGGCACATTCGTCTACACCTTCGGCTTCCACCCGGCGAGCTGGCTGCACCCTTCCAGCGATGTGAACGGGGCGAACGATATCGCGCATCTGAAGAGGGTCGCGCAGATGTCCGAGGCGGCCAAGTTCGACTTTCTGTTCATGGCGGATTCGCCGGCCGCCGGCATCGGCGATCCCGATGCGCTGGCCCGCAGCCCTACCAAGATGAACCGGTTCGAGCCGCTGACGCTGCTTTCCGCACTCTCCATGGTCACGGAGCGTCTGGGGCTCGTGGCGACGGCCTCGACCAGCTATTACGAGCCCTTCAACCTCGCCCGCATCTTTGCGTCCATCGACCAGCTGTCGAACGGGCGCGCCTGCTGGAACGTCGTGACGTCGGATCACGACGAGACCGGCTATAATTTCAATCGCACCGGGCTCGATCCGCACGAACTGCGCTACGAGCGGTGCCGCGAATTCGTGGATGTGGTCTTCGGGCTCTGGGACAGCTTCGAGAGGGATGCGCTGCTGCTCGACCGAGACAGCGGCCTCTACTACGACAAGACCCGGCATCACATGCTCAACCATGTCGGCAAGCACTATCAGGTGCGCGGCCCGCTCAACATCGCGCCCTCGCCGCAGGGGCGGCCCGTGATCGCGCAGGCGGGCGGGTCGGAGGCGGGTATGGATCTGGCCGCCCGCACGGCCGAGATCGTCTTCAGCCTCGCCTCCAATATCGACCGGAACCGGGCGTTCTACGCCAACGTCAAGGGACGGATGCCGGCGCTCGGGCGCAATCCAGACGATCTCAAGATCATGCCCGGCGTCGTGCTGAATGTCGGGGAGACGGAGGCCGAGGCGCGGGCCAAGGTCGAATTCCTGATCGACAAGCTGCATCCCGATGTCGGGCGGCTGATGCTGTCGGAATTCCTGGAGGCGGACCTGCGCGGCGTGCCGCTGGACGAACCCTTCCCGATGGACCGGCTTCCCGAACAGCCGAAGGGCTCCAAGGCGCTGTTCGAGGAGCTGACGGATTTCGTGAAGAAGGGCCACACGGTGGGCGAGCTGATCCGGCTTTATGCCGAGAAACACACCGGCAACGGCATCACCGGCACGCCGGTGCAGATCGCGGATTTCATGGAGGAATGGTTCGAGACGCGCGCCGCCGACGGCTTCATCCTGATGTTTCCGACCCTGCCGGCAAGCCTTGAGGATTTCACGGCGTTGGTGCTGCCGGAACTGCGCCGCCGCGGGCTCTTCCGGGAAGACTACGAAGGCGCGACGCTGCGGGAGAACCTCGGCATCTCCGTCCCGGTCAATCGTCATACGGCGGCCCGGCAACGTTCGGCTGCGTCGGGCGTTTAGGCCCGGTAAACCATAGGCGAAGATCGTGGCTCGTCCGTCGCCGTCCCGTTTTCGGTGGAAGGAAGATCTTCAGTGCATTCGGGTAGACAGGGAGCCCCGTCCGAGGACATCACGTCGATCGGGCCGGTCCATATGCGAGGTATCGTGACATGACTGCTGCCGTTTCCCCGTCGCCTGTGGACGCGACCGGCCCCGATGCCGCAGCCTTCAAGCTGTCCATGCGCCATCTCGCCGGTGCCGTCTGCGTCATCACGGTGGGCGACGGCGAGGGGCGGACCGGGTTTACGGCGACGTCCGTCACGTCGCTCTCAGCCGAAGTGCCCTCCGTCATCGTCAGCGTCAACCGCACGTCCTCGTCCTGGCCCGTGCTGGAGCGTAGCGGCCATTTCTGCATCAATGTGCTGGCGGAAGGCCAGGACGGCGTTGCCAAGGCCTTTGCCGGGGCGGACGGGCGCCGGGGTGCGGAGCGCTATGCCGGTGCCGAATGGACCCGGCTCGACAGCGGCGGATGGGCGCTTGCCGATGCGCTGACCGTCATCGATTGCGGCCTCGACGAGGCGCTGCATCGCCATACGCATGCGATCCTGATCGGCCGCGTGCGTAGTGTGCGGGTGCGGCCGGACGTGGCACCGCTTCTCTACTTCAACGGCGGCTTCCGCACGCTGCTTCCCGAATAGGACGACCCGCATGCCCGAGATCGACGCCCTCCTCGCCGCCATCCGCGCGGCAGCTCCCGGCGTGGAGGTCAGGACAGGCGCCGATCTGGCCGCACTTCATCCGGGCGAACATCCCGACAATCTCGGCGGCTCCGCCGTCGTCGCGCCGCGCGATGTCGCCTCCCTCTCCGCCATCGTCCGCATCTGTGCCGGTGCGGGCCTCCCGGTCGTCACACATGGCGGGCGGACGGGGCTCGTCGGTGGCGGTATCTCGGTGGCCGGCGAGATCGTCGTCTCGTTGAAGAACCTCGACCGCATCATCGAGATCGACCCGATCGGCGGCGTGGCCGTGGTCGAGGCCGGGGTGACGCTGGAGGCGTTGCAGCAGGCGGCCGCCGCTTACGGGCTGGAGCCGGGCATCGACCTTGCGGCGCGCGGATCGGCGACGCTCGGCGGCATGGCCTCCACCAATGCCGGCGGGGTCATGGCCTTCCGCAACGGCGTCATGCGCCATCGCATCCTGGGGCTGGAAGCCGTGCTGCCGGATGGCGGCATCTATCGCGACATGGTGCGCGTGGTGAAGAACTCGGCCGGCTACGACCTGAAACATCTGCTGATCGGCGCCGAGGGCACGCTGGGCGTGATCACCGGGCTTGTGGTGAAGCTCGATCCGGTGCCGGCGGCAAGCGCCACGGCGCTGTTCGGCCTGCCCTCGACGGAGGCGGCCCTGACGCTGATGGGACTGGCGCGGGCCACGGGCACGTTGCGGGCCTGCGAGGCGATGTGGTCGCGCTATTTCGGCTTCACGGCGCAGCATTTCGGCTGGCGTGAGACGAGCGAGGCGACACCGGTGCATCTGGCGATCGGGCTCGGCGGCGAGACGGACGAAGCGCTGCTCGCCGTGCTTGCCGGGCTCTACGAGGCGATCTGCGAGACCTATTCGGACACGACGGCGGTGGTTGCGGGCTCCGTGCAGCAGGCGCACGAGATCTGGCGGCTTCGGGAGGAGACGGCCCTGATGTACCGGGCCTTTCCGGCCGCGCCGTCCTACGACATTTCCGTGCCGCTCGACCGGCTCGGGACCTATCTCGCGCGGATCGCGCCGGGACTGGAGGCGATCGACGGCCTGTCCCCTTTCATCTTCGGCCACGTCGCCGACGGAAACCTGCACGTCGTGCTCGACCGGCCGGGCAGCTGGATGACGGACGCGCGGCGCGATGCGGTGGAGCAGGTGCTCTATGACGGGATCGGCGCGATGGGTGGCTCGTTTTCGGCCGAACACGGCGTCGGCTCGAAGCGCATTCATGCGCTGCTGGCGACGGGCGACCCGGTGAAGCTCGCGACGATGCGGGCGATCAAGCAGGCGCTCGACCCGAAGGGCTTGTTCAATCCGGGGAAAGTCCTGCCCGTTCTCTGAGCCGAAGAATCATGCGAGCCGCTCTTACACCAGCATCGAGGCGCCGCGGTCGAGATAGGTGTCGAGGAACTGCTCGAGGCGGGGGTGGCGGGGCTTGCGGAACACCTCGGACGGCGGGCCGGAGAAGAGCAGGCGGCCCTGATCGAGAAAGCTGATCTGGCTGCCGACGGTGGCGGCAAAGCCGATCTCGTGGCTGACGACGACCATGGTCATGCCTTCGGCGGCGAGATCCCGCATGACGTTCAGCACCTCGCCGGTCAGTTCCGGATCGAGCGAGGAGGTCGGTTCGTCGAACAGCATGATTTTCGGCTTCAGCGCCAATGCCCTGGCGATCGCCACGCGCTGCTGCTGCCCGCCCGAAAGCTGGGAGGGATAATGGCCGGCGCGGGCCTCCAGCCCCACCTTGACCAGTTGCTCCATGGCGCGGGCTTCCGCGTCCTTCCGGCTCATCTTGTGCACGGTGCGCAAGGCCTCGCTGACATTGCCGAGCGCCGTCATGTGCGGCCAGAGATTGAACTGCTGGAAGACCATACCGATCTTCGAGCGGATGGCGCGGTTGGTGGCGGCGGGAATGCGCTCGCGCAGGCCGTTGGCGTTTTCCGAGAAGCCGAGAACCTCGCCATCGACCGTGATGGTGCCGCTGGTCGCCTCTTCCAGAAAGGCCATGCAGCGCAGGAGCGTGCTCTTGCCCGAGCCCGACGGACCGATGAGGCAGGAGACCTGGCCGGGCGGGATCTCCAGATCGATGCCGTGCAGCACGGCGGTGTCGCCGTAGCGCTTGACGAGGGTGCGGACGGCGATGGCGGGAAGGGTCATGTCGGGGAAAACCTGTAACGGGACAAGCGGTGCTCGGCATAGCGGCCAAGCTTGTCGGTGACTTCCACCAGCACCCAGTAGAACACGGCGAGCAGGAAGAGCGATTCGACGAAGGCATATTGCTGGGAGCCGATGGCGCTGACGGTGAGCGTCAGCTCCGGCACGGTGATGATGGAGAGGATCGCGGTCTCCTTCATCAGGATCACGGCCATGTTGATGGCGGGCGGCAGCACCAGCATGGTCATTTCCGGCAGGAGGATGCGCCACACGATCTGGCCCTGGCTGAGGCCGACGCATTCCGCCGCCTCGATATGGCCCTTGGGGATGGCGACGAAGCCGGCGCGAAAGATCTCGCTGAAATAGGCGGCGCCGTAGATGGTCAGTCCGAGCAGTCCCGCCGGGATCGGATCGAGTGCGAGGCCGATGAAGGGGCCGCCGTAATAGAGGAGGAAGATCTGGATGAGGAAGGGCGTGCCGCGCAGCACCTCGACCGCGAGCCCGAGCGGCCAGTCGATCAGCCGGCCGCCATAGCGGCGCCCGACGGCGACGAGAAAACCGACCGCGGCGCTGCCGATGGTACCTGTGATCCACAAAAGCAGCGTGACGCCGGCACCGGAGAGGATGGCGGGCAGCTGGGCGAGAATGACGTCGATATCGAAGGTCATCGCGGCACTCCCGGCAGGGAGCGCTCGATGAGGCCACCGGTGCGCGCGACCACCCAATTGATGACGAGATAGATAAGGCCGGCGCAGGCGAAGAGCTGCAGCGGCAGGAAGGTGCTGCCCGCGAGATCCTGCGCCATGCGCGTCAGCTCGACGATGCCGACGACGGAGACGAGCGAGGAGGCCTTGAGGATCAGGATCGCCTCGTTGACGAGGGCGGGAAAGGTCAGGCGCAGCGCGATCGGCACCTTGATGCGGCGGAAGGCCTGGGAGGGGGTGAGGCCGACCATCTCGGCCGATTCGATCAGGCCGCGGGGTACGCTGGCAAAGCCGCCGCGCAGGTTTTCCGCCTGATAGGCCGCGGTGCAGAGCGAAAGGCCGATGATCGCGGCGACGATGCTGGGCACGTTGAGCCCGATGACGGGCAGGAGATTGTAGATCAGCAGCAGCTGCACGAGGAGAGGCACGCCGCGAAAGAAGCTGATGAAAATACGGGCAGGAACCGCCAGCGCGCGGCGTCCCGACAGCAGCATGCCGGAGAGGAGAATGGCGATCGCAAAGCCGATCAGGATCGACACGAGGCTGATGCCGATCGTGTAGAGCGAGGCTTTGAGAAGAAGTTCGAACAGCTTGAAGGACATTGCCGGCCAATTCGTCGGATGGGCTGTCGGATGCGGTACAGCGCCGTGCGTGCAAGATGACGCAAGCCGGGTCTGCTGTACCGCGTCACACCTGCTGCGTCAGTCTAACCTGACATCGATCGGATGTCAGGACGATGCAGCGGGGCGAGCGGGAGAGCGGGACCGAATGCGGGCATGTGCGTCATGCCGGTTCTGCCCCGCCTCGGATCAGAGGACGGCCCTGATCAGAATGCCGGGTCCTTGACGGCATCCGGCGTGTCGAAGCTGGCGCCGAACCACTTTTCCTGCAGCTTGGCGAGGCGTCCGTCGCCCTTCATCTTCAGGAGCGCGGCATCGATCGCATCCATCAGCGGTGCATGGTCCGCATCCTTGGTGCCGATGAAGCCGAAATAGGCCTTCTGGCCGAAGGGCGGCAGCACGACCTCGAACGTATCCTTGCGCTGGCTGGCGACGAAGGCGATGTTCGGCAGGGAGTTTGCGACGCCGGCGATGCGGCCGGCGGCGAGATCGGCGTAGGATTCGGTGAAAGCGGGATATTCGCGGATATCGACCTTGGCGGGGAGCTTTTCGGAATAGCCCTGCAGCTGGGCGAGCTGCGCCGTCGCCTTGCCGACGCCGATCGCCTTGCCGGCGATGTCTTCCGGCTTGGTGATGCTGGTGTCGCCGGCCTTCTTCAGGATCGCGACCGTGGCTTCGGCCACCGGCGGTGTGAAGCGGTAGCGCTCCATGCGGGCCTTGGTGATCGTGGCGGGGCCGGCGACCATGTCGAACTTGCCGGCTTCGAGGCCCGGCAGGACGCCTTCCCAGGGGAGGGCGATCCATTCGATCTCGACGCCCAGCTCCTTGCCGAGTTCGGCGAAGACATCCACGTTGAGGCCCGCATGCTCGCCGGCATCGATGAAGTCGAAGGGGGCGAAGGCGGTTTCGGTGCCGACCTTCATGGTGCCGGCGGCCTTGATGCGGGCGAGCGCGTCTTCGGCGTGGGCCGAGAAGGTCGCGCCGAGCAGGAAGGCCGCGGCGACGAGGCCCTTCAGCAGGAAATGGGATTTCATGGTCGTCTCTCCAGTATCGTGCCGCATCTCACGCGGCGTTCCCGTCTTCAGAATTGGATCTGCAGGCTTCTGCGTCCTGCATTTTGACTATACAAATAGACAGGTCCTTGCATAAGGTGTCAATGACAAACTGCCCGCGGTGTGCGGCATCCGCTGCCCGTGTCATGCACGTGACATGCAAGCGCCGTGCCGCGCCCGCGCCGCCTGTCCGCCGCCTGTTTGCTTCATGGGGGAGCCGTGCCTTGACCTCGCTTCACCAGCGTATTTTCGAAGATATCGAGCAGAAGATCATGAGCGGCACCTGGCCGCCGGGGCAGCGCATTCCGGCCGAGCACGAGCTGGAAGGCACCTATGGCTGCTCGCGCATGACGGTGAGCAAGGCGCTGTCGGCGCTGGCGGCCCGCGGCATGATCGTGCGCCGGCGCAGGGCCGGCTCCTTCGTCGCCTCGCCGCAGCTCGACCGGACGGTAATGGATATTTCCGACATCGGGACGGAAGCGAAGGTGGCGGGCCACGCCTATAGCCACCGCATCCTGTCGCGGCGGATCGAGCGGCTGTCCGCCGCGGATGCCGCCGCGATCGAGGAGGCGGCCGGGGACGAGGTGCTGCGGGTGGAATGCCTGCACATCGTGGATGGCCGGCCGAATGCGCTGGAGAAGCGGCTGATCCTGCTCGATGCGGTGCCGCAGGCGCGCAGCGAGACCTTCGCGGCGAACCCGCCGGGCAGCTGGCTTCTGGATCAGGTGCCGTGGTCGGAGGCCAAACACATCATTCGCGCGGTCGCGGCGGATGCGGCGACGGCGAAGCTGCTGACGATCGAGCGACACGCCGCCTGCCTGCTCCTGACCCGCCAGACCTGGCAGAACGGCCGGACCGTGACCTTCGTCGAAATCACGCACCCCGGCGACCGTTACCAGTTCGCCGGGGTGTTTCATCCGTCCAAGTAAAGTCGGGCGACGCCCAAGCCGGGACTACTCCCGGGCGAGCAGGCGCTTGTTGAGGAACAGAGCCAGCATGGTGCAGATCGCGCCCGACAGCAGGTAGTAGCCGACGAAGGGCAGGCCGAACTTGCTCGACAGGCCGAGCGTGATCAGCGGTGCGAAACCGGCGCCGAGGAACCAGGCAAGGTCGGACGTGAAGGCTGCGCCCGAATAGCGATAGCCCTGCGTGAAACGCGAGGATACGGAGCCCGCCGCCTGGCCGAAGGAGAGGCCGAGCACGCCGAAGCCGGCGATGACGAAGGACGAGATGCCGGTCTGGCCGGCGCCGAGCAGGATCGGGCCGATGAAGCTGAAGATGGCGATGATGATGGCGCCGACGACGAGCTGGCTGCGGCGGCCGATGCGGTCGGCAAGCAGGCCCGACGCGATGACCGTGAGAATGCCGAGGCCGGCACCGGCGACCTGAACCAGCATGAACGAGCCGATCGACTGGTCGCTGTTGAGGTTCGTCCAGGCGAGCGGGAAGATCGTGACGACGTGGAACATGGCAAAGCTCGCCAGCGGCGCGAAGGCGCCGATGAGGATGTCGCGGCCATGGGTGCGGATCAGGTCCGTAAAGGGCACGGCCTCCAGCTCGTGACGCTCCAGAAGGTCGCCGAAATCCTTGGTCATGACGAGACGCAGGCGGGCGAACAGGGCGACGACGTTGATCGCGAAGGCGACGAAGAACGGGTATCGCCAGCCCCAGGAGAGGAAGTCCGCTTCCGTCGTGTTGGCGACGAAGAAGCCGAACAGGATGCTGGCGAGCGCAAAGCCGATCGGCGCGCCGAGCTGCGGGATCATCGCATACCAGCCGCGGTGCTTCTCCGGTGCATTGAGCGCCAGAAGGGAGGCGAGGCCGTCCCAGGCGCCGCCGAGCGCGAGACCCTGGCCGATGCGGAAGATGGCGAGCAGGTAGATCGACCAGACGCCGGCATCCTGGTAGCTGGGCAGGAAGCCCATGCAGACCGTGGAAATTCCGAGCAGGAAGAGGGCGATGGTCAGCTTGGTGCCGCGTCCGTAGGTGCGGTCGATCGCCATGAAGACGACGGAGCCGATGGGGCGCGCGACGAAGGCGAGCGAGAAGATGCCGAAGGAGTAGAGCGTCGCCGTCAACGGGTCCGGCTCGAACGAGAAGACGAGCTTGGGAAAGACGAGAACCGAGGCAAGGCCGAACACGAAGAAGTCGAAGAACTCCGACATGCGGCCGATGATCACGCCGAGCGCGATCGAGCCCGGGGATACGGGTGCGTCGCCGTGGATCTGCCGCGCGTCGCGCTCCAGGGCCGAGGATGAGGGTCCGCCGGACGTCTCTGCTATCGTTGTCATCGGGATGCCTCCATGCCGTCACAGGGCCGCGCGGTTGCACGCGTGCCGTCTTTTAAGCGATGTTGATCAAACCGGCCCCTTTATCAAGTAGCAGTTTGAGAAATTCCACCCTGCGACCGTATGACCCGTGTCCGCAAGCGCTCATTTCAAGGGGAAGGCTCGACTTTCTCATCCGGACCTATATTTCGCATCTGAGCGGGCTGACGACAGGAAGTCTGTGGACGACGCACAGTTGCGATGGTGGACCGAGCCCGAGCTGTCTATCGACGCGACAGCGAATTTTTGCCGCAGGGCATCATTTTTGCTGCGGTGCGACCAAACACCTCATATCGTTCGTGGTCGCAGGGTATTACTCGCAGGGCAAAGATAACGAAAAGAGCATTGGACCATGGCGAACCTTTATCGACACGCTTGTCGCATCCTCATGCTGCCGCTCCTGGCGGGGCTTGCCGGCTGCAACATGGTGGTGATGTCTCCCTCGGGCGACATCGCAACGCAGCAGCGCGACCTTATCCTGGTCTCCACCTTCCTCATGCTCCTGATCATCATTCCGGTGATCGCGCTGACCTTCTATTTCGCCTGGCATTACCGCCGTGCCAACACGGATGCCGTCTATGATCCCGAATGGCATCATTCGACGCGCCTGGAAGTCGTGATCTGGTCGGCGCCGCTCGCCATCATTGTCGCGCTCGGCGCCGTCACCTGGATCAGCACCCACAAGCTGGACCCGTACCGGCCGCTCGACCGGCTGGACGCGGAACGTCCCGTGACTGCCGAGATGAAGCCGCTGACCGTGGAGGTCGTGGCGCTCGACTGGAAGTGGCTGTTCTTCTATCCGGAATACGGTATCGCCACGGTCAACGAGCTGGCAGCCCCGGTCGATGTGCCGATCAACTTCAAGATCACGGCCTCCTCGGTCATGAACTCTTTCTACATCCCGGCGCTCGCCGGCCAGATCTACGCCATGCCGGGCATGCAGACGCGGCTTCATGCCGTCATCAACGCGCCCGGCGAGTTCGAGGGCTTCTCCGCCAACTACAGCGGCGCCGGCTTCTCGCACATGCGCTTCAAGTTTCATGGCCTCGACCAGGCCGGCTTCGACGGCTGGGTCGCCAAGGTCAAGCAGCAGGGCACGATGCTCAACCGCGACGCCTATCTCAAGCTCGAAAAGCCGAGCGAGCGGGAGCCCGTGCGCTACTACGGCGGTGTCGAGAACGGTCTTTACGAGGCGGTCCTCAACATGTGCGCCCAGCCCGGCAAGATGTGCATGAACGAGATGATGCATGTCGACATGATGGGCGGCGGCGGCGAGAACAGCGAAGGCAACCGCGAACGTCTGCAGTACGACAACCGCCATGCCGGCACCGGCGAGGGCACGAGTGCCGCGACCTTCCCGGCCAGCGGCCAGCCGGCCCGCTCCGAGGGTGCGCCCGAGGGCGGCAACGATCACGGCCAGCACGGTGCCGCACCGGCCGAAGGCCAGCCCGCCGACGGCGCGCAGCCGATGCAGCATGACATGCAGAACATGAACGGGCACGACATGAACGGGCACCAGATGGGTGGCCAGAACCCGGAGGCCCCGGCTTCCGCCCCGTCTCCCGACAGTGGATCGACGACGCCTGACAATGGCTCGATCGCGCCCGAACAGCTGAACAACTCGAAATGATCGCGGCGCTTTTCCGCACCGCTTGCGACTGCAAGAACTGGGGTCACCATGTTTAATCAGGACATTTCCAGCCTCGTCTTAGGACGATTGACCTTGGAAGCCTTTCCGTACCACGAGCCGATCCTCGTGCTCACCTTCATCGGCGTCGTCCTCGGCGGCATCGCCGTCGTCGCGGCCCTGACCTACTTCAAGCTCTGGGGCTATCTCTGGAGCGAGTGGCTGACCAGCGTCGACCACAAGAAGATCGGGATCATGTATGTGATCCTCGCGCTGATCATGCTTCTGCGCGGCTTTGCCGACGCCTTGATGATGCGCACGCAGCAGGCCATCGCCTTCAACGGCAACGAGGGCTTCCTGCCGCCGCACCATTACGACCAGGTGTTCACCGCACATGGCGTCATCATGATCTTCTTCATGGCCATGCCCTTCGTCACCGGCCTCATGAACTTCGTCGTGCCGCTGCAGATCGGCGCGCGCGACGTGTCGTTCCCGTTCCTGAACAATTTCTCGTTCTGGATGACGGCGGCCGGTGCGGCGATCATCATGATCTCGCTCTTCGTCGGCGAATTCGCCCGCACGGGCTGGCTCGCCTATCCGCCGCTCTCGGGCGCGGACTACAGCCCGGGCGTGGGGGTCGATTATTACATCTGGGGCCTGCAGGTGGCGGGTGTCGGCACGACGCTGTCGGGGATCAACCTGATCGCGACCATCGTGAAGATGCGTGCGCCCGGCATGACCATGATGAAGATGCCGATCTTCACCTGGACCTCGCTCTGCACCAACGTGCTGATCGTTGCTTCCTTCCCGATCCTGACGGCAACGCTCGCGCTGCTCTCGCTGGATCGTTATGTCGGCACGCACTTCTTCACGAACGATCTCGGCGGCAACCCGATGATGTATGTGAACCTCATCTGGATCTGGGGCCACCCGGAAGTCTACATCCTGATCCTGCCGGCATTCGGCATCTTCTCGGAAATCGTCGCCACCTTCAGCGGCAAGCGCCTGTTCGGCTATGCCTCGATGGTCTATGCGACGGTCGTCATCACGATCCTGTCCTACCTCGTCTGGCTGCACCACTTCTTCACCATGGGGTCGGGCGCCAGCGTCAACGCCTTCTTCGGCATCACCACGATGATCATCTCGATCCCGACGGGCGCGAAGATCTTCAACTGGCTGTTCACGATGTATCGAGGCCGCATCCGGTTCGAGGTTCCGATGCTGTGGACGATCGGCTTCATGGTGACCTTCGTCATCGGCGGCATGACGGGCGTTCTGCTCGCCGTTCCCCCGGCCGACTTCGTGCTGCACAACTCGCTGTTCCTCATCGCCCACTTCCATAACGTCATCATCGGCGGCGTGGTCTTCGGCGTCATGGCCGGCGTCACCTACTGGTTCCCCAAGGCCTTCGGCTACCGGCTGAACGATTTCTGGGGCAAGATGAGCTTCTGGTTCTGGCTGGTCGGCTTCTACTTCGCCTTCATGCCGCTCTACGTGCTCGGCCTGATGGGCGTCACCCGCCGCCTTAGCCAGTTCGAGGACCCGTCGCTGCAGATCTGGTTCATCATCGCGGCCTTCGGCGCGTTCCTCATCGCGCTCGGTATCGCCTCGTTCATCATCCAGCTTGTCGTCAGCTTCCTGCAGCGCGAGCAGAACCGCGACGTGACGGGCGATCCCTGGAACGGGCGGACGCTGGAATGGTCGACGTCGTCGCCGCCGCCGGCCTACAACTTCGCCTTCACGCCGGTCATCCACGATCACGACTCGTGGTACGACATGAAGAACCGCGGCTACGAGCGTCCGCTGGGCGGCTTCCGGCCGATCCACATGCCGAAGAACACCGGCACCGGGGTCATCCTCAGCGGCTTGAGCGTCGCCTTCGCCTTCGCCGTCATCTGGTACATCTGGTGGCTCGCCATCGTGTCCTTCATCGGCATCATCGCGGTCTCCATCGGACATACCTTCAACTACAACCGCGATTTCTACATTCCGGCGGATGACGTCGTCGCAACGGAAGGGGAGCGCACACGGCGGCTCTCCGGGCAGGCCTGATCATGAGCGCACCGACACACACCTCTCTCGCCGACGGCGAAAAGCCGGTCTTCTACATGACGGAAGACCATCATCCGGAAAACAGCACGGGCCTCGGCTTCTGGCTGTACCTGATGAGCGACTGCCTGATCTTCGCGATCCTGTTCGCCACCTATGCCGTGCTCGGCCGCTCCTATGCGGCCGGCCCGTCGCCGGCCGATCTGTTCGACCTGCCGCTGGTGGCGATCAACACCTCCATGCTGCTCCTGTCGTCGATCACCTACGGCTTCGCGATGCTGCAGATGGAGCGCAAGGCGAAGACCGAGACCCTGTTCTGGCTGGGCATAACCGGCATTTTCGGCGCGATCTTCATCGGGCTCGAAATCTACGAGTTCGTGCACCTCATCCATGAAGGCGCCGGCCCGGGTCGCAGTGCGTTCCTCTCGGCCTTCTTCGTGCTGGTCGGCACGCACGGGCTGCACGTCACCTTCGGCATCATCTGGCTGATCACGCTGATGGTGCAGGTGTCGATGAGGGGTCTCATCCCCGAAAACCGCCGCCGCCTGATGTGTCTTTCGATGTTCTGGCACTTCCTCGACGTCGTCTGGATCGGCGTTTTCTCGATTGTCTACCTGATCGGAGTTCTCGGATGAGCACCCACGCCCCTGTCAACACCGGCGGACACGAGGACGCGCACGAAGCCCATCACGGCCACAGCCATGGTCACGAGGCGTCGCACGGTTCCTTCAAGAGCTACATGACCGGCTTCGTGCTGTCGGTCATCCTCACGGCCATCCCGTTCTGGCTGGTCATGGGCGAGGTCTTCGAAAACAAGGCCTTAACGGCCGCTCTCGTCATGCTGTTCGCGGTCGTGCAGATCGTCGTGCACATGATCTACTTCCTGCACATGAACACCAAGTCCGAAGGCGGCTGGACGATGATGGCGCTGATCTTCACGCTCGTGCTGATCGTCATCGCGCTGTCGGGTTCGCTCTGGGTCATGCATCATCTGAACACCAATATGATGACCATGACGCCGGACATGATGCGCAATGTCCCCTGATACGCCCCGGCGGCCGGACACGGCCGCCGGATCCCCCACGAAGGCTTCGCCCGCCGACTCCGGCCGCAGCACCGCTGCGCACGACGGGACGTCGCCACGGCGCGGGTCCCGAAAAGGTCTCGTGGTGCTCGGCGCTATCGCGGCCTTCGTGACGGTCGTGCTTCTTGCGCTCGGCATCTGGCAGGTGCAGCGCCTGTTCTGGAAGCTCGACCTGATCGCGCGCGTGGATGCGCGGGCGAACGCCGCGCCCGTCGAGGCGCCCCACGCCGACCGCTGGTCCTCCATCACGCGCGCCGACGACGAATATCGCCATGTCAGCGTCACCGGCACGTTCCGGCACGATGCGGAAACGCTGGTCCAGGCGACGACGGAGCGTGGACCGGGCGTCTGGGTCGTGACGCCGCTCGTGCGCAACGATGGCACCACCGTCCTCGTCAATCGCGGCTTCGTGCCGCCCGACCGGCGCGACCCCGCCACGCGAAGCGCGGGCAATGTCGAAGGTCCGACGCGGGTCGTCGGCCTTCTCCGGCTTTCCGAGCCCGGCGGCGGCTTCCTGCGCGAGAACGATCCCGCGGGCGATCGCTGGTATTCGCGGGATGTCGCGGCCATCGCCGCGGCGCGTGGCCTGCAGCAGGCGGCTCCCTTTTTCATCGATGCGGACGACACGGCGAACCCCGGTGGCCTGCCGGTCGGCGGTCTCACGCGCGTCGTCTTTCCGAACAATCACCTGGTCTATGCCCTGACCTGGTTCGCACTCGCTTTCATGCTGATCGGTGCCATCGCGGTCATCGGCCGGCGGGAATGGGCGCGCGCCTCGGTCGATCCCGAGGCGTGATCGCCGTCTAGCCCGCCGGGGCTCCGCTTCAGGCCAGCAGCGCCAGAAGGTCGTCGTGCAGGGGCTTCGGAATGTCGACGCTGCCCGTGGCCTCGCTGCGCTGACGGGCGGCGTAGCGCCGCTGCGAGGGGAGGCGGGCCCCCTGGCCGAGGATGGCGTCGAACATGGCTTCCGCCCGCTCCGCATTCTCCGCCGCCCGTCCGCCGGAGAGAAGGTCCGGGTCGAAGGCGAGCAGCAGTTCGCCATGGCACGGGGCGGCACCGAGGCCGGCATCGAAGATCTGGGATTCACGGCTCGTCAGGTCGCCGATCAGCGGCCCGGCCATGAGCTCGACCATGGCGGCAAGGGCCGAGCCCTTGTGGCCACCAAATGTCAGCATGGCACCGGCCATCGCGGCTTGCGCATCGGTCGTCGGCGCACCGTCGCCGTCGATCGCCCAGCCTTCGGGAATAGGCTTTCCGGCACGGCGGTGCAGCTCGATCTCGCCGCGCGCCGCGGCACTGGTCGCGAAGTCGAAGACGAAGGGGAACGGGCCGGGCCGCGGCCAGGAAAACGCGATCGGGTTGGTGCCGAAGACCGGCTTGGTGCCGCCGGCCGGGGCCACCCAGCTGTGGCTCGGCGTCATGGCAAGGGCCGCAAGGCCGGCCGCCGCGATGCGCTCCACCTCGGGCCAGAGGGCGGAGAAGTGGAAGCAGTTGTTGATGGCAAGAGCGGCGACGCCCTGCGTCCGCGCCTTTTCCTGCAGAAGCGGCAGGCCCAGCCGGAAGGCGAGCGGCGAAAAGCCGTGCCTGGCATCGACCCGGACGATCCCCGGTGCCTGATCGACCACCTCCGGTACGGCCGTCGCGTTCACCTTGCCCTCGCGGATCGAGCGGACGCAGCCGAGTACGCGGTAAAGCCCGTGCGAATGGCACTCGTCGATCTGGCCCGCCATGACCGTATCGGCCAGCGCCGCGCAATGCTCGGGCGAGAGGCCGGCACGGGAGAGGGCTTCTACGGTCAGGGCGCGGGCCTGGTCGAGGGGCAGTCGGACGGTGTCGGTCATGGGAACTCCGGTTCGGGAAGCATGTCCCGGTGATGTGTGGGGGACGGGTTCTTTCAAATGCAAGGATCGAAACTTTGCCGGCTATCGACAGCGGGCTCAGCCTTCGCTGAGCAATTCCGGCGCGCCGGTCCGCTGGCCGCGGAGGGAGCGCCGGGTGCGGCCGGCATCGCGGAGCGGCGGCGCGCCGAACTGGCGGGCATATTCGCGGCTGAACTGCGAGGGGCTCTCATAGCCGACCTGATGCCCGGCGCTGCCGGCATCCAGCATATCCTCCACCATCAGCCGGCGGGCCTCCTGCAGGCGAAGCTGCTTCTGGTATTGCATGGGGCTCATGGCGGTGATGGCCTTGAAGTGATGGTGCAGCGACGACACGCTCATGCTGACGCGCCGGGCGAGGTCCTCGATCCGCAGCGGCAGGGCATAGTGCTCCTTCAGCCAGGCACAGGCCCGGCCGATCTGGTGCGACTGGCTCTCGGCCATGCTCAGCTGGCGCAGGCGCGCCGCATGCGGGCCCGTCAGGAGACGGAAGATCAGCTCCTGCTCGATCAGCGGCAGCAGGGCGGGAATGTCGCCGGGGCGGTCGAGAAGGCGCAGGAGACGCAGCGCCGCGTCCTCGAGTTCGGGTGTCAGCGCCGCAACGGACATGCCGCGCTGCTCGGGGGGCGACGCCTCGGACGCCGCGCCTGCCGCATCCCGCGTCTCGGCCGCGGAGCGGTCGAGCAGGGCCAGAAGCGGCGGGATCTTGGCGGCGTCGATCTCGAACACCATGCCGAGATAGGGGCTTTCCGGCGAGGCCTCAACGATCTGGCTCGTCACCGGCAGGTCGAACGAGGTCAGCAGATAGTCCGAGCCGCCATAGATATAGGTTTCGTGGCCGAGCATGACCTTTTTCGCGCCCTGCGCGATCAGCGCGAAACTCGGCCGGTAGGCGCCGCAGGAGGGGACGGCCTGCTCGGAACGCCGATGTACCGTGAGGCCCGGCACCGCCGTCGCATGGTCGCCATCCTCCCTGGCGAAACGGGCAATGATCTCTGCGAAGGGCTGACGGCGGGCGGCGGAGGGATCGAACATGAGGCAAGACTTTCCGGAAAACGGGCGCGCAGGACGACACGGTTCTAACGCGAAAAGCGCCAGACCGACAACGGCCGAATGCCGGATCCACCCGTCGTGCGGCGGCGTGCGGATGCCTTGCGGATTTTGCCGCGCGCGTCGTGGCGCGGTTACGGTTTCGAGGTCAGCCGCATGCGCGACGGTCGTCAAGACTTCAAAGGGTATTTGCAGGATCGTGCAAGAAATTTGCAGGAATGGCGCATGCTTATGTCGTCCGTAACTTTCATAATGGTTCGGCCGGCGATGTTTCGACCGGTTCAGATTTGCAGACAGAAGGAACCACCCATGGCTTTCGCAAGAGGATATGCGGCGACCGACGCGTCGAAGCCGCTCGAACCCTTTACCTTCGAGCGTCGTGCGCCCAACGCGGACGATATCGTCATCGACATCAAATATTCCGGGATCTGCCATTCGGATATCCATCAGGTCCGCAACGAGTGGGGCAATGCGAAGTACCCCATGGTCCCCGGCCACGAGATCGTCGGCATCGTGTCCGCCGTCGGCTCGGGCGTGACCAAGTTCAAGGTGGGCGACAAGGCCGGCGTCGGCTGCTTCGTCAATTCCTGCACGACCTGCGCCACGCGCGATGTCGATCTCGAGCACTACATGCCGGGTCTCGTGCAGACCTATAACGATGTGGAGGCCGACGGCACGACGCCCACCTATGGCGGCTATTCCGACAGCATCGTCGTCAAGGAAGGCTATGCGCTGTCCATTCCCGACAATCTGGACTTCGCCGCCACCGCGCCGCTGCTCTGCGCCGGCATCACGCTCTATTCGCCGCTGATGCACTGGAAGGCCGGCCCCGGCAAGAAGGTCGCCATCGTCGGCATGGGCGGTCTCGGCCATATGGGCGTGAAGATCGGTGCGGCCCTCGGTGCGGAAATCACCGTGCTCAGCCAGTCGCTGTCGAAGAAGGAAGACGGCCTGAAGCTCGGCGCGACGCATTATTATGCGACGAGCGACGCGGAGACGTTCACGAGCCTTGCCGGCAGCTTCGACCTCATCCTCTGCACGGTTTCGGCCGAAATCGACTGGAATGCCTATCTCGGCCTGCTGAAGGCCGACGGCGCGCTGGTCCTGCTCGGCGTTCCGGAAAATCCGGTGCCCGTGCATGCGTTCGCGCTCATTCCCGGCCGTCGCAGCCTTGCCGGCTCCATGATCGGCTCGATCAAGGAAACGCAGGAAATGCTCGACTTCTGCGGCAAGCACGACATCGTTTCGGATATCGAGCTGATCCGCATGGACCAGGTCAACGAAGCCTATGAGCGCGTGCTGAAGAGCGACGTGCGCTACCGCTTCGTCATCGATGCCGCAACGATCTGATTGATCGGGGCCGCTGAAGGCACATCAAAGAGGGGCGGCCGGCAGCGGCTGCCCCTTTCGTCATCAGGGAAGGCAGTGTTTCAGAGCGACAGGCGCTGGCGGATGTCGGCTTCGCGCTCGGGCCGCTGGATGACGACGCCGCACCAGCCGAGGCCGTCGTAATCCTCGTAGCCGAGCGTGGGTGCGAAGGCGACCAGCGTTCCGTCGCTCATATAGTAGCTGCCGCGGCGCATGCCGTCGGGCGGCGTCAGGGCGAAGCTCGTGTAGACGAGCGCCGGGCGCGAGGCGGCGATCACCATGCCCTGTCCGTCGAGCAGCAGCACAGTGGTGCGCTCCACGTCGGCGGACGCGATGTTGGCTTCCTTGTGGACGATCGACTGGCCCTGGTTCGCCCAGTCGAAATAGACGCCCAGCGCGCCCACCAGCGGCGCCGTGGAGACGCCGCCCTGGCGGACGCCGGTGGCGTAGACGAGCGCGTCGGCATTGCCGTGCAGGGGACTCGGCTTGACGACGTCGACGATATAATCGTCGCCGGAGCCCGTCTTCATGGCGGCCTTGACCCAGGGTTCGCCGGAGAGGTCCCGGCCCATGATCGTCTTCTGGAAATTCGGATTGGCAGAGGCAACCGCGCGGCCGGCCGTGTCCACCATCACCAGATCGAGATAGACCGTGTAGAACCGGTTGATGACGCCGAGGCGCGTGGCGGCGAACGCCTGGCGGGTGCGATCGGGGTTTTCGAGAGCCTCCCACAATGCCGTGTCGGTCGCCCACCAGCGCACATCCGCCGTCCGCTCGAACAGGTTTCGCACGATGAGCTGGACGAGGGTCTGGGCGAGATCGACGAGGCGCACGCCTTCCATCTCGTGCACCAGCGCGTCCGACAGCGACCGTCCGAGATTGACCCGCTCCAGCACTTCCTGCTGGAATTTGGCGGCGATGGAGGCCGAGGCGCCGGCCAGCCGCTGCACTTCGTTGGCAACGACGGCAAAGCCCTTGCCGATGTCTCCGGCCCGCGCCGCCTCGATGCTGGCATTGATGCCGAGCAGGCGGATATGCCGGACGATATCATCGTTCTCCCGCCGGAAGCTTTCCAGGTCGTTGCCGATACGCTCGGTGACGGCGCGCATGGCGCGCGGCGTGGCTCTGACCTCCTGCGCACCTCTCCTTTCGGCTTCCATCATCGTGCTCACCCTCCACCCCGGTGCCGACCGCGGCTCCTCACTATTAGGCGGTCCTGATATTTATGAATCTGAAACTTGCGCGGGTATTGCGCGGCTGTGCCGGGGCGGCACAAAGGCTGCTACAGCAGCGGCAGGGGGCCGTCGTTCTTGATTTCTTCCATGACGGCGTAGGTTCGGGTCTCCTTGACGCCCTGCAACGTCCAGAGGAACTGGCCGAGGAAGTTGCGGTAGGCGCTCATGTCCTCGAAGCGGGTCTTGACCAGATAGTCGAAGCCGCCGGCCACCATGTGGCACTCGATCACGGACGGGGCCTTGCGGATGGCGTCGGCGAAGGTGTCGAACACCTCGGGCGTGGTCTTGTCCAGCATGACCTCGATAAAGACGAGCAGGCCGAAACCGAGGCGCTGGGGATCGAGGCGGGCGCCGAAGCCCGAGACGTAGCCTTCCTTCAACAGCCGGCGCATGCGCTCGCTGGTGGCCGTCGGCGACAGGCCGACGCGCTCGGACAGTTCCAGATTGGTGATCCGCCCGTCGGCCTGGAGAATGCTGAGGATCTTGCGGTCGATCCTGTCGATGCCGCTCATCAGGCGCCCAGGCGGCTTTCCGCAAGGCGCACCCAGTAGGAGATGCCGTGGGGAATGGCCTCGTCGTTGAAGTCGTAGCCGGGATTGTGCAGGCCGGCGCTGTCGCCATTGCCCATGAAGACGAAGGCGCCGGGGCGGGCGAGCAGCATGTAGGAGAAGTCCTCGCCGCCCATCATCGGATCGACGTTGCCGACCACCTTCGACGCGCCCGCGACATCGGCCGCCGCCTCCAGCACATGGCCGGTTTCCGTCGCGTGGTTGACGGTGACAGGATAGTTGCGGGCATAGCGGACGCGGGCGGTGGCGCCATAGGCGGCCGCCAGATGCGTGCAGATCTCGTTGATCCGGCGCTCGGCCATATCGCGGTTTTCCGCCATCAGCGTGCGCACGGTGCCGGCCAGCAGCGCCTGTTCGGGAATGACGTTGTGGGCGAAGCCCGCATTGAACTTGGTGACGGAGACGACGACGGCCGACAGCGGATCGGCGGTGCGCGAGGCGATGGTCTGCAATGCCGTCACGATCTGGGCGCCGAGCACGATCGGGTCGATGGTCTTGTGCGGCTGGGCCGCATGACCGCCACGGCCCTCGATGGTGATCGAGAACTCGTCCGTGGAGGCCATGATGGGGCCGACACGGGAGGCGAAGTGGCCGATGGGCATGCCGGGCATGTTGTGCAGGCCGTAGACCTCGGAGATGCCGAAGCGCTCCATCATTCCGTCCTTGACCATCTCGTTGCCGCCGCCGCCGCCCTCTTCGGCCGGCTGGAAGATGACGGCGACCGCGCCCTTGAAGTTGCGGGTTTCCGCGAGATACTTGGCGGCACCGAGCAGCATGGCCGTGTGGCCGTCATGGCCGCAGGCATGCATCTTGCCGGGGGTGGTGGAGGCATAGGGCTTGCCGGTCGATTCCGTCATGGGCAGGGCGTCCATGTCGGCGCGCAGGCCGATGGTGGTGCCGTCTCCGAGCTGCCCGCGGATGAGGCCCACGACACCGGTGCGGCCGATGCCGGTCACGATCTCGTCAACGCCGAAGTCGCGGAGTTTGTTTTCCACGAAGGATGCCGTATTTTCCACGGCGAACAGAAGTTCGGGCCGGCTGTGGATATGGCGGCGCCACGCGGTGACTTCGTCCTGGAGTTCGGCTGCACGGTTGAGAATCGGCATGATCTGTCCTGTCGGTCGTGGTGGCGGCACGCAATCGCATGGCAAAGGTCTTTGCCTTGCCCCTGCCATATAGGTTAAATAGCGCCTCGACACGAGGCAATGCCCGAAAATTTCGAGGTTGAACTGTGGTGACTATGAAGATTCGCATGTCCGGCTCCCAGCTGTTTGCCGGGGCCATCGCCGGCGTCCTGGCGTTCACGGCGGCCGCGCCGGCGCTCGCCAACCCCAAGCTGGTGGTGGATGTGGCGACGCTGAAGGTCTACGAGCAGGAGGATATCTTCCAGCGCTGGTATCCCGCATCGCTGACCAAGCTGATGACGGCCTATACGACGTTTCGCGCGCTCAAGGCCGGGCGGATGACGCTGGAAACGCCGATCGTCATGTCCAAGCATGCGGCCTCCGAGCAGCCGAGCAAGATGTATCTGAAGCCCGGGGCGTCGATGACGCTCGACAGCGCGCTGAAGATGATGCTGATCAAGTCGGCAAACGACATCGCGGTCGCCATCGGCGAAGCGGTCGGCGGCACGGAGCCCGGCTTCGTCGCGATGATGAATGCCGAGGCGCGGCGGATCGGCATGACGTCGTCGAACTTCGTCAACCCCAACGGCCTTCCCGAGCCCGGGCAGTACACGACGGCGCGGGACCTCGCCGTGCTCGCCATCACCATCAAGCGCGAGTTTCCGGAATATTCGGCCTATTTCGCCTATGAGGGCTTCACGACGGGCAAGAAGAGCTATCCCAACTACAACATGCTGATCGGCCGCTTCGACGGCGCCGACGGCATGAAGACGGGCTTCATCTGCGCGTCGGGCTTCAATCAGGTGTCCTCGGCCACCCGCAACGGCCGCAGCGTCGTGTCCGTCGTGCTCGGCGCCGACAGCCTCGGGGGGCGGGCGGACGAATCCGCGCGGCTGATGCAGATGGCGCTGACGGCCAATCCCGCCGGCAAGCCCGGCCTGGGCCAGATTGCCGCCTATGGCGACACGCGCGACGTGACCGCCGATATTTCCAAGCAGATCTGCTCGGCGCAGGCCGCTAAGGTGCGCAGCGAAGGCCGCGACGAGGCGGGACGCCAGAAGCTGCTGTCGCCCTTCATCCACGAGATCAACCGGCCGCTCAATTTCGTCTCGGCACAGCTGATCCCCGGGCAGGGCGCGAAGGCGGCGGATGCGGACGGGCAGACGAGCGACGCCCAGGGCGATGTCGCCAACGTGCCGGTGCCGGTGCCGCGGCCGGTCTTCTAAAGTATCCTCCTCCCGCACGCCGTATCGCGGGCGTGCCCTCGAAAGCGAACGACATGATCACCCGTTTCGATCCGGTGCCGGTCTCGATCCTCACCGGCTTTCTCGGCGCCGGCAAGACGACGCTGCTCAACCGCCTGCTGAAGGACCCGGACCTTTCGGACACCGCCGTCATCATCAACGAGTTCGGCGACGTGTCGCTCGACCATCTGCTGGTCGAGGCCTCCGGCGACGGGGTGATCGAGCTTGCGGATGGCTGCCTCTGCTGCACGGTACGCGGCGAGCTGGTGGATACGCTCGGCCTCCTGATGGACCGGATGCAGACCGGCAAGATCCGGCCGCTGAAGCGCGTCGTCATCGAAACGACCGGCCTTGCCGATCCCGCACCCGTCATGCAGTCGGTCATGGGGCATCCGACGCTGCAGCAGAGCTACCGGCTCGATGGATTGGTAACCGTGGTGGACGCCGTCAACGGTCTTTCGACGCTCGACCACCATGTCGAGGCAGTGAAGCAGGTGGCGGTGGCCGACCGGCTGGTGCTGACCAAGGCGACGCTTGCCTCTCCCGAGACCGTGGCAGCACTCATGGCACGGCTTGCCGACCTCAACCCACGGGCGCCCGTCATCGATGGCGACCTCGAGGAAACGGGCCGGGCCGCGCTGTTTGCGTGCGGTCTCTACGACCCCGCGACCAAGATCGCCGATGTCGGTCGCTGGCTGCAGGACGAGGCGCAGCACGACCACGACCACGACCACGATCATCATGGCCATGAGGGGCATGAGCACCACCACCACGACCACGGGCATCACCACGGGCACGAGCACCATCATCACCATGATGCCAACCGCCATGGCGACGATATCCGCTCGTTCAGCATCGTGCACGACCGGCCGATTTCCACGATGGCGCTCGATCTGTTCGTGGACCTCATCCGCTCGGCCCACGGCGAAAGGCTGCTGCGCATGAAGGCGATCGTCTGCACGGCGGAGCGGCCGGAGCGGCCGCTGGTGCTGCACGGCGTCCAGCAGATCTTTCACCCGCCGGAGCGGCTGGCCGCCTGGCCGGACCCGGACGACCGGCGCACGCGCATGGTGCTGATCACCAAGGGGCTGGAGGAAAGCTTCGTGCGCGACCTGTTCGACGCCTTCACCGGCAAGCCCGCCATCGACCGGCCGGACCGGCAGGCGCTGTCGGACAATCCGCTGGCGGTGCCCGGTTTGCGGATGTGAGCCGGGTCCCCGCGGCTGGTCGGGACGACTTCGGTTTCCGGTCGATCGATGCCAAGCCTTCGCTTCGAGCCACCGTTCGCTCCAGACTCCGTCAAACGCGGGCTTGTCCCGGGCACCTGCTGCACTGCCCGCGATCTGAAGGACCGTGGTCTTGCGTTATGCGGGGATGACAGAAGGTGCTCGGCGCAAGGCCGAGCATGACGGCAGGGTGGTGGCGTCGCTCGACGTCAGAACAATGCCGTCAATCGACCGGTGACGATCCGTCAACCGTCCGTCTTCAGCCTTTTCGGATCAGGAAGCTGTGGCCGCGGTCCGTTGCGGTCCGGCGTTCGAGGCGGTGGCCGCCTTCGGTGCAGAAGTGCGGGATGTCGATGACGGCAAGGGGGTCGGTGGTTTCCACCAGCACCAGCGTTCCGGGGTCGAGCGCAGCCATCCGCTTGCGGGTGCGGATGACGGGAAGGGGGCATTTCAGGCCCTTGAGGTCGAGAGACAGCGCCGGCTCTTCCGGGTGCCGATCGGGCGATGTCGGGCGCGCATCCGATGTCATCGGCGCGGTCCGGCCTCTACCAGAGCTTCCAGAACGGCTTCTTCTTGCCTTCGGGCTGCTGCTCGGCCAGCGCCTGCGGCACGGGCATCTCGCCCGAGGGCTGCGCGCCGGACGCGTCGGCGCCCGCGGTGTCGTCTCCGGTCGTCCGATCGACGGGTGCGGCCTGCGTCACGGCTGACGCCTGGGCGCCCTTGTGGCCCGGCTTGACGGTGACCTTGCGTGTTTCCACATGCACGGGAACGCCGGCGGTGATGTCGCGGTCCGTCTTGACGGAGGCAAGGCGGCTTGCGGTCTCGCTCTGGCCGGTCGTATCGGCACTGGCGGTCTGCGGTTCGCCGAGGCGCGGGCCGGCGGCGGGATCGGCCGCGGCGATGGGCGCCGGCTTCTTGAACAGATTGCCCCAGAAACCGCCCTGGCCGGGCGCCGGCGATGCCGATGCGATCTGGGCGACCGGGCGCGGCAGCGGATTTTCCTGCGGGATGGGGACGTTCTTGCCGTTGCGGGTGCTCTGCTCGAGCGCCGCCGTCTGGATCTCGATGGCCTTCTTGGCCTCTTCGAGTTCGGCGCGATGGGCTTCCTGCTTTTCAAGGTCGGCGACCTTCATCAGCTTGCCGGCATCGAGCGACGTGCCCGTCGGGGCATAGGCCAGCTCGCGACCGGCGCGCTGCTTGGCGACCACGGCCTTACGCTCGGCTTCGCTCGGCTCGTACCACACGAGGCCGTCGAGCTTCTTCAGGGCCTTGTCGTAGTCGGCATCGTATTTCTTGTTGTAGGTCGCCAGCGCCACTTCCATGGAGGGCGGCGTGGAGAGCGCCGGGCACTGGCCCGTCGGGTTCATCTTGCCGGCGACGCTCTTGTTGAAGACGTATTTCCGGTCGCAGATCGCAAATTCCGGCGGACGCTTGGTGATCTCGAACTGGTCGTAGCCTTCCTTCAGGTTCTTCCAGAACTCGTAATGCGGGCTGTTGCGGTGCCGCGCCATGTTTTCCGCCGTCATGCGGAAGGGCAGCGCCTGCAGCTGGATGGTCGACTGGCCGCCCTTGAAGGCGTCGCGGGCGAGCGCGAAGATTTCCTGCATCTGCTCGTCGGTCATCGAGTAGCAACCCGAGGACGAGCAGGCGCCATGGATCATCAGATTGGTGCCGAACCGACCGTTGGCGCGGTCGAACTGATTGGGGAAGCCGGTGTTAATGGCGAGGTAGTAGCTGGAATTCGGGTTCATCTGGCCGGGGGCGAGGGGATAGTACCCCTCGGGCGCCTGACGGTCGCCTTCCTTCACCTTGGGGCCGAGCTTGCCGGACCAGGCGCAGATTTTGTATTCGCGCAGTTTCTCGAAGCGGTTGGCGGTGTTGGCCTTCCAGACCTCGAGTGCGCCTTCCTCCTTGAAGATGCGCAGCATGATCGGCGAGGTCTTCGCCATGCTCATCGCCTGCATCTTCTGCACGATCTTGCCGGACAGTTCGTAACCGGTCTTGCTGGTGACCTTCTTCAGATCGACATCGACGCTATCGACGACCTCTTCCGTGGTGCAGCCTGCCAGAAACAGGCCCATGACGGCGGCGGCGAGGATATGTGTCAGACGCATCGGCAAAAGCCCATCGATAGGAAAGTCGGACGCGACTCTTCCCTAGCGGCGGAGTCTGACAGAATCAATACGGTTTTATGCTTCACAAATTGTTAACCGCATCCCTCGCCGGAGATCGCGCGCAGGTGGAACCACCAAGGCCCGACAATCATGGCCGAGATGGGGCGGGAGGCGTCGTCGCGTATCCCGCCGGTAGAATGAGGTAAGCGCGACCTTGCCTAGAGCGAACGGCCGATGCTCAGATATTTCTCGCGGCGGTCCTTGCGCAGCTCCTCGCCCTTGCGGCCGGAGAGATCCTTCAGGGCGTCGGCGATGACACTGCCGGTGCGGTCGATGACGAGGTCGGCATCGCGATGCGCGCCGCCGACCGGCTCCTCGATGATGCCGTCGATGATGCCGAAGGTTTTCAGGTCTTCGGCCGTGATCTTCATGTTGGTCGCGGCTTCCTTGGCGCGCGTCGAATCACGCCAGAGGATCGAGGCGGCGCCTTCCGGCGAGATGACGGAATAGATCGCGTGTTCCAGCATGTAGACGCGGTTGCCGGTGGCGATCGCGATCGCGCCGCCGGATCCGCCTTCGCCGAGGACGACGGAAATGATCGGAACCTTGAGGTTGAGGCACATTTCGGTGGAGCGGGCGATGGCTTCCGCCTGGCCGCGCTCTTCCGCGCCGATGCCGGGATAGGCGCCGGCCGTGTCGATCAGCGTGATCAGCGGCAGGCCGAAGCGGTCGGCCATTTCCATGACGCGGATGGCCTTGCGGTAGCCTTCCGGCCGGGCGCTGCCGAAATTGTGCTTGATGCGCGACTTGGTGTCGTTGCCCTTCTCCTGGCCGATGACGGCCACGGGAATGCCGCGGAAACGGGCAAGGCCCGCCTGGATGGCGGCATCCTCTGCGAACTTCCGGTCACCGGCCAGCGGCGTGAAGTCGGTGAAGAGGCCGGCGGCATACTCCTGGAAGTGCGGGCGCTGCGGATGGCGCGCGACCTGCGTCTTCTGCCAGGGCGTCAGCTTGGAATAGATCTCGACGGTTGCCTCGCGGGCGCGGACTTCGAGCCGTTCGACCTCGTCGCTCGTGTCGATGCTCTCGTCCTCGCCGGCGATCTTCTTCAGCTCGTGAATCTTGCCTTCGAGGTCCGAGATCGGCTTTTCGAAATCGAGATAGTGATGCATGAGATGCGGTTCCGATCGTTTCGACGCGGGTCTCCCGTGGCATTCCAGAACGGGAGGCGAGCGTCCTAATCCTGTTTTTTGGCCTGTTTGGCAAGAGGGTGATGGTTTTGCACAAGATCGTGCAGCCGTTCCTCCAGCACATGCGTGTAGATTTGCGTGGTCGAAATGTCCGAATGGCCCAGCAGTTCCTGCACGGCGCGAAGATCCGCGCCGTTGGCCAGAAGATGGCTGGCAAAGGCATGACGCAGCACATGCGGCGAAATGGAGGCGACGCGCACGCCCGCCCGGCCGGCCAGCCCCTTGAGGTCGCGCGCAAAGACCTGCCGCGGGAGGTAGCCGGATTCCGAGCTGGAGGGGAAGAGCCAGGGGCTGTCCTCGCCGCCGACCGCCGCCGTCTCCGCCTGCATCCGGGTGCCGTAGCGCTGCAGCGCGGCGATGGCCGTGCGCGACAGCGGCACCAGGCGCTCCTTGTTGCCCTTGCCGCGCACGATGAGGAAACGGCCGTCGCGGGCAAGCACCGAGGCGGGCAGGGAGACGAGCTCGCTGACGCGCATGCCGGTCGCGTAAAGAAGCTCGATGAGGGCGGCCATGCGCAGGCGGTCGAGCCGCGGCTCGGCCACGGCTTCCGCCTCGGCCTGCGTCACGAGGCGGGTGACATCGTCGACGCTCATGGTCTTGGGCAGCGGGCGGCCCTTCTTCGGCGCATCCAGCACGCCGGTCGGATCGTCGGTGCGGATGCCCTCGGCATAGAGGAACTTGTAGAACTGGCGCAGCGCCGACAGGCGGCGGGCCTGCGAGGAGGCCTTGAAGCCCTGTGCGGCGAAATCGGCGAAATAGGCGCGAAAATCGTCCGCCCCGGCTTCTGCCGCCGTCACGCCGCGCGCCTTGAGGAAAGACAGGATGTCCTCGAGATCGCGCTGATAGGAGGACAGCGTGTTGACGGCCGCGCCGCGCTCGACGCTCATCATTTCCAGAAAGGATTCGAGGTGGGCGGACGACAGATCCATTATTTCGGAGCCAATCTTTCCGGATCGAGCCGCTCGGGCGGGATGCGGATCGTCACGTCCCGCTCGGCCGGATCGACGAAGGTGACGAGGGCCAGCATGGTTCCATAGACGGCGCCGGTGATGACGAGGCAGATGAAGAGAAACCGGACAAGGGTGGGCATGATCGTCTCCGAGGCGTCGATCTATATGGCGCCGCCCCGGCCGGATCGCAAGCACGGCCATGTTTGCGCGGGGGATAGGAAAGAGGCGGGCGACCCTTGCGCGACTTGACGCTCCCGCCTGTTTTGTCGATAGAACAGGGAAATGGGGAAAGTCTTGCGGTGATGAGCGACGTGGTCGAGCCGGTTTCGGAAGCGCTGGTGAAGCGGGCGAGAGCCGTGCTCGGCCGGCGCAACCTCGTCTTCGTCGGTCTGATGGGGGCCGGCAAGTCGGCCATCGGGCGGCTGACCGCGCAGGCGCTGTCGCTGCCTTTCGTCGATTCCGACCACGAGATCGAGCGCGTCTCGCGCATGACCGTTGCCGAACTCTTTGCAGCCTATGGCGAAACGGAATTCCGGGCGCTGGAAACGCGGGTGATCAAGCGGCTCCTTCAGTCGGGCGCGCGCATCGTCTCCACCGGCGGCGGCGCCTATATCAACCCGCAGACGCGCCGGCATATCCAGAAGAGCGGCGTTTCGGTGTGGCTGAACGCCGAACTCGACGTGCTGTGGGAACGGGTCAACAAGCGCGAGGGACGACCTCTCCTGAAGACCGACGACCCCAAGGGAACGCTCGAAAGGCTGATGATCGAGCGCTATCCGATCTATGCCGAGGCCGACGTCAGCGTGCTCTCGCGCGACGTCAAGAAGGAGCGCATCGTGGAAGAGGTGCTGCAGGCCATCGCCGGCATGCCTTCCAGAAAGTAGGGCCTTCCAAAAAGCAGGGCCTTCGAAGACGCAGGGCCGCCGAAGAACAGTCGTCAGACACCAGCCATAGAGTGAGCCGAGCGATGAGCGAAACCCCGACCGTGCGCAAGATCCATGTTCCGCTCGGCGACCGTGCCTATGACATCCTGATCGGACCGGGCCTGATCGGCTCGGCCGCGCGGGAGATCGCCGCACGGCTGACGGGCCGGCGGATGGCCGTGGTGACGGACGAAAATGTCGCACCGCTCTATCTCCAGCCGCTGATGGAGAGCCTGGCGCAGGCGGGCATCGAGGCCGTGTCCGCGATCCTGCCGGCCGGGGAGAAGACCAAGAGCTTCGAACATCTCGTTCCCGTCTGCGAGACGATCCTCGGCGCGCGCATCGAGCGCAACGATGCGGTCATCGCGCTCGGCGGCGGCGTCATCGGCGATCTCACGGGCTTTGCCGCTGGCATCGCCCGGCGCGGCTCGCGCTTCATCCAGATCCCGACCTCGCTTCTGGCCCAGGTGGACAGCTCGGTCGGCGGCAAGACCGGCATCAATTCGCCGCATGGCAAGAATCTCATCGGCGTCTTCCACCAGCCGGATCTGGTGCTGGCCGACACCGACGTGCTCGATACGCTGTCGCCGCGCGAATTTCGCGCCGGATATGCCGAGGTGGCGAAATACGGGCTCATCGACAAGCCGGACTTCTTCGCCTGGCTGGAGGCCAACTGGCAGGCGGTCTTTGCCGGCGGCGCGGCGCGCATCGAGGCGATCGCGCTCAGCTGCCAGGCGAAGGCCGATGTGGTCGTCGCCGACGAGCGCGAGAACGGCCGCCGCGCGCTGCTCAATCTCGGGCATACCTTCGGCCACGCGCTGGAAGCGGCCACCGCCTATGACGGCACGCGGCTGGTGCATGGCGAGGGCGTCTCGATCGGCATGGTGCTCGCGCATGCCTTCTCGGCCCGGATGAATCTGGCGAGCCCCGATGTGACGGCGCGGGTGGAGGCGCATCTGCGCACCGTCGGCCTGCCGACGCGGATGAGCGAGATCCCCGGGCAGCTGCCGCCGGCAGAGGTGCTGATGGATGCCATCGCGCAGGACAAGAAGGTGAAGGGCGGCAAGCTGACCTTCATCCTCACCCGCGGCCTCGGCGAGGCCTTCGTCGCCGACGACGTGCCGACCTCGGCCGTGCTGTCGTTCCTTGCCGAAAACCATCCCGATCGCGCGGCATGACCATGGAGGCGCCGATCGCCCTCCTGATCGCGCACGGGCCGGCCGTTCTGGCGATCCTTCTGATGATCGTGCTCGCCGCGTTCCTCTCGGGCTCGGAGACGGCGCTGACGGCCGTGTCGCGCACGCGTCTGCACACGCTCGACGTTCAGGGCGAGGCGCGCGCCGGGGTGGTCGACCGGCTGATCGAGCGGCGTGACCGGGTCATCGGGGCGCTGCTGCTCGGCAGCAATCTCGTGCGCGTTCTCGCGACCTCGGTGGCCACCGGCCTGTTCCTCTCCGCCTTCGGCGCCCCGGGCGTCGCCTATGCGACGATCGCGATGACGATCCTGCTCGTCGTGTTTGCCGACGTGCTGCCGCGCAGCTGGGCGCACGCTGCGCCGGAGCGTTTCGCCGTCGGCGTCGCGCGGCCGGTGCGCGTGGTCGTCGCGGTCGTCGGGCCGCTTTCGGGCCTGATCAACACGATGGTGCGGGCCATCATGCAGACCTTCGGCTTCAACCTGTCGCGCGAGGCCCCGATGCTCTCGGCGCATGAGGAACTGCGCGGGGCCGTGGATTTCCTTCACCGCGAAGGCGCCGTGGTCAAGGCGGACCGCGACCGTGTCAGCGGCGTGCTCGATCTCGACGCGCTTGAAGTGTCCGACATCATGGTGCACCGGATGGCGATGCGGGCGCTGAACGCGGACGATCCGCCGGAGGTCAACGTCAGGGCCGTGCTCGACAGTCCCTATACCCGCATGCCGGTGTGGCGCGGCTCGGCCGACAACATCATCGGCGTGCTTCACGCCAAGGATCTCCTGCGGGCTCTGGCCGAGCCGGACGCGAAGCCGGACACGGTCGATATCGTCCGAATCGCGCAGAAGCCGTGGTACGTGCCGGATGCCACCGATCTCGCCAGCCAGCTCAGCGCCTTCCTGCGCCGCAAGAGCCATTTCGCCATCGTCGTCGACGAATATGGCGAGGTGCGCGGGCTGGTGACGCTGGAGGATATTCTCGAGGAGATCGTCGGGGATATCGCCGACGAACACGATCCCGATGTCCGCGGCGTCTATCCGCAGGCGGACGGGTCGCTGGTGGTGGACGGCGGGGTGCCGATCCGCGACCTGAACCGGGCGCTAGACTGGTCTCTGCCCGACGGCGAGGCGACGACGATTGCCGGCCTCGTGATCCATGAATCCCGCACCATCCCGGACGAGCGGCAGGCCTTCACCTTCTACGGCAAGCGTTTCATCGTCATGAAGCGCGTCAAGAACCGCATCACCAAGCTGCGCATCCGTCCGGCCGAGGATACGCCCGCCAGCTGACCCGCCGGCTGGCTACCAGCGCGTCTCTTCGCCGGGGGCTGCGGGCTCGACGGCAAGGGCGTGCAGGCCGGCGTCGAGTTCCGGCTTCAGGAGCGCGTTGATGGCGCGGTGGCGGGCGATGCGCGACAGGCCGGTAAAGGCACCCGAGACGATGCGCACGCGCATATGCGTCTCGCCGGTGCCGTTGAAATCGGCGTGATGGCCGGCATGCAGATGGCTCTCGTTGATCACCACGAGGCGCAAGGGCGCGAAAGCCTCGGTGAGCCGTGTTGTGATCCGCTGCTCTAACGACATGGTTTCGCCCTGTTCTTCTGGCTTGCGATGGGCGGTCGACGCGGCGGTCGGACCCCTGCCGCGCAGCGCGTTGCGCAACCGGCACATCGGCCCCAAAAAGCCTGCAACATTCGCGTTTGTCAATTCTTGTTGTGACCCCTGCATCGCACCATAATGTGTCCCATGAAACTCGACTCAAAATACTTCGATACCATCCGGACGAAGCGACGCGGGACCACCCGGAAACCGGAGCCCATGGCGCCGACGTGCCAGTGGGACGGCTGCGAGGAGAATGGCGGGCATCGCGCACCGGTCGGCCGCAATGCCGAGAACCAGTATTTCATGTTCTGCTTCGAGCACGTGAAGGAATACAACAAGGGTTACAACTACTTCTCCGGCCTCTCGGACAACGAGATCGCGCGCTACCAGAAGGAAGCGCTGACCGGGCATCGGCCGACCTGGACGCTGGGCGTGAACCGCAGTGCGAAGAACGCGCCGGAGCAGGGGCAGACACGGTCGGGCTCGGCGGGCGCCAAGGCGCGGATGAGCGACCCGTTCGGCTTCCTGCACGAGGCGCGGGCCCGCCGGGCGCAGCCCGAGCCGCGCCAGCGCAAGCTCAAGACGCTGGAGACGAAGGCGTTCGACACGCTCGGCCTGCCGGCCACGGCGACCGCGACCGACATCAAGGCCGCCTACAAGGACCTCGTGAAAAAGCACCATCCCGATGCCAATGGCGGCGATCGCGGATCGGAAGACCGTTTTCGCGAGGTCATTCAGGCCTACCAATTGTTAAAACAGGCAGGCTTCTGCTAGGAAGATTCCCGTCACACTGCAATGCGATATGAGGCCTGGCGCGAAGCGCGGCCGCCGGAGACATGATGAGCAAGGTAGACCTCGATATTTCCAATCTTCCCGATACGACCGTATCCGTCCGTGAGGTCTTCGGCATCGACAGCGACCTGCGCGTGCCGGCCTATTCCAAGGGCGATGCCTACGTGCCGGACAGCGATCCCGACTATCTCTTCGACCGGGAAACGACGCTGGCGATCCTTGCGGGCTTTGCGCACAACCGCCGCGTCATGGTGTCGGGCTATCACGGCACCGGCAAGTCCACGCATATCGAGCAGGTCGCCGCGCGGCTGAACTGGCCCTGCGTGCGCGTCAACCTCGACAGCCATGTCAGCCGTATCGACCTCGTCGGCAAGGATGCGATCGTCGTCAAGGACGGCATGCAGATCACCGAATTCAAGGACGGCATCCTGCCCTGGGCCTACCAGCACAATGTCGCGCTGGTGTTCGATGAATACGATGCCGGCCGCCCGGACGTGATGTTCGTCATCCAGCGCGTGCTCGAATCCTCCGGTCGCCTGACCCTGCTCGACCAGAGCCGCGTCATCCGGCCGCACCCCGCCTTCCGCCTGTTTGCGACCGCCAACACGGTCGGCCTCGGCGACACGACCGGCCTCTACCACGGCACGCAGCAGATCAACCAGGCGCAGATGGACCGCTGGTCGATCGTCACCACGCTCAACTATCTGCCGCATGACAACGAGGTCGATATCGTTGCGGCCAAGGTGAAGGGCTTCACCGAGAAGCGCGGCCGCGACACCGTCTCGAAGATGGTGCGCGTCGCCGATCTGACCCGCGCCGCCTTCATCAATGGCGACCTGTCGACCGTCATGAGCCCGCGGACCGTCATCACCTGGGCCGAGAACGCGCATATCTTCGGCGACATCGCCTTTGCCTTCCGGGTGACGTTCCTCAACAAGTGCGACGAACTGGAGCGGGCGCTGGTGGCCGAGCATTACCAGCGGGCCTTCGGCGTCGAGCTGAAGGAAAGCGCCGCCAATATCGTTCTCGAAGCGACGGCCTGATCGCATGGCAGGGCGCGGCGACAATACGAGACCGAAACCCGGCACCCAGGTGGATGTCGAACCGTTCCGCCGCGCGCTGACCGGCTGCATCCGCTCGATCGCCGGCGATTCGGAGATCGAGGTCGTGTTCGCCAACGAGCGGCCCGGCCTGACCGGCGACCGCATGCGCCTGCCCGACATTTCCCGCCGCCCGACGCGGCAGGAACTGTCGGTGACGCGCGGCATCGGCGACAGCATGGCGCTGCGCAAGGCGTGCCATGACGATCGCATCCATGCGACCATGTCGCCGCAGGGCGCGGATGCGCGCGTCATCTTCGACGCCGTGGAGCAGGCGCGCTGCGAGGCGATCGGCTCGATGCGCATGGACGGCGTGGCGGAGAACATCTCCTCCATGCTGGACGAGAAATATGCCCGGGCCAATTTCGGGGCGATCGACAAGCAGGCGGACGCGCCGATCGAGGAGGCCGTGGCACTGATCGTGCGCGAGCGGCTGACCGGGCGCAAGCCGCCGGAATCGGCCGGCAAGGTGCTGGATCTCTGGCGCTCCTTCATCGAGGAGAAAGCCGGCCGGGAGATGGAAAATCTCTCGGGCGCCGTCAACGACCAGCAGGCCTTCGCCCGCGTCGTGCGCAACATGCTCGCCTCCATGGACGTGGCAGAGACGTACACGGACGAGGAAGCCGAGCCGGACGACCAGGAAACGCAGACGGACGAGGACCAGCCGCGCAGCCAGGAGCAGGACGAGTCCACCTCCGAGGAGGATGCGGGCTCGGATGCCGCGCCGTCGGAGGAAAACGAGTCTGCCGAAGAGCAGATGGACGACGGCGAGATGGATGGCGCCGAGATCTCCGACGAGGAAATGTCGGATGACGGCGACGAGGACAGCGAGACGCCCGGCGAGGTCAAGCGGCCGAACAGCCCGTTCGACGACTTCAACGAAAAGGTGGACTACGCCGTCTTCACCGAGGAATTCGACGAGACCATCACCTCGGAAGAGCTCTGCGACGAGGCGGAACTCGACCGGCTGCGCGCCTTTCTCGACAAGCAGCTCTCGCACCTGCAGGGCGCCGTCGGCCGTCTGGCGAACAGGCTGCAGCGCCGCCTGATGGCGCAGCAGAACCGCTCCTGGGAGTTCGACCTCGAAGAGGGCTATCTCGATCCGGCGCGCCTGACGCGCCTGATCATCGACCCGATGCAGCCGCTCTCCTTCAAGCGGGAGAAGGACACGAACTTCCGCGACACGGTGGTGACGCTGCTGATCGACAATTCCGGCTCCATGCGCGGCCGGCCGATCACGGTTGCCGCCACCTGCGCTGATATTCTGGCGCGCACGCTGGAGCGGTGCGGCGTCAAGGTCGAGATCCTCGGCTTCACCACCAAGGCGTGGAAGGGCGGTCTGGCGCGCGAGAAATGGCTGGCCAGCGGCAAGCCGCAGGCGCCGGGCCGGCTCAACGATCTGCGCCATATCATCTACAAGTCGGCCGACGCGCCCTGGCGCCGGGCGCGGCGCAATCTCGGCCTGATGATGCGGGAAGGCCTGCTGAAGGAAAACATCGACGGGGAGGCGCTGATCTGGGCGCACAACCGCCTGCTGGCACGGCCCGAGCAGCGGCGCATCCTGATGATGATCTCGGACGGCGCGCCGGTCGATGATTCGACGCTGTCGGTCAATCCGGGCAATTATCTGGAGCGGCATCTGCGCGCCGTGATCGAACAGATCGAGACGCGTTCGCCGGTCGAGCTGCTGGCGATCGGCATTGGCCACGACGTGACGCGCTACTATCGCCGCGCCGTCACCATCGTGGATGCCGACGAACTTGCCGGCGCGATGACCGAACAGCTCGCCTCGCTGTTCGACGACGAGAACGGACGCGGACGACGCGCAGCCCGACGTGCGGGCTGAGCCGGTCTTGAAGGCTGCTGCCGGCCTTCGGCGCGTGCTCCTGGCCGGGCTCTGCGCCTGCGCCTTGCCCGCGCAGGCGGCACAGCCGGAGCCGGATCGGCCGGTGACCGAGACGATGACGATCTTCTCGAGCAAGATCGAGACGTTCCGGTTCGGGTCCGACCAGCGGGTGTTCGGCAAACTGCAGTTCATCGGCGGTCTCGACCTTACCTCGAACAATGCGCTGTTCGGCGCCTTTTCGTCGATCCGGTTCCGCCCCGACGGCGCGCATTTCGTCGGCGTGCTCGATACGGCGCACTGGCTGGAGGGCCGCATCGAGCGGGATCCGAGCGGGCGGCTTTCGGGGCTTGCCGACGTTACTGTGACCTCGATGAAGGACCGGCAGGGCCGCACGGAGAGCGCCAAGGCGCGCATGGATTCCGAAGGTGTCGCACTGCGGGACGGGCAGGTGCTCGTCAGCTTCGAAGGCGATGCGCGCGTGGATGTCTATCCCGACCCCGGCTTCACGCAGTCGCGACCGCTGAAGACCTTGCCCATCCTGCTTCCCCGGGACAGGCTGAAGCGCAATCGCAGCCTCGAGATGGTGGCGGTCTCGCCGCAAGACAGCCCGCTTGCCGGTGCGCCCGTCATCGTCGCGGAACTGTCGTTCGACAAGGACGATCACCTTCTCGCCGCCGTGCTCGAAGGGCCGCGCAAGGGTGTTTTCGGTGTCGTGCAGAAGGATCCGTTCGCGGTAACGGACGGTGCGTTCCTGCCGAACGGCGATCTTCTGCTGCTCGAACGCCGCTTCAGCTTCGCCGCCGGTCTCGGCATGGAGATCCGCCGCATCAAGGGCGACGACATCCGTCCCGGCGCCGTCGTCGATGGCGAGGTGCTGATCTCCGCGGATCTCGGCTACCAGATCGACAATATGGAAGGCCTCGACGTGGTCGTCCAACCCGATGGCGACATCCACCTCATCCTCGTCTCCGACGACAACCATTCGATCCTCGAGCGGTCGCTGATGCTGGAGTTCAAGCTTCTGCCGTGATCGGTGGGGGTGTGGCTGTTGCGCTGCGCGCTGCCCCTCATCTGCCTGCCGGCATCTTCTCCCCGCCTGCGGGGAGAAGAGACTCGTCGTTCCCGACCACAACCGTCACGAAGACGCGAGCGTTCGCCGCATGTCCCTTCTCCCCGCGCGCGGGGAGAAGGTGCCGGCAGGCGGATGAGGGGAGGGGCAGTTGTCGGCGGAACGCTCAGACGCGCGCGCCCGGCGCCCCCGGCATCGGCTTCAGCACGGTCATCAGCGCGCCATAGGGCAGCAACAGGACGAGGCCGACGAGGATCTTCACGACGAGGTCGCCGAGCGTCCAGGAGATCCAGCGGGGCGCCTCGGTGGTCAGGAGGCCGAGGATGGGGGAGAGTTCCAGGGCGAAGGGATCGTTCGGGCCGATGAAGGCGAAGACCGGCGCGAAGGCGAGCGAGAAGAAGATGGCCGTATCGAGTGCCGAGCCGAACAGCGAGCCGGCGAGCGGCGCGCGCCACCAGCGTTGACGGCGCAGACGGTTGAAGACCGAGATATCCAGAAGCTGCCCGAACAGGAAGGCCGAGCCGGAGGCGATCGCGATGCGCGGCGTGGCGACCATGACGGAGATCACGACAGCGACCGCAAAGCCGCAGATGACGACGCGGCGGGCGATCTTCGGGCCGAACTGGCGATTGGTGAGGTCGGTCACCAGAAAGGCGGCGGGATAGGTGAAGGCGCCCCAGGTGAGAAGATCGCCCAGCTGCATGCCGGCGATCGAGCCGGGCAGGGGGAACTGCACCAGGAAATTGGAGGCGACGACCACGATGGTCATGAAGGCAACGTAGGTTGCGAACAGGCGTGTGTTCAGCATTTTTTTATCCTGGGTGATGCCACCAGTTGGAGGAGAGGACGGGCTGCCCGCATGGCAGCATATCCCTATGAATATCGGTCAGACGCGCATGGAAAAGGCCCGCCCGTGAAGGCAGGCCATGATCCGGAATGCTTCAACCTTCGTGCCGATCAGGCAGCGACGGCTTCCGCGGTCTTCTTGACGATCTGGCGGCGCAGCAGGCGTGCGCGCTGCGACAGGTCGAGTTCGCTTGCCTTGAGCAGGAAAGCGTCGAGACCGCCGCGGTGCTCGACCGTGCGGAGGGCTGCAGCCGAAACGCGCAGACGGAAACGCTGGTTGAGCGCGTCCGAGATCAGCGTGACCTGGCACAGGTTCGGCAGGAACTTGCGCTTGGTCTTGTTGTTCGCGTGGCTCACATTGTTGCCCGACTGGACGCCCTTGCCGGTCAATTCGCAACTACGGGACATGAAATCACCTATTTCTTTTCGCCTGCGTTCAATGCGTTTGCGGGCCACAAGCCCAAGCAGCATTCCCACCGGTCATGATTGGAAAGTTGCGGTTCTATAGTCAGCGCCGCGCCGCGCGTCAAGACAAAACACCGGATTTTCCCGGAAAGTCCGGGCGGTCCGGTGGAAAAGCCGGCGCGGTGGCGGCCGGGATCGACCGGGGTGCCGGCTCGGTAGCACGGGCGTAGAAATGCCGCAAACGCTTCCTATCTCTCTGTTTTTCTCCCGATCTCTTTTCGGAAAGGTTCACGGCATGGCCCTGCGTGTCGGTCTTGCGGCTCTGGCCGCGATGTCCCTGGTGACGGTTCCCACGAATGCGGCGCGCCCGGCGGATGTCGTGCACGACACGGATTATACCATCTCGCTCGCCGGCCTGCCGATCGCAAAGGCCTCGTTTCACACCCGGCTCGAGGATCGGCGCTACACGATCTCGGGGACGCTGACGTCGGCCGGGCTCGCCGATATCCTGTCGAGCACCAGCGGGCGCACGGAGGTCTCCGGCACGATCGAGAGCGACAAGCTCGTCGCCACCGATTATTCCGTCCGCTACCAGACCGGCAAGAAGAAGCGCGCGATCGACATCGCCTTCGACAAGGGCAACGTGACCTCCGCGACGCTGACCCCGCAGCGCAAGAGGCCGCCGAAGAACTGGGTGCCGGTGACCAAGGACGACATGCGCGGCGTGGTCGATCCGCTGTCGGGGCTGATCTTCCCGGCCAGCGCCAAGGTGTGCCCGAAGACGCTGCCGGTGTTCGACGGCGAATCGCGCATGGACCTGAAGCTGAGCGCCAAGGGCACCAAGCCCTTCAAGACGGAAGGTTTCAGCGGCGACGTCATCGTCTGCGGCATCCAGTTCGTGCCGAAATCGGGCTACCGCAAGGGCCGCGAGGATGTGGATTATCTGCGCAAGCTCGACAGCATGGAGATCTGGTTTGCAAAGTCGGATACCGTGCAGGTATATGCTCCGGTCTATGTCCGGATCCCGACGAAGTACGGTCCGGTGACCGTGTGGGCCACGCGCTTCAAGGGTTGATCCGTTCAGGGTCTCGCCGCATCGCCGCCCGCTGCAATCGGAGAGTGGGCGGATGCAGACCAGAGCGACGTTGATCGGATTTTCCGCCATTCTGATGTGGGCGCTGCTGGCGCTGTTCACGGCCGCCTCCGGCACCATGCCGCCCTTCCAGCTTTCGGCGATCTGCTTTGCCATCGGCAGCCTGCCCGGTCTCGTGGTGCTCGCGCTCAGGCCGGAGCGGATGGCGCTCTTGCGGCAGCGGCCAAGAGTCTGGGTGGTCGGCATCGTCGGGCTTTTCGGCTATCACGCGCTCTACTTCACCGCCCTGCGCAATGCGCCGGCCGTGGAAGCCGGGCTGATCGCCTATCTCTGGCCGTTGCTGATCGTGGTCGGCTCGGCTTTGCTGCCGGGCGAGCGGCTGCGGTGGTATCACGTGGCGGGCGCGCTGTGCGGCCTTGCCGGGACGGCGATGATCGTCGCGCGCAACGGCGTTGCATTCGACAGCGCCTATACGCTCGGCTATGGCGCAGCGCTTTGCTGCGCCTTCACCTGGGCCATTTACTCCCTGATGACACGGCGGTTCGAGGCGGTGTCCACCGATGTCGTCACCGGTTTCTGCCTTGCGACCTCCGTCCTGTCGCTTCTCTGCCATCTCGCGCTGGAGACGACGGTCTGGCCGGACACCGGCATGCAGTGGCTGGCGGTCGCGGGCCTCGGGCTCCTGCCGGTGGGTGCCGCCTTCTATGCCTGGGATTACGGCGTGAAGAACGGCAATATCCAGCTGCTGGGCGTCGCCAGCTATTCGGCGCCGGTGCTCTCCACGCTGACGCTGATGCTGTTCGGCTTTGCCGAGCCGTCGCTTAGCATCGCGCTGGCCTGCCTGCTGGTGACGGGGGGAGCGGTGCTGGCCGCGCGCGACGTGATTTTTGCGCCGCGCAAGGTCAAGACGCCCTCCGAGGACCGGGTTCAACCGGCGGCGTGAGGCGGCTCCCATCCGGGCGGCGCCATTTCGAAGACGCTGAAATCGAAGCCGGGCGCGACGGTGCAGCCGACCAGCGTCCAGGCACCGCGCGATTCGGCCGACTGCCAGGTGTCCGCGGGCACCACGCCTTGCGGGCGTTCGCCGTTTTCCAGATCCGTGCCGAGCACGATGGTGGAGGCGGGTGCGCCCGGTGCGGCAAGCCGGAGGGTCAGGGCCGCCCCGGCATAATGGTGCCAGACCTCCGCGGCATCGCGCACGCGATGCCAGTGCGACCGCTCGCCGGCCTCCAGCAGGTAGTAGATCGCCGTGGAATGGCCGCGCGTGCCACCCGCATCGTCGCGAAAGGTCTCGGCATACCAGCCGCCTTCCGGATGCCGGATCATGCCGAGCGCGGTGACGATCGACCGTGCGTCCTGCGTTTCCCCTTCTGCCGCCATCAGAAATTGTCCTTGCGCCTGCGGATCTCGGCAAAGACCTCGCCATCGCTGGCGGACGGCAGGCCGAGATGGGCGCGGATGCCGGGATCGGCCGGGCGCAGGAAAGGATTGGTGCGTTTTTCCAGGCCGAGCGTCGTCGGCGCGGTGAAGCCGCCACGCGCGCGCAGCGCTTCGATCTCGGCGGCTCGGGCCTTCAGTTCGGCATTGTCGGGGTCGACCGTCACGGCGAAGCGGGCGTTCGACAGCGTGTATTCGTGGCCGAAATAGACCTGCGTGTCGTCCGGCAGCGCCATCAGCTTCTGCAGCGAGGCCCACATATCGGCCGGCGAGCCTTCGAACAGGCGGCCGCAGCCGAGCGCAAAGAGCGTGTCGGCGGCAAAGAGCAGGCGATCGTCCGGCAGATGGTAGCAGATATGGCCTGATGTGTGGCCCGGCGTGCCGATGACGCGGACCTTGTGGCCGGCGAAGGTGAAATCGCCGCCGTCGCCGATGGTCATGTCGATGCCGGGAATGCGCGAGGCCTCGCGATCCGGGCCGATGATGGTCGCGTCGTAGCGGGTCTTGAGCGCAAGGTTCGCCTCCACATGGTCGTTGTGGTGGTGGGTGGTGAAGATGTGCGTCAGCGTCCAGCCGCGCCGCTCCAGCGCGTCGAGGATCGGCTGTTCCTCCGGCGCGTCGATCGAGGCCGTCTCGCCGCTTTCGGGATCGTGGAGGAGAACACCGAAATTGTCGGTCCGGCAGAGGAACAGGTCGAGATCGAGCGCGGGCATGGTGAGGTCCTCGAAGAGGTCTGGGACGCGGGGTTGCCCGAGGGAATGTAAAGGCGGCGCAGGGGAAGTCCAGCGATCGCGTGCCGGCGCGCGAACCCGGCGGGAAAATCGGCGCCGCCCCGGTTTCCTTTCGCCGGGCCGCGCACTACCCTCTGTTTATGCACGCCGATATCGTCGATCTTCGTCAGTTCTACCATTCGCGGCTCGGGCGCTTTACCGAGCAGGCGATCTCCATGGCGCTCGCCTCCATCTGGGCGCGGTTGCCGGAAGAGCGGCTGGTGGGGCTCGGCTATGTCCTGCCCTATCTCGAGCGCTTCCGGGCCGATACGGAGCGGACCTTCGCCTTCATGCCGGCGGGGCAGGGGGCGGTGAACTGGCCGGTGGCGGAGCTGTCCTCGACGGCGCTGGTGTTCGACGAGGAACTACCGCTGCCCGACAGCTCGATCGACCGCATTCTCATGGTGCATTCGCTGGAATTTGCCGAGAACCCGCGCGAGACCATGAAGGAGATCTGGCGGGTGCTCGCGCCCGGCGGGCGGCTCGTCATCGTGGTGCCCAACCGGCAGGGCGTCTGGGCGCGGATGGACCATACGCCGTTCGGCTCCGGCCGGCCCTATTCGCGCGGGCAGCTGACGGCGCTGCTGCGGGAGACGAACTTCACGCCCGGCGCCTCCTGCGAGGCGCTGTTCTTCCCGCCCTCGACCACGAAGACCGTGCTGAAGCTCGGACGGGCCTTCGAGAAGATGGGGCGTGCGCTCTGGCCGGTGTTCTCCGGCGTCATCATCGTCGAGGCGCAGAAGCGGCTTTATCAGGGGCTGCCGGTGGCGGCGCGGGCCTCGCGCCGGGTGTTCGTGCCCGTGCTCGCGCCGCAGGGCGTGCCGACCACGCGCGACGGCCAGCCGCCGGTGCGGTGAGGGCCTGCCCCTTAAGCCCTCGACAAGGCGGCGGCGGGGCGGTAATGGCAAAGCCATCCGTGACACCAGCGAAAGCCAGACCATGAGCTCCCTCCCGAACGCTCCGACCCCGCGCCCCGGCATTCTCGACATCGCCGCCTATGTGCCGGGCAAGGAACACGCTCCGGGCGTGGCCAAGGTCCACAAGCTCTCCTCCAACGAGACGCCGCTGGGCGCGAGCCCCAAGGCGCTGGAGGCCTTTCGCCAGGCCGCCGGCCAGCTGGAGCGCTACCCGGACGGGCAGGCGCTCGAGCTTCGCAACGCGATTGCGGAAGTTTACGCGCTAAACCCAGCCAACCTGATGTGCGGCAACGGCTCGGACGAGCTTCTGGGGCTGCTCGCCCACACCTATCTCGCGCCGGGCGATGAGGCCGTCATCACCGAGCACGGCTTTCTCGTCTACAAAATCCAGATCATGGCCGCCGGCGGTGTGCCCGTGACGGTCAAGGAGCAGGATTGCCGCGTCGATGTCGATGCGATCCTCGCCGCCGTGACGAGCAGGACGAAGCTTGTGTTCATCGCCAATCCCGGCAACCCCACGGGCACCTTCGTGCCGGTCGAGGACGTGCGCCGCCTGCAGGCCGGCCTGCCGAAGCACGTCCTGCTCGTGCTCGACGCGGCCTATGCGGAATATGTGCGGCGCAACGACTACGAGGCGGGGATCGAGCTGGTCTCGTCAAACCAGAACGTCGTGATGACGCGCACCTTTTCCAAGGTCTACGGCCTCGCCGCCCTTCGCGTCGGCTGGATCTATGCGCCGGCCGCGGTCATCGACGCGCTGAACCGCAGCCGTGGGCCGTTCAACCTGAATGCGCCGGCGATTGCGGCCGGTGCCGCTGCCGTTCGCGACAAGGCGTTCACCGCGGCTGCCGTCGATTTCAACGCGGAATGGCTGGCGAAGGTCAGCGAGCGGCTGACGGCGCTCGGTCTCAAGGTCACGCCGTCGGTCGCGAATTTCGTGCTGTTCCATTTCCCCGATGTCGATGGCAAGCGGGCGGAGGATGCCGATGCGTTCCTGACCAGCCGCGGTTTCATCCTGCGGGCCGTGCGCGGCTACGGCTTCCCCAATGCGCTGCGCCTGTCGATCGGCACGGAGGAGGCGAACGAAGGCGTTCTCGCCGCCCTTGCCGAATTTCTCGGGAAGAACTGAGACCTGACATGGCCAAGCTCTTCGAAAAGGTCGCGCTGATCGGCATCGGCCTCATCGGCTCCTCCATCGCGCGGGAGATCCGCGACAAGGGGCTTTCGGCCTCGGTGACGATCTCGACCCGCAGCCGCGAGACGCTGGACCGGGCGCAGGTGCTCGGTCTCGGCGACCGCTATGTGCTGTCGGCCGGCGAGGCCGTGGAGGATGCGGATCTCGTCATCGTCTCCGTGCCGGTCGGCGCGTCCGGTGCCGTGGCGCAGGCGATCGCGCCGCATCTGAAAGCGGGGGCGATCGTCACCGACGTCGGCTCCACCAAGGGCTCCGTCATCGCGCAGATGGCGCCGCATATGCCGCAGGGCGTTCACTTCATTCCCGGCCACCCAATTGCGGGAACGGAATATTCCGGCCCGGATGCCGGCTTCGTCGGTCTTTTCAAGAGCCGCTGGTGCATTCTGACACCGCCGGCCGGCACCGACGAGACCGCCAAGGGGCAGCTGCGTGCCTTCTGGGAGGCGCTCGGCTCGGATGTCGAGGAGATGGACCCGGAACACCACGACAAGGTTCTCGCCATCGTTTCCCATCTGCCGCACATCATCGCCTACAATATCGTGGGGACGGCGGACGATCTGGAGACGGTGACGGAATCTGAAGTCATCAAATATTCGGCCTCGGGCTTTCGCGACTTCACGCGTCTCGCCGCATCCGACCCGACCATGTGGCGCGACGTCTGCCTGCACAACAAGGACGCGATTCTCGAAATGCTGTCGCGGTTCTCCGAGGATCTCGCCTATCTTCAGCGGGCGATCCGCTGGGGTGACGGCGACAAGCTGTTCGACCTCTTCACCCGCACCCGCGCGATCCGCCGCTCGATCATCCAGGCCGGTCAGGATACCGACATGGTGGACTTCGGCCGCCATGCGCTGGACGCGAAGAGCTGACGCCCGCCATATCTTGACGGCTTGGATCAGAGCTGCGGCAGCACGCCGATGGGGATGAAGGCGAGGAAGGCGGTGCCGTCGCGCACATTAAGCGTGACGGTGGTGTCGTTGCCGCCCGCGGCCAGCGCCGTCAGCATGTTGGCGGCGTTATCGAGCATGTTCTCGCTCTCCGGAAAGGCCGTTGCCAGAGCCGTGCGCCACGCCTGAACGTCCTGCATCGTCACCTTGAAGGCGCCGGAGATCAGCCCCTGATCGTCGACGGTGAACGGGCCGTTGGCGGTCGTCACCATGCCGTTTCCGAGGTCGAGCGTCAGGTTGCGAACCTCGCCTGCACTGTTGCGCAGGGCATGACGCGAAAGGCCGCCGCGATCGAGCACCGTCGCGCGATCCTTGACCGTGAGGTCGATGGCGGCATTCATCAGCGGCAGCAGGCTTGCGCCGTTGCCGGGCTTCAGGTCGAGGCCGGTGATGGAGACGGCGGCATCGAGATCCGCCGCATTCTGGCGCAGATGCAGCTCGGTATGGCTCGTGGCGAAGCCTAGCACATCTTCGCCCGGCGTGGGCACCAGCGTGCCGGTCAGGCGTTCGGAGACGATGGACGTGCGGCTGAGGCCCGAGAACGTCGCCTGGATGCTCGCCTTCAGCGCCTGCCAGTTCATGGATGTCGCGATGCCGGGGGAAAAGCGCAGTTCGGCCGGGCCATCCACCTCGATGACGGCGTGTCCCGGCCAGTAGACCTGTGCTGCGGACCGGAGAGCCCCCGCGGAGCCGGAAGCCCCGAGCTGGGTATCGTCCACCTTCACGGCATCGCAGAACAGCCCGATGCGGAACGGGAAGCCGCGAACGGTCAGGCCGTCGCAGCGGGCCGTCGCGCTACCGGAGCGGCTGGTGAGGAAGCTGGCGAGCCGCGTCTCGATCTGATGGGCGGCGAGAAACCAGATGCCGCTATAGACCGCCAGAAAGATCGCGATGCCGATGCCGAGACGCCTGATGCGGAGACCTGCGGCCGGCGGTGCTGTCTGTGTCATGCGGGTCTCCGGTCGGCGGTCTGGATTTCGGCGCGGTGGACGGCGCTCTCCGGCAGCGCCGGCACCCCTCGGACAAGGCTGCGTCGTGCCGGTCTTCTACCGCATAACATCACGGATCGGAATGCGTGCGGAAAAATAGCCGGACGCTCGGACCGTCGTGGCCATCGTCGCCAAAATGCAGGCGCGGCCGATCCGGCACGTTCCGCTTGCTGCCGTTTTGCAGTAGGAGGGCAGGCCGGCAGAGATGGCCGGCCTGTGAACGACGACGATGGGATGGACCTTCTGTGGCGGACCTTGTGGTAACGGATTCGGACGACGTGTGGGTGTTCGGCTATGGCTCGCTGATGTGGAATCCGGGCTTTCCCTTCGTCGAGCAGGCCCGGGCTCGGGTTTTCGGCTACCGCCGGGCGCTGTGCGTGCACTCCCATGTTCATCGCGGCACGGCGGAGAGCCCCGGGCTGGTGCTCGGCCTCGACCTCGGCGGCTCCTGCCTCGGCATGGCGTTCCGCATCGCGCCCGCGGATCGCGCGGACGTCATCGCCTATCTGCGCGAGCGCGAGCTGGTCACCCATGTTTACAAGGAGCGTATGCTGCCGCTGCGGCTCGCCGACGGGCGAACGGTCATGGCCGTCGCCTATGTGATCGACCGGGCGCATCTGCAATATGCAGGCGCCCTGCAGGCCGATGAGGCGGCGTTGATCGTCGCCTCTGCGCGCGGGCGCTCGGGCGAGAATGTCGATTATGTCATGAACACGCTCGACCATTTGCGCGCCATGGGCATCCGCGATCACTGGCTGGAAGAGGTCGGCCGCGGCGTGCAGGTGCTGCGCGCCAAGCGCTAGCTTTTCTCCGGCACGGCGACGCCGAGTTCGGCAAGCCGCGTGCGCGCGGTCTCCGGCAGGGGGAGATGCGGGTTGTCGCGGACGGTTTCCACGAGCAGTTCGTCGCTGGCGGTTTCCGTCACCGCGATCAGCGTTTTCAGGAAGGTGTCCGCGTCCAGTCCGGGACCGATCGGCGGGAGAATGCGGACCTTGAAGTGGCCGGGGAATCGCAGTGTCGTGCTGCGGGGCCAGAAGAGACCGGGATGCATCGCCACCGGCACGACGGGCACCTGCAGATCGCGATAGAGACGGGCGATACCGTATTTGTAATCCGGCGGCGCGCCGGGCGACCGACGGGTGCCCTCGGGATAGATGATCAATTGCCGGCCCGTGGCGATTTCCGCCTTGGCGCGCTGCATGACGGCGGCCATGGCCCGGCCGCGGGCGCTGCGGTCCACCGGCACCATGCGCTGCTTGGCGACATACCAGCCGAACAGCGGAATGCGCATCAGCTCGCGCTTGAGGATGAAGAACGGATCCGACAGCCACGGCAGCAGGGCATAGACGTCCCAGAAGGACTGGTGCTTGGGGGCCAGGATATAGACGCCGTCCTTCGGAATGTTGTCGAGCCCCTCGATCTCGAAGGTCGTGCCGACGATCACCCGCATCAGCCAGTGATTGCTGCGCGCCCAGTTCTTCGGCACGAACCAGGACGTCTTGCGCGACACGAGAAAATAGACCGGCGTCAGCACGATCATGCGCAGGATGAGATTGGCGTAAAAGGCGACGTTGAAGAGGACCGAGCGAAGGCGAATCATGGGCGGCTTTCGAAGAGCGAGCGGCAGCACGGATCGAGCGTGCCCTGCCGGCTGCCTACACCAATAAAGCCGCGACGAAAACCGGGATCTCGCGCGCGGCGGTGCTCATGCCTATTGCCCGGTCTGGGCGCGCTCCGTCCGCAAGCCGCTGTCCGTCGGTGTGCCCAGGAGATCGCGCAGCGACGCGACGGTCAGCTTGGCATATTCGGTAAGGATCGATTTCAGCACCATGGGATTGGCCATCCAGTTCGTGCTCTTCAGGTCGGAATTGACGACCGGGTAGGGCACGAAGGCGATGCCCGGATTGGCGCGGCGAAGCTCCAGCAGGCTGCGGGGCATGTGATAATTGTTGGTGACGACGAGGATGCTCCTGTAGCCGTTGTTGCGGATCCAGTTTGCGGTTTCGTGTGCATTGCCGATCGTGTCGATGGCATCGTGGCCGATATCGACGCAGCAGCGGAAGAGATCGGCGGAGCTCTGGGTGTTGCGGCGGATCTGGCTGCTGGTGGTGGTGGGGTGCACGCCGGAGATCAGCAGGCGCTGGCCGGCACCGGCCTTGAGCAGATCGACCGCCTGGTCGATGCGCTGGAACCCGCCGGTGAGAACCACGATGGCATCGGCCTTGGGGTTGGCCGGCGGCTGGAGCGAGGCCACCTGATCGGCGAAATAGAGAAGGCTCGCCGTGCCGCAGCCGGCCACCATCAGCAGGACATAGAAGGTCAGGCGGGCGAGCTGCCGCCGGAAGCTGACATGCCGGCGCGTTCGCCGGGCAAGGCGCCTGCGCTCGGTTTCGCCGGAAGTCTCCGCTTCGGAGGTTTCGTCCGCCATCATGATGTTCTTCCACCGTTGCGCCGGATGTCCGCGGCGCGACGGGACGGGTGTTGCGATGCTGTGCGACCAGTGAACCCGCTTTGCGCCTTAACGATGGCTTCGCGGGGTGAAGCGCGGAAAACGGGAGACGGTAAGGGCGCGCAGATCGGCATGTCAGGAATTCGGAATGAGATCGGCCCGGGCCGGGTCGGAGCGGATGCGGTCGATTTCGTAGATGGTGCGCATGACCGTGAAGCGCGCCGTGAGCGTGGTGAGGAGCGCGATGACGAGCATGATGGCGGCGATGCCGAGATAGCCGGTGTAACCGATCGTGAAGGTGCCGAAGAGGGCCGTGGCCTGATCGCTCTGGGGCGTGGCGAGCGAGCGCGACTGCCACCAGCCGGCCAGGGCAAAGGACAGCGCGGCCAGCAGCCCGCCCGCGCCCGCGCCCTTGAAGCTGATCTTCAGGAAATGCTTCTGGAACTCGGAGGCGACGAAGCTTGCCTCGGCACCCACGAAGTGCAGCACCTCGACGATGTGGCGGTTGCCCGACAGCGTGCCGCGCGTGGCGAAGATGACGGTGAGGACCATGGCGGAGAAGACGAGGGTGAGCACCCCCGTGCCGATGAGCGCGGTCGTGTGCGCCATGGCCACCAGCCGGTCCACCCAGGTCCGGTGATCGTCGAGCGTTGCCTGCGGGATTTCGCCCGTCAGCCGCGCGCGCATTCCGGCGAAATCGGGCGGGTTGCGCTCGTCGATGGTGATGATGACGAGGCGGGGCACCGGCAGCTCGTCGATATCGAGGCCTTCGCCGAGCCATGGCTCCAGCAGGCGGGCGGTTGCGGTGCGATCGACGATATTGCCGTTGACGGTGCCGTCGAAGGTCAGCGCGATATCGCGCGCGTCGCGCAGGGCCTTTTCCATGTCCAGTCCTTCCTCGGGCCGGATCTGGATCGTCACCTCGCGGGAGATCTCGCTCTGCCAGCTTTCGGCCGTCGAGCGCACCATGGAGACTGCGCCGAGCGTGAGGCAGGCGAGGAAGGACATGATGGCGATGACGAGCATGAGCGCATTGCCCGAGACGTTGACCGGCGGCACGATGGGCGCCATCGGGCGGACGCGCATGGGCGCCTTGCGCCCTTCCGTTTCCGCCTGCGTGCTGCGGGCGGGCGCCTTCACGGTTTTGGGCGGCGTCTTGCGGGCGTCAGTCATAGATGTCGAGCCGCCCTTGCGACAGGATCATGCGGCGCGCTTCCACCTGATCCATCAGCGAGAGATCGTGCGTCGCGATGACGACGGCGGTGCCGAGGCGGTTCAGCTCCATGAACAGGTTGAGCAGGCGGCGGGCCATGGGCGGATCGACATTGCCGGTCGGCTCGTCGGCGAGCAGGATTTCCGGCCGGTCGATGAGCGCGCGGGCGATGGCGGCGCGCTGCTTTTCCCCGCCCGAGAGAACCGGCGGCAGAACGTTGATCCGCTCGCCGAGGCCGACCCAGCCGAGAAGCTCCAGCACGTCGGAGCGATAGGAGGATTCGTCCTTGCCGCGGACACGCAGCGGCAGAGCGACGTTCTCATAGGTGGTGAGGTGATCGAGAAGGCGAAAGTCCTGAAAGACGATGCCGACGCGGCGACGGAGCATGGGCAGTTCGTCGCGCGGGATGGAGGCGATGTTGCGGTCGAACATGCGGATGAGGCCGCGCGTCGGCTGCAGCGACAGGAACAGAAGGCGCAGCAGCGTGGTCTTGCCGGCGCCCGAGGGGCCGGTGAGGAACTGGAAGGACTTGCGCGGGATGTCGAAGGTCAGGTCGCGGAGAATTTCCGGTCCCATGCCGTAGCGCAATCCGACGTTCTCGAAATGAATCAACTTCCAGCCTCTGAGATGGACGCTCTACCGCCAAGTGCGGGCGCGATCCGGCCAGCATGGTTAAACACTGGTTAATTTTCCCTTTAACGTCCCACGCAAAAACGTCGCTTTGAGGGCCATGGTGGCGTCCTGACCTTTCGCGAGGGCGTTGCGAAGCCACGTTTCCGTTCTGTTAACCCTTCGTCTTTACCTTTCGGCAAGGAATTCCTCGTCTTCGGGCGAGCGCGCCGCGGAGGACGATGCATGGCCGGCTTTTCGAGCGCTTCGCGCAAGGTTGATCTTTTGCCGCCGGAACGGACGCGGCCGGCGGCGCGTCCCGCCCCGCGCGTGCTGCGCCCGACCGACGCGGTCGATGCCGTTTTCGAGGTCGTGCCGCTGTCCCGCGCGCCTGCGTCCCGCGCCGCATCGCAGGCGTCCGTCAAGGCCCGGTCCGGCAAGCCTGGTGGTTCCGGTCTGTTCCGCGCCGTCGAACAGCGGTTGCATCGCATCCCGCCACGCGTCTTCGCCGCGCTGACGATCGGGCTCTGCGCGGCTGCCTTCGGGCTGGCGATCACGCTGGCGCCCAGCGCGCCGCAGGCCGCACCGGCGCTCGGCTTCGGCGATGTGCACACGGAGCTACAGGATACGAGCGGCCTGAAGGTCGTTGCCGTCTACGGCACCGTGGTCAATCCGACGGCCGCACCGCGCGAGATCCCGGAAATCCGGGTCGATGTCGCCGGGTCGGGCCGTCGCATGACGGCCGAGGGCCAGCTGGCCGGCAGCCGCGTGCTGGCCCCGGGCGAACGCCGCGCCTTCTCCGCGCGCCTGCCGCATGCCGGTGGATCGGCGCCCATCGTGCAAATTTCCTTTGCCGAGACGGGTGCTTCGCCGCGCTGACTGTGCTAACGCCAAGCTTTGGGGGATGCCGGACGGCGCCCCGTCGCCTGGAGCTGCTGCCATGCCCGTCGTTCGCGGAAAGATGATCGAGACGCTGTTTTCGCCGGACGTGATTGCCACGCGCAACACGGAGATGGCGGCCGAGATCGTGAAGGGCCGCAATGACGACCTTCTGGTCATCTCGGTGCTTAAGGGCTCCTTCATCTTCGCGGCCGACCTCATCCGTGCCATGCACCATGCGGGGCTTGCGCCGGAGGTCGAGTTCATCACGCTGTCGAGCTACGGCACGGGCACGGTCTCGCGCGGTGTGAAGATCATCAAGGACATCGACAGCGACCCGCGCGGCCGCGACGTGCTCCTGATCGACGACATTCTGGAATCCGGCCGCACCCTGCGCTTTGCGCGCGATCTGATGTTGGAGCGCGGCGCGAAATCGGTGTCGATCGCCGTGCTGCTCGACAAGAAGGTGAAGCGCGAGGTCGATTTCGAGGCGGATTTCGTCGGCTTCGAATGCCCCGACTACTTCGTCGTCGGCTACGGCATGGACGTCGCCTATGCCTTCCGCGAGCTGCCCTTCGTGGGCGTGGTCACCGGGGACGCCGACAGGATCTGACGCTCGGCCGCTCCGCTCTTTACGGTTTTCAAAGGAAACTCTGCGCTTTGTAGGCCTCCGAACCGTAGGAGGCCATGATGGCAAAGATCCTGATCACCGAGGACGAGGATTCCCTTCGCCGCTTCGTCGCGCGTGCCTTGCAGATGGACGGGCACGACGTGGTGCAGGCGGGCGATGGCGCCGAGGGCCTCGAGCACCTGCACGGCGCGCCGTTCGACCTTCTCCTCTCCGATATCCGCATGCCCGTCATGGACGGCATCGCCCTTGCGCACGAAGCCGCAGCCGCCTTTCCCAAGCTGAAGATCCTGCTGATGACCGGCTATGCTGAACAGCGCGAACGCGCCGACGACCTCGCGGACAAGATCATCGATGTCGTCGCCAAGCCGTTCAGCCTGCCGGATATCCGCAAGGCGGTCGCTGTGGCACTGGCGGCTTGAGATTGTTTGACTCTGAGGTTGTGGCAGCCCCTCATCCGGCTGCCGCCACCTTCTCCCCGCGGGCGGGGAGAAGGGACGTGTGGTGATCGTTTGACCACCTCTAAGTTCCGCTTTTAGAGCGATCGGCTGCCACATCTCCCTTCGCCCCGCGTGCGGGGAGAAGGTGCCGGCAGGCGGATGAGGGGCAGCCGCAACCCCAAACACCTCACCGGATATCCAGCAATCGCTCCAGATACTGCCGCTCCACCTCCGGCGAAACGGTGTTGCCCAGTCTCCGGCGGATTTCGTCGAGGATTTCGCGGGCGCGCTGGGTGTCGATCTCGTCGGGCACCTTGACCTGATCGCCGAAATCGGGGCCGGGATTCTGCTGGCGGCGGCCGAGGGGGTCGCGGCCGTTCTGGCCGTACTGGGGCACGCCCTGGCCGGGACCTTGCCCCTGGCCCTGACCCTGGCTCATCTGGTTCATCATGTCCTGGGCGCCTTCGCGCAGCGCCTGCAGCGCGCGGCCCTGGCTGCCGACGGCCTGTTCGCCCTGACCTTCGCCGAGCTGGCCCGCGGCGCCCTTCATCTCGCGACCGGCCTGGCCAAAGCCCTTGCCGGGCTTGATGCCCATGCCTTCGAGGCCCTTCTGCAGCTCGCCGAGCTGCTTTTCCAGGGCCTGCTGCTGGCCCTGAAGATCCTTCAGCGCCTGTCGCAGCTGCTCCTCGGTCATCTGCTCGGTCGGGTCGCCGCCCTGCTGTTGCTGATCCTGCGGTTGTTGGCCCTGCTGCTGGTTCTGGTCGCCGGGCTGCTGCTCGAACAGGTTCTCGTCCGTCAACGGGTCGCCCATCTGCATGCGGTTGCGCAGGGCCTGATCGTGCTTGAAGGTTTGTTCCATCAGGCGCTGCTGCTCCTGCATCAGCTGACCGAGCTTGTCCATCTGCTGGCGCATCTCGCTATTGTCCTGGCCCTGCTGCATGTCCTGCGGCGTGCGGCCGGCCTGCAGATTGTTCATCATGCGCTGCATTTCCGAGAGCATCTGGCGCGCCTGATCCTTCGAGCCCGACTTGGCGAGATTCTCGATCTGGTCCATCATCTTGTCCAGATCCTTGCTGCTCAGCATGTTCTCCATGTTGGGGCGGGCCGCCATTTGCGGGTTCTTCATCGCCTGTTCGGCGAGCGCCTGCATGAACGCCTTCATCGCCTCGCGCAGTTCCTGCATCGCCTTGGCAATCTCCTCGTCCGACGCATTGCGCTCCAGCGCGTCCGACAGCTTCTGCTGGGCCGCGCGCAGGTTGCGCTCGGCCAGCGACAGGTTGCCGTCCTCGATGCCGAGCGCGACCTCCCAGAGATAATCGGCGGTGCCACGCATCATCTCGTCGTCGCGCGCAAGCTCCATCCGGCCCTTGGCGGATTGCAGCAGGAGGAAATGGGTGAGGTTGGGGATGTTGTCTTCCGGGTGGATGTTCAGCGCGTCGTTGAGCTCGATCGCGCGGGGCAGGTCCTTGCTGTTCAGCGCCATGACCTGGCGCTCTTCGGCGACCGCGCCGGCGAGCGGCTGGGTGAAGCGGCGGGCGGGCAGGATCATCTCCTGCGGCGCGCTGCGGCCCTCCTGGCCGGCGGCGTCGCGCGCGACCAGCGTGATGCGCACGCGCTTGCCGGCCAGCGGATGTTCCGACAGGTTGCGGCTGGCGGTCGCCTTGGCATCCTTGGCGTTGCGGCGGGGCAGGTCCAGGCGATATTCGGGCGCGGGATAGAGCGGCGTCGCTTCGGCCGGCGCTGCTTCGGTCGGCACGATCTCGGCGAAGGCCTCGCTCAGCCCGTAATCGTCCTTGGCGAGGAAGGGGATCTCCAGCGCGGCATTGACCGTGGCGCGGGGCGTGCCGTCGAAGGCGATGTCCGGCACGGCATCGGGAATGACGGCGAACTGCCAGGTCTCCCGGCCGACCGTCAGCGTGCCGTCGCGGGTGATCTTGTAAAGATGGGTGCTGTTGTCAATCGGCGCGTTGGCCGGGCCTTGCGAAGCGGGCGCCGCCGTGACGGCCGCAGCCTCCTGCCCGGGTGTCTTCTCCGGCTTTTGCGGCGGGATCGGCGTTGCCACGCTCGACCCCTTGTCGAGGAAGGTCACCGTGGTGTCGGTGGCCGGACCCGCGCTCGTGACGCGCACGGTGACGTCGCTGAATTGCGGGATGCGGAACAGGCTCGCCTCGGTGGCCTCCGTGCCCGGTGCCGGCTGGTCCTGCCGGCCGGTGAGAAAGACGGGCGCGCGGCCGGTATAGGCGGGCGGGGTGACCCAGGCATCGATGCGCACATCTGGGGGCGCCACGATGTTTTCGGGAATGCGGAAGGCATCGGACACGAGCCCGGCGCGGTTGGAATAGGAATAGGCGAAGGCGATGGCGACAAGGAGCACGGGCAGGGCCCGCAGGCCGAGGCCGTCATGACGGGCGATATCGGGCCGTGGCAGGCCGGTTTCGAGCGCGCCGATCATCCGTGCCATGCGGCTCTGATGTTCGAGCCAGAGGGCCTGCCCGAAGGCGCCGCCGGTCGCCGGCCTGTCGTCCTGTACGCCGATGGCCTGATGCGGCAGAGCGTTGCGCTCTTCGAGCAGACGGTCGGCCTCCTGCGTCTCCGGCAGGCGGACGCGGAAGACCGGCACGAGGGCCGCGATGAAGGCGAGGACGAAGGCGAGGAGCAGCCCGGCATGGACGAGCGGCGGCACGGCGCGGAAGAGCCCGAACCAGGCGGACGAGAGAAAGAGGAAAGCAACGGCGATGGGCGCAAGGGCGCGCGGCGCCAGACGCTCGGCGACGATGACGGCCCGCGCGAAGCCGCGTTTGCGCGCCAATGCGCGCGCCATGCCGGAAACGCCGTCTTTGCCGCCCGAACTCGTCTGCCGCCGGAAGTCTGCCATGCGTACCGTCCTGCTTATGGGTCAGGGCCTGTCGTCACGCGATTCCCGCGCGCGTCCGACGCCTGTTTGCCGGCAAGGATACCATTGTTTGTGGCGAAGACGAGGGCGAGAACGCAATCGTGAACGTCCCCGTCTGCGCGCCGGGAAGGCTCAGTCGTCGGAGAGCCAGTCCGGCAGGCTGTCGAGGCCGATGAGGTCCTCGATGGTGGTGCGGGGCCGCACCACGTGGAAGCGATTGCCGTTGACGAGGACCTCCGGCACCAGCAGCCGCGAATTGTAGGTGCCCGCCTGAACGGCGCCATAGGCGCCGGCCGTGCTGACGGCGAAGAGATCGCCCGGGCGCGGCATGGCCATCTCGCGGTCGAGCGCCAGATAGTCGCCGGTTTCGCAGACCGGGCCGACCACATCGGCCGTGATGCGCGGCGCGTTGGCGGCGGAAATCCGTACCGGGCGGATCTCGTGATAGGCCTCGTAAAGGGTCGGGCGGATGAGATCGTTCATCGCGGCATCGACGATGACGAAGGTCTTCGACCCGCCATCCTTCACATAGATCGTTTCCGTGACCAGAATGCCGGCATTGCCGACGATCAGGCGGCCGGGCTCCATGACGATGCAGCAGTTCAGGCCGGCGAGTTGGTTCTTGACGATCGCCGCATAGGCATCCGGCAAAGGCGGGGGATTGTTGTCTTCCTTGTAGGGCACGCCGAGGCCGCCGCCGACATCGACATGGTCGATGACATGGCCATCGGCGCGCAGCGTCTCCACGAGATCGCGCAGCACCTTGAAGGCATCCTCGAACGGCTGCAGATCGGTGATCTGGCTGCCGATATGCATGTCGATGCCGGTGACCTTGATGCCGGGAAGGGTCGCGGCATGGGCGTAGACGGCGCGGGCGCGCTCGAAGCCGATGCCGAACTTGTTTTCCTTCTTGCCGGTCGAGATCTTGGCATGGGTCTTGGCATCGACATCCGGATTGATGCGGAAGGAGACGTGTGCCTGACGGTTGAGCCGGACGGCGCGGGCGTTGAGCACTTCGAGCTCGGGCTCGGACTCGACGTTGAAGCAGTAGATGCCGGCCTCCAGCGCCAGATCCATCTCGCCGGCCGTCTTGCCGACGCCGGAGAACATGATGCGCTCGGCCGGTATGCCGGCTGCGAGCGCGCGCGCCAGTTCGCCGCCGGAGACCACGTCGATGCCGGCGCCGAGACGGCCGAGGGTCTTCAGCACGGCCTGGTTGGAATTCGCCTTCATCGCATAGCAGACGAGCGCGTCGATGCCGGCGAAGGCCTTCGAGAAGACGGCGTAGTGCCGCTCCAGCGTTGCGGTGGAGTAGCAATAAAAAGGTGTGCCGACGGCGCGGGCAATGTCGGTGACCGGCACGTCTTCCGCGTGCAGAACGCCGTCGCGATATTCGAAGTGATTCACGGGATGGGCCTTGAGATGGCTGTCAGAGCAGCGGATCGAGGAGGAAGGGACGCTCGGGGACGTCGGTCTGGTCGCCGGTGCGTCCGCTGCGGGCCGCCGCATTGTCCGACCCGGGAACGACGTTCATCTGCGTGACGGCCGTCGTCTGGGTGGAGGCGTTGCCGGTCACGGCGGCGCTGGCCGGCGCGGCGCCGCCGGCCGGGCGCACGAGCGCGGACGGGGCGGACGACGGTGCGCGGGTCGTGTTTCCCGCCTCTTTCGCGGCCTGCGCGCGGGCGACGCTCGGACGTTCGAGATCCCCCTTGCGGCCGCAGCCGGAGGCCGTCAGCACCGTTGCCGTCAGAAGCAGCGCCGTCAGGGCGGCAGTCCGGAATGTCATCGTCGCGGGTCCTTTGCGAAGGCGGGCGGTTCCTCTTAGCTGTTTTTCAAGGGCCGCGCACGTTCGAAATTCTGATGGATCGCCCGGGAAAACGAATGGGTTTCCCGGGATCCTGGGCTGGGTCGTTTCAGTTGCGCGCGCGCCACCAGGCGATCTGGCGGCGGACTTCGGCGGGTGCTGTGCCGCCGAAGGAGGTGCGGCTGGCGACGGAGGCCTCGACGGTGAGGACATCGAAGACCTTGTCGGTGATCGCCGCGTGGATGGCCTGGAGGTCGGAAAGGCTGAGTTCGCCGAGGTCGCAGGCCTTGCTCTCGGCCAGCGCCACGGCCCGGCCCGTCACGTGGTGCGCATCGCGGAAGGGCAGGCCGGCTTCGCGGACCAGCCAGTCGGCAAGGTCGGTGGCGGTGGAAAAGCCGGAGCCGGCCGCCTTTTTCATGCGCTCGGTGTTGATGGTCATGTCGCGGACCATGCCGGTCATAGCGGCGAGGCCCAGCTCCAGGCTTTCGGCGCTGTCGAAGACCTGTTCCTTGTCTTCCTGCATGTCCTTGGAATAGGCGAGCGGCAGGCCCTTCATGATGGTGAGAAGGGCGATCAGCGAGCCGTTGATGCGGCCGGTCTTGGCGCGCACCAGTTCGGCGGCATCCGGGTTCTTCTTCTGCGGCATGATGGAGGAGCCGGTGGAAAAGGCATCCGACAAGCGGACGAAGCCGAACTGCGGCGTCGACCAGATGACGATCTCTTCAGCCAGGCGCGACAGGTGGGTGGCGGAGATGGCGGCGATCGACAGGAACTCCAGCGCGAAATCGCGGTCGGAGACGGTGTCGATGGAATTGCGTGTCGGGCCGGAGAAGCCGAGTGCCTTCGCCGTCATGTGGCGGTCGATCGGAAAGCCGGTGCCGGCCAGCGCCGCGGCGCCGATCGGGCTTTCGTCCATATGCTCGATGGCGTGGCGCACGCGGGCGCGGTCCCGGCCGAACATTTCGACATAGGCCATGCAGTGATGGCCGAAGGTCACCGGCTGCGCCGTCTGCAAGTGCGTGAAGCCGGGCATGACCGTATCGGCATGTTCCTCGGCGCGATCGAGGAAGGCGGCGATGAGGCGGGTCAGCGCGGTCTCGACCTTCTGCAGCTCTTCCTTCACCCAGAGGCGGAAGTCGAGCGCGACCTGATCGTTGCGCGAGCGCGCCGTGTGCAGCCGGCCGGCCGCAGGGCCGATCAGCGTTGCGAGCCGCGATTCGACGTTCATGTGGATGTCTTCGAGGCGGCGGGAAAATTCGAAGGTCCCGGCTTCGATCTCCGACAGGATCGTGTCGAGGCCCCCGAGAATGGCGTCCTTGTCGGCGACCGAAATGATGCCCTGATGCGCCAGCATTTCGGCATGAACCTTGGAGCCGCGGATATCCTGGGCATAGAGCTTCTTGTCGAAGCCGATGGAGGCGTTTATCTCCTCCATGATGGCATCGGGTCCGGACGCGAAACGACCGCCCCACATCTGGTTGGAGGTTTTCGTCTCGGAAGCGCCGTCGGCCATCGCAGATATCCGTTCCTCAAAAAGGTACAAGTCTTGAAAACCGACATGACAGACTCGGGGAAACCCCGCTCCGCCCTGCGGCTCGTGGCGCTTGCGGCCCTTCTGGGCCTGATCGCCGGTGCGGCTGCGGTATACGTCAGGCAAAGCGGGTCTGGCAATGCTCCGGAGGTCGCTTCCCAAGGTGATGCCGGTCCGTGCGCCGCGGCAGCGCCCAAGATCGCCGGTCTGACGCCGCTGATGAAGGGGCAGGTCGCCGCCATGGCACCCGCCGACCGGCCCCGGCTCCTCGAAGGCCTCGCGTTCAAGGACGGGGCGGGCAAGGACCTGACGCTGGCCGATTTCAAGGGGCGCACGGTGCTGCTCAATCTCTGGGCCACGTGGTGCGTGCCCTGCCGCGAGGAAATGCCGGCGCTGGACAGGCTGGAGAAAGCCGAGGGAAGCGACCGTTTCGAGGTCGTGGCCGTCAATATCGACACCGGCAGCGACGAAAAGCCGAGGGCGTTTCTCTCGGAGACCGGTGTCACGGCGCTGAAACCCTATCGGGACGCCTCCATGGGCGTCTTCAACGGCCTGAAGAAGGAGGGGCTGGCCTTCGGCCTGCCGGTGACCGTGCTGCTCGATGACAAGGGGTGCCTGCTTTCCGCCATGAACGGGCCGGCGGCCTGGGATGGCGAAGAGGGGCGCGCACTGGTGCGCGCTGCCGCGTCAGCGGGCGCCGGCTCCTGAGGTCGTTCCGGTTCCTGCCGCCGCCAGGCCCGGCGATGTGCTGCGCAGCAGGTACCAATCCACGAGACCGGGCTTGAAATGGCGGCGGGCGGCGCGTTCCCAGAGCGGGGTCTGGTGATCGCCGACGATGAGGATGTCGGTCGGCGGCAGATCGGGATCGCGCGCTACGGCTGCCAGCGAGCGGAAGAGGTCGCTCCACAGGTTCGTCAGCTCGCACACCGTGCGGTTGCCGATGGCCGGCGCCATGGTGGCGCAGCCGAGCCGGTCGCTCGCGGAGGGCTCATACGGGATATGCGTGTTCAGCGTCAGGAAGTAGACGAATTTCTGCCGGTCCGGATCGGCCTTCAGTGCCGAATCCAGCACGCCGGCGATTTCGGTGTCGCAGAGCCCCTTGAAGACCGTGCCGCAGCGCGACGGCGTGGGGCTCGGGATCTCGGCCGCCATGTCCTCCATGAAGGTGCTGTGCTGGAAGCCGATCTGCGGATACCAGTGATAGCGCAGGAACATCTCGCGCGAATAGCCGTGGAAGGCGTGCGTGCTCAGGCCTTTTTCGCTCAGGCGACGCGGCAGGCAGTCGATAGGCTGGTCGCCCAGAAAATCGCGCCAGCTGCCCCAGTGGCCGCACAGCTCCCGCGCGGCGGCGCCGGTGGTGGAGCCGGAATAGCGTGTCGTGCCGCTGGTCAGCTGATAGCGGCCGCCGAGCGTTTCCTTCTGCAGGATCTGGCTGAGAAGCGCCCGGTCCTGCGGGTCGGCAAAGGCGCCAAGGCCCTCGACCACGACGAAGAGCAGGTTGTGGCCGGATGCCGCGATCGTCTCCGCCGTCAGGTCGTTCTGCAGGACGGCGCTGTCGAACGCCGGTGGCGCGTCCATGAAGGGCTGATTGACGACGACATCGAGGCCGACCACGGCGAGCGCGGCAAAGGCTACGGCCGTGGGCGAGGCGAGCGTGACGTCGGCGCGAAACCTGTTGAACAGCCACGCCGTGAGAAGCGCCATGCCGACCATCGTCAGGATGAGCGCGACATAGAAGGCGGAGGCCGCGACATCGATGGTGGCGAGAAAGCCGAGCGTGTCGAGAGCATCGCCCACCGGCAGATGGAAGGCCACCATGGCGACGAGGGCGGTATCGAGCAGCGCGGCCAACCCGAAGACGGGATAGGCCGCCCATCCCGGAAGGAAGTAGGCGGCGGTTCCGGCGAGCACGTAGAGGAATGGCGAGATCGTACGGATGGCCACGTAAAAGGGCATGGCCGCCAGGAAGACGAGATTGGGGAGGACGACGAGGGTGCCGACAAGCCGCGCCGTTGCATGACGAGAGGACCGGAGTCCGAAAGTCCGATCAGGTTCTGTCGTTTGCGCAATCATGAGAGCTCCGCACTTCGAAGAAGGCGAACTCACGATTGCATTCAATATGCGTAATCGTCAATACAACGCGGAGTGGTTTATCGCGTGGGCACCGGGGTTTCCCCCCGATAGTCGTAGAAGCCGCGACCGGACTTCCGGCCGAGCCAGCCGGCCTCGACATATTTCACCAGGAGCGGGCAGGGGCGGTACTTGCTGTCGGCGAGGCCGTCGTGAAGGACCTGCATGATCGACAGGCAGGTGTCGAGGCCGATGAAGTCCGCCAGTTGCAGCGGGCCCATGGGGTGATTGGCGCCGAGCTTCATGGCGGTGTCGATGGCATCGACGGTGCCGACGCCTTCGTAGAGCGTGTAGATTGCCTCGTTGATCATCGGCAGGAGAATGCGGTTGACGATGAAGGCCGGGAAGTCCTCCGCAACCGTGATGGTCTTGTCGAGGGCGGTGACGAACTGACGGGCCGAGGCGAAGGTGCCCTCCTCGGTTGCAATGCCGCGCACCAGTTCCACGAGCTTCATCACCGGGACCGGGTTCATGAAGTGGATGCCCATGAAACGCTCGGGGCGATCCGTGGCGGAGGCAAGACGGGTGATCGAGAGGGAGGAGGTGTTGGTGGCGAGAATGGCGTCCGGCTTGAGCACCGGACAGACGGCGACGTAGATCTTGCGCTTGATGGCTTCGTCTTCGGTGGCGGCCTCGATGACGAGGTCGGCCGGCGAAAGATCCGTCAGGTCGGCGGAGCCCTTGATCAGCGTCAGCGCCTTCTTGCGCTCGTCCTCGGTCAGTTTTCCGGAGGAAACCTGGCGGGCCATATTGCCGTTGATCGTGGCGAGGCCGGCCTCGATACGGTCGGGTGCGATGTCGTAGAGGTGCACCTTGTACCCTGCCATCGCGGCGACCTGCGCAATGCCGCAGCCCATTTGTCCCGCACCGACGATTCCGACATTCTTGATCATCAAGCCGATGTTCCCCAATCGCAGCCGACGTTCAGGACCACTGAAGGCCTGCGTCAAAGTGATACCGGCTGGCCGCCATTTTTGCCAGTGCTTTCCGTCGCTGTTTGCGTGTCTTCGAATGCAAAACGGCCGCATCGTGGGGACGCGGCCGTTCAATTCTCGGTGTGTCCGGCTTACAGAGCCTTTTCGAGTTCCGGCAGGACGGTGAAGATGTCGCCGACGAGGCCGTAATCGGCGACCTGGAAGATCGGGGCTTCCTCATCCTTGTTGATGGCGACGATGACCTTCGAGTCCTTCATGCCGGCGAGGTGCTGGATGGCGCCGGAGATGCCGCAGGCGATGTAGAGCTGCGGTGCGACGACCTTGCCGGTCTGGCCGACCTGCCAGTCGTTCGGGGCGTATCCTGCATCGACCGCGGCACGGCTTGCGCCGACGGCGGCGCCGAGCTTGTCGGCGAGCGGCAGGATGACTTCCTGAAATTTTTCCGCCGAGCCGAGCGCACGGCCGCCGGAGACGATGATCTTCGCCGAGGTGAGTTCCGGACGGTCGGACGAGGAGAGGGCATCGCCCACGAAGGTGGAGAGACCCGGATCGGCTGCTGCAGAGACGGTCTCGACCGGTGCCGAACCGCCGGCCGCGGCCGGCGAGAAGGTCGAGGTGCGTACGGTGATGACCTTCCTGGCATCGCCCGACTGCACGGTCTGGATGGCGTTGCCGGCATAGATCGGCCGCTTGAACGTGTCGGCCGAGACGACCTCGGTGATTTCGGAGATCTGGGCGACGTCGAGCAGGGCGGCGACGCGCGGCATGACGTTCTTGCCGACCGAGGTGGCCGGCGCGATCAGCACGTCGTAGCTGCCGGCGAGCGATACCAGCAGGGCTGCGAGCGGCTCGGCGAGGTTGTTGGCCAGGCCCGCATCGTTGGCGAGCAGGACCTTGGCCACGCCGGAGAGTGCAGCAGCGCTTGCTGCTGCGGCATCCGCGCCGACGCCGGCGACCAGAACGTGAATATCGCCGCCGATTGCGGTTGCGGCACTGATGGTACGGGCAGTGGCGTCGGAAACGGTCTGACCGTCATGATCCGCCAGAAGAAGAATGGCCATGTCGTGTGTTCTCCTCAAAGTCTCAATCTGTCTTCGCTGCGCGGCATCCAGCCGTCGGCCTCGACGGGGTATCCGGCAGCACATCGCGTGCAAGGGCATTTGACGGGAAGGGTGCCGCGCTGGACGCTGCGGGCCGGCGGCGGACCTTCCCGATCGGGCCTTAGAGCACGCCGGCTTCGTTCTTCAGCTTGTCGACCAGTTCGGCGACCGAGGCCACCTTGATGCCTGCCTTGCGGCCGGCGGGCTCTTCCGTCTTCAGAACGGTCAGGCGCGGCGTGGTGTCGACGCCGAAATCGGCCGGCGTCTTCTTGTCGAGCGGCTTCTTCTTCGCCTTCATGATGTTGGGCAGGGAAGCGTAGCGCGGCTCGTTGAGGCGCAGATCCGTCGTGACGACGGCAGGAAGCTTGATGTCGATCGTCTGCAGGCCGCCATCCACTTCGCGGGTCACGGTTGCCGTGTCGGCGCCGAGCTCGACCTTGGAGGCGAAGGTGCCCTGGCTCCAGCCGAGCAGCGCGGACAGCATCTGGCCCGTCTGGTTCGAGTCGTCGTCGATCGCCTGCTTGCCCACGATGACGAGCGAAGGCTGTTCGGCTTCGACCACGCCCTTGAGGATCTTGGCGACCGCCAGCGGCTCCACGGCCGCATCGGTCTCGACGAGGATCGCGCGGTCCGCGCCCATGGCAAGCCCAGTGCGCAGCGTTTCCTCGGCCTTGGCCGGGCCGATCGAGACGACGACCACTTCCGTCGCCTTGCCGGCTTCCTTCAGCCGCAGCGCTTCTTCCACGGAGATTTCGTCGAAGGGGTTCATCGACATCTTCACATTGGCAAGCTCGACGCCGGAACCGTCCGGCTTGACGCGGATCTTGACGTTGTAGTCAACGACGCGCTTCACGGTGACAAGAATTTTCATGGAGCCTTCCTTCATCGAATCTCGGCAGTTCATCTCAGCAGTGAGGCCGGGCCGGATGCCCCGGCGAGCCTTCGACGTGCTGATACCGGGTCGCGTATGTCAGCACGTCTGGTTCCCGTGTGGCGCCTCTCGGCGCCGATCTCAAATCCGCAAGCTTTTCAGGCGCGTGCATCGTGAGATCGCATATTCCCACGCCGCCCCGTCAGTCGATTGGCGACATCGATACGCGTTTTCACCACAATTGCAATCTTGCCTGAACGTGCTCCCGGTCCCGATGCGTAAATTACTGACCTTTACGTGCACGTCAATAGTTCGTGCGAAAATTCTGGTGGAGATGTCCGGCGCCCTGCTTCACGGTCGCGTGCCCCAGGGGCCCGCTCCAGCCTGCGGCGGCGGGAGGTCGCGCGGCGGCGCGTCCACGAGGCGCACGGCCTTGGGCACGACGACGACCCGGTCGAAGAGGGGAACGCCCTTGCGGCGCATGACGAGGACCAGCAGCAGGCCGGCGATGATGCCGCCGACATGGGCGCCCCAGGAGACGTCGGCCGAGGGATCGACCGCGAGCATGTAGAACTGCTGGGCGATCCAGAGGGCGAGCGGGATGAAGGCGGGCAAGGGCAGGGGGATGCGGAAGAGGACGAGCACCCAGACGCGGACGCGCGGGTGCAGAAGAAAATAGGCCGCGACCACGCCGGAAACGGCGCCGGATGCGCCGATCAGCGGCGCCTGCGAATAGGGCACGACCAGACCATGAACGACGGCGCCGGCCGCCGCGCAGGCAAGGTAGAAGATCAGGAAGCGGACGTGCCCCAGCGCGTCTTCCACATTGTCGCCGAACACCCAGAGGAAGAGCATGTTGGTGCCGAGGTGGTAGAGATCGGCATGCAGAAAGGCATAGGTGATATGAGTTGCGGCCTCCGGCACGACGGCGATGCCGGGTGCCAGCGTCGCATCGCCGAAGATCAGCGCGGGGATGTAGCCGAAGCCGAGAAGATCGGCATTGACGGTGGAGGCCTCCACGAACAGAGGCCCTGTGAGGAAGAAGATCACCACGTTCGCAAGGATCAGCCCGATCGTCACGACCTGCAGACGGATGTGCTTCAGGTTGTTGCGATCGTGAAGCGGTATGAACATGGTGTCTCCTCCGGCGCAGGCGGCCTTACCGCGTAAGCCCGGGCCTCACCTTGTGAGACCGGGCACCCAGAGCACGTCGCCGCGGCCGCGATCGTTCAGCCAGCGGGCTGCCACGAAGAGGAAGTCGGAGAGGCGGTTGACATATTCGAGCGCCGCCGGGCTGACCGTCTCCCCGTCGGTGTGGGAGAGAGCGACCATGGCGCGTTCGGCCCGGCGCGCGATGGTGCGTGCGAGGTGCAAGTGGGCTGCAGCCGGCGTTCCGCCGTTCAGCACGAAGGAGCGCAGCGGCTCGAGATCGGCATTCAGACGGTCGATCTCGCCTTCCAGCCGCGCGACCTGACCGGCGACGATGCGCAGCGGCTCGTAGGGCAGCGTCTCGCCCGTATCCGGCGTCGAGAGATCCGCTCCGAGATCGAAGAGATCGTTCTGGATGCGCTTCAGCATCGCGTCGACCTCCGGCTCGCTCGATGTCGTCAGGCGCGCCATGCCGATCGCGGCATTCGCCTCGTCGATCGTGCCGTAGCATTCGACCCTCAGATCGTTCTTCAGGCGGCGCGGTCCGGCGGCAAGGCCTGTCGTACCGTCGTCACCGGTGCGGGTGTAGATCTTGTTGAGCTTGACCATGTCAGCGTCCTCCCCCGGTAATCCAGAGGGTGAGCATGATCAGGCCGATGGCGACCGCCTGGAGCAGGACGCGGGCCTGCATCAGCTTGTTGGAAGCGTTGCCGCTGCCGCCCTTGGCCATGGTGATCAGGCCACGGATCAGCACGATGACGACGAGGCCCATCACGAGCAGAGTGAGGCCGGTAAGGAAGGAACTCATGCGCAGTCTTTCTGACGGCCGCTTGCCGTCCCACCAGAGAGGATCCGGCCGCTCAGCCGAGGCGCCCGATAATGCGATAGAACAGGCCCGCCGGAAGAAGTTTCTTCAACCGTGCGCCCTGTTTGGCCGGTTGAGTCACAATATAGTGCGGCCGCGGGCGTTTTGCCGTCAAGGCTTTCACAAGAACGGCATAAACCGCCTCCGGCCCGAGCTTGCCCCGGGACGGGCCGCCTTCGCCGGTCAGCCGGCGCATCTGCCGGACATATTCATCGCGGTGCACCGAGCCTTCGAGATCGATATGGCGGCGGATATGCGTAACGGCATTGGCCGTGAAGCGCGACTCGATCGGGCCGGGCTCGATCAGGCTGACCGCGATGCCGGTGCCGGCAAGCTCCATGCGCAGGGTGAGCGACAGGCCCTCGATGGCGAACTTCGACGCATTGTAGGCGCCGCGCCACCGGTAGGGCACGATGCCGAGAATGGAGGAGCATTGCACGATACGGCCGTGGCCCTGCGCCCGCATGACCGGGATGACGCGGCGTGTAAGGTCGTGCCAGCCGATGACGTTGGTCTCGAGCTGCAGGCGCAACGCCTCCGTCGGCAGATCCTCGACCGCGCCGGCCTGCCCGTAGGCACCGTTGTTGAACAGCGCATCCAGCCGACCGCCGGTGCGCGCCAGAACCGCCTCGACCATGGCCGCGATCGTCTCCGTGCGGGTGTAGTCCATGAGGAAGGTCTCGATGCCCTCGGCTTCGAGGCCGACACGGTCTTCCTCCCGGCGGACGGTGGCGAAGACGCGCCAGCCATCGCGGGCGAGCGCCCTTGCCGCATAGGCGCCGATGCCGGAGGAGCATCCCGTGACGATGATGGCGGGCCGGTCCCGATGGGGGCTGTCTGTCATGGGCTCTCGGTCGCTTCGGGCTTTGCGCATGGGTATATGGACATGGGCAGGTGGACTTGGAGCGCTGGTTTCCCATATTCGCAGGCAGGTGACAATCTTGCGGCAGTTGGGCTTGCGCCGCGTGGCGGATCGCCACGCCGGCGACGACATCGATGAACGTGCATGAAACCAAATCGCGGCGCGTTGCGTATCCCGGAGGACGGGGCGGCGTGCCCTTGAGAGCGGAGACCGGATGCCGTTGTTCCTGCGTATGGCCTGGAAGGTCACATTCGATGCGCTGTGGCATTTCAGCGACGACGACGGCTGGGCGATGGCCAGCCATGTCGCGCTGTCGTCGCTGCTCGCGATCTTCCCGTTCCTGATCTTCGGCACCGCGCTCGGCAGCTTTCTGGGCGCCGACCAGTTCGCCACCACGGCCGTGCATCTGATCTTCGACACCTGGCCGCCGTCGATCGCAAAGCCGATCGCCGACGAGATCGTGCAGGTGCTGACGACGCCGCGCGGCGGGTTGCTCACCGTTTCGGTGCTGGCTGCGGCCTATTTCGCCTCCAATGGCGTCGAGGCGCTGCGCATTTCGCTCAACCGCGCTTATCGCGTGGCGGAAAGCCGGCCCTGGTACGTGACGCGCATCGCCAGTCTCGGCTTCGTGCTGGCGGGTGTCGTCATTCTCGCCTTCGTCAGCCTGCTGCTCGTCGCGGTGCCGCTCGCGCTTCGCTATGCCGACCGCTGGCTGCCCTGGCTGGACGAGATCCTGTCCATGGTCGACAACTGGGGTCTGGCGCTCGCGCTTCTGATCCTCACCTGCGGGCTGATCGTCTCGCATCTCTGGCTGCCCGACGGCCGGCGCAAGATCATGGACGTCCTGCCCGGCATCCTCATCACGCTCATCGCCTGGACGATCGGCGCCTTCGGTTTCGCCTCCTACCTCTCGACCTTCGCCAACTATGTCTCGACCTATGCCGGTCTGGCCTCGATCATGATCGTGCTCGTGTTCCTTTACATGGTCGGGGCCATCTTCATCATCGGCGCGGAAATCAATGCCGCGATCATGAAGTACAAGGTCAAGCGCATGGTCATCCGCCATTTTCGCGGCATGCCGGCGGTCGAAGCCGCGGCCACGCGCGACATCGCCCTTCCCGAAGAGGGCGCGGCGGCGGAGTCAGAGAACAAGCGCGCGGACCTGCGCCGCTGAGAGACCGCTTTCCCGGAGTGCGGCCAGCCCCGTATCGCGCTGGCTCTTCGACAGCTTCCGTCCATCCGGCCCACGCACAAGGCGGTGGTGGTGATAGACCGGCGCGGGCATGTCGAGCAGTGTCTGGAGCAGGCGGTGTACCGCGGTCGCATGGAAGAGGTCCTGCCCCCGCACGACATGGGTGACGCCCTGCACCGCATCGTCCACCGTCACCGACAGATGGTAGCTGGAGGGTGCATCCGGCCGCGACAGGATGACATCGCCCCAGGCTTCGGGCCGCGCCGCGATCGTGCCCGCCAAGCCTTCCGGATCGTCCGTGCCGCTTGTCGGGCGGGTTCCGGTTTCCTGCCAGGTGAGCGGCCCGTCGATGGCACGGCGTGCCGCCTCCATGTCCAGACGCCAGGCATAGGGCCGTCCGGTCGCCTCTGCCGCGGCAACGGCATCCTCTCTTCGCCGTGTGTCCCACGTCCGCTCGGGGCCGGGATAGAGCGGGGCACCGTCCGGATCGCGCGGCCACGTGCCGCCGCCGGCCTCGATGGCTGCGACATGCGCGCGGATCTCGCCGCGCGTGAGGAAGGCGGGATAGACGAGGCCGCGGGCCTTCAGATGGTCGAGGGCCGTCTCGTAGTCGGCGAAATGATCGGACTGGCGCCGCACGGGCGCCTCGAAGGTGAGGCCGAGCCAGGCGAGATCCTCGACGATGGCCCGCTCGAACTCCGGCCGGCAGCGCGCGCGGTCGATATCTTCCAGCCGCAGCAGAAGCCGGCCGCCGGTCTCCCGTGCGAACCGTGCGTTCAGCAGGGCCGAGAGGGCATGGCCGAGGTGCAGTGCGCCGTTGGGGCTCGGCGCGAAGCGATAGACCGGGGGCGTGAACAGGCTGTTCGGCATGAACGTCTTCTGCCATCAATGGGCCGCCGGGCCAAGACGGCGGGAGGACCCTCACGATGCGAATTTCGAGCGACCACGATGTCTCCTGCGGTCTTGCGGCCCTGGGGACGCGCGATCCCCGCCTTGTGCCCATCATCGCCGCTGCCGGAGCGGTGCCACTGCGGCGGTCCGAACCCGGCTTTTCCGGGCTGGCCGCAATCATCGTCTCGCAGATGATCTCCAAGGCGAGTGCGGCGGCGATCTGGAACCGGATGACCTTGCGGCTCGGCACGGTGGAGGCTGGCGCTTTCCTTGCGCTCGACGAGGCGGATGGCCGCGCCACCGGCCTGTCGGGGGCGAAGATCAAGGCGCTGCGGGCCGCGGCTCTTGCCGTGGAGGCCGGAGTGCTGGATCTCGACGGAATCTGCGATCTGGAGCCGGATGCTGCCATCGCCGCGCTCGGTGCGCTGCCGGGCATCGGCCGCTGGACGGCGGAGGTCTATCTGGTCTTCTGCGCCGGTCACCCGGATGTGTTTCCGGTCGGCGACGTCGCGCTGCAGAGCGCCGTTGCGCACGCGTTCCGCCTGGAGGCGCGTCCGTCTGCGCGGGCGCTGGATACGATCAGCCTTGCCTGGAGCCCCTGGCGCAGTGTCGCGGCACGTCTGTTCTGGGCCTATTACGCCCGCTGCATGCGCCGCGATGCCGCACCCGTTCTCGCCTGAGGCAGGGTCGTGCCGCGTGGCGCGTAACCATCTGAAATGAATCTTTTGTTGCCGATTTCCTTTCGGCTTCACAATCCTGACGTAACGAGCCTAATATAGAAGTGCAGATGCCGAATCGATCAGGAGTCACTGGACTTGACGATTGCAGTCTCACCTCAGGCCTTGCCTGCGCTCGTGTTGAACGCGGACTACCGGCCTCTTAGTTATTACCCCTTGTCGCTCTGGTCCTGGCAGGACGCGATCAAGGCGGTCTTCCTTGACCGTGTCGTTATTCTCGCGGAATACGAACATCAGGTGTCCTCGCCCAGCTTTTCAATGAAGCTTCCGAGCGTCGTGTGCCTGAAGAGCTATGTCCAGCCGTCGCGCCATCCGGCCTTCACGCGCTTCAACGTCTTTCTGCGGGACCGTTTCGAATGTCAGTATTGCGGCTCGCCCGACGACCTGACCTTCGACCATGTCATTCCGCGCTGCCATGGCGGCCAGACGACGTGGGAGAACGTGGTGGCCGCGTGCTCGCCCTGCAATCTGCGCAAGGGCGGCAAGATGCCGCGCAATGCCGGCATGTTCCCGCACCAGAAACCCTACCACCCGACGGTGCAGGACCTGCACAACAACGGCCGGCTGTTTCCGCCAAATTTTCTGCATGAAAGCTGGATGGACTATCTTTACTGGGATGTCGAACTGCAGCCTTGAGGCCTGAGTTTTCGTGAACCGCCGATGGCGGACGGGATTTTGCGGGCGCCTGAACGGGCGCCCGTTTCGCGTTACCGCGCCTTGACGGCGCCGCGCACGGCGATGGCCGCAAGCACGAGGCTCGCCAGCACGTTCCAGCCGGCAAAGGACAGGCCGAGCACGCGGAGCGCTGCATCCGTGCAGGACGGGCCGTGCTTGCTGTCGAGATCGCCCAGGAGATCGCCGACATTGGGTGAGACGCCCTGCGCGGTGGTCGAGCAATTGGCGGGCCCCGCCCAGAAATGCCACTCGACGCCCGCATGGTAGATGCCGATACCGGCACCGACCAGCATCATGATCGCCACGACCGCCAGCAGCAGACGCGGCAGCCAGGCTGGCATGGGGAAGGCGGCGCTGATGATGGCGAGCAGGCCGACGGGGATGCCGTAATAATAGGGCTCGCGCTGCATCAGGCAGAGCGCGCAGGGGATGTAGCCGCCGAGATGTTCGAAGCCGAGCGCGGTTCCCACCGTCACGATCATGCCGAGCGTGACGAGGACGGCGGCGGACAGGGCAGGCGAGCGTTGGATGGCGGTCACGGTCTACGGGCTCCGGGAGGCGGGTTCGCTGTGTGGGTCACGAAGCCCTTACAGCATATGGTCGAGGATCGACATCTGTTTTGCGGCCGCGGCTGCGCGTGTCAGGGCGTGACGATCTCGGGATTGTGGAGGAAGAAGCGGTAGGCGATGAAGAGGGCGATCAGCGCGGCGGCGGCAATCGCCGAGATCAGACCGAGACGCTTCTCGATAAAATGGCGGATCTCCTCGCCATAGCGGCGCAGCAGCCAGGCGAGCAGGAAAAAGCGCGCTCCGCGCGCGATGATGGCGCAGACGATGAACAGGCCGAGATGGATGCCGGCGACGCCGGAGAGAATCGTGACGACCTTGATCGGCGGCAGATGCGCAAGGCCGGAGGTGACCAGCAGCAGCACCAGCATCTCGTTGCTGAACGAGGCACGCATCGTTTCGAACGCTTCGAGCTTGCCGTAGAATTCCAGAACCGGGCGCGCCAGCGTCTCGAAGGCGTAATGGCCGAGATACCAGCCGGCAATGCCGCCCAGCACGGAGGCGACGGTGGCGATCGCCGCATAGCGCCAGGCGCGCTCCGGCCGTGCCAGGGCCATGGGCAGAAACAGGACGTCGGCCGGCACGAGGAAGACCGAGCTTTCCACAAAGGCGATGACGGCAAGCCAGACCTCCGCCGACTTGCGCGCGGCAAGCGACATGGTCCAGTCGTAAAGGCTGCGGAGCATCGGCAATTCCTCGATCAGGTGTGGCGACGGGCTTCGGGGGCAAGCGGGGCGCAGCCCCGGACGTGGCATTCATCAGCTTCTATGCAGGAATACGGCGCCTGTAAATCACCCCGGCGCGCCAAGGCGGCTGCGCACCGTCCTCCCGCCCATCCGGCCGCCTGCCGGCGACCCTCCCGGATCATCCGCTCGCGCAATTGCCTCCCCGGCTGCGGAATCTCGGTTGACCAAGTCCGCCCCACCCGTATAAATCCCGATCCTGCCTCTCCGTGCCCCATTGGCGGAATTGGTAGACGCGCTCGACTCAAAATCGAGTTCCGAAAGGAGTGCTGGTTCGACTCCGGCATGGGGCACCACAAAATTCTATGTCATTGAAATTCATTGATTTTTAGAGATTTTCTTCGCGCAGGACTTCACGTTCGGGGAATCTCAATCTCGACGTGTTTTGCAACAAGCTTCGACGCCTTGATTCCCATACGTTTTGCGGTCGGCCTTTCTGGTGTAAATTTCGTAAGGCGGAGTGCTTGGCTGGTGCGCCCGGCACCCAACTCTCCCGCCCTATTCGCTGACGGAACAGTTTCCCGCAACGTTGTCGTTATGGTCCGCTGCGTGCGGGACGACTGGCATCCGGCTTATAGCGGCTGCAGACACGGAAATGCCGTCGCTCCCGGAAGAGCGACGGCATTGTATCGTCTTATCGGATGATCAAGCGGAAGACTTCCGGTGCGTAGTAGTAGCCATCGCTGTGGCGACGGTAGCCGCGGCGGGCCTCGCGATAGCCACGATGTCCCCGCCAGTAGCCCCGGCGGCTTTCATGGCGCTCGACGCGACGATCGTGCCTGCGCTCGTAACGCTTCTTCCAGCGCGGACGCTCATCACGGTCGCGATACTGCGCCAGTTGCGCATCCGAGGTCAGTTGAACAGGTGCCGGCACGACGGGCGCGGCAGACGCCGTGGTGAAGCTCGTCAGGCCCAAGACCACCGCAACCGCGGCGGCGCCGAGCATGTGTGTCATCTTCGTCATAGTCATCCTTCCTAAGTTGTAACTTACCATGAGCCTCGGCGGATGAATGGGGTGTGAACTGACGGTTCAGATAGGGAGTGGGGTTGCGGGCGTGCTGCGGCGACGACAGACAAGCACGGAAAAAGGAACCACACCACTTGAACGTCGCCCTTGGCCAACGCTCTGGGTCAATGTCTGCAGCCTCTTCCCGGCCCTTGAACTTCCCGTGCGCGGTCTCACCTTTATCCGACACAACAGGAGGCCGGGATGAGCGAGGTGCGGTATGGGGTGCGGCAGGAGCGGGGCGGGGGGTGGACGGTGGTCGATGAGGTGACCGGGTTGCCGGCGGCGTCGGATGGGCGGGATTTGAGCGGGCTCGAGCGGGAGGATGCGCGCGATATCGCGGATGTCCTGAACCGGGACGACCGGTCGCGGCGGCGGAGCGCGTTGGTTTAAGCGGGGCGAGGTGCTGTGGCGTTGCCTGTGGAGGCGAGATCACGTTTTGGCGATGGGCGCGCGTTCGGCAACTGCGCGATATCGCGATGTGCCGGTATGCGCTAGGTTGCGCCGACGATGCCGAGCACGCGGGTCCTGGAGTGATGATGCAGACGCCGGATTTCATACCTCGCCAATTGTTGCCGGATCCTGTGGAGGAGAGTGCCAACCGGCTCGCGGAACACGTGGCCGGCGTTCACATGGAAACCGGCGAGTTCAGCATCATGACGATCACGGTCGAGGATGTCGTGATCGACGGCGTCGATATGGGCGACTACGAGGTCATCGTTCGCCAGGTCAAGGCGCCGGAGTTTCTGGATCTCGACGCCGAGGAATGAAGGTCCCGGCCGCGGTTTCGGGATCGTCGGTCGGATTTTCCCATCATGCGATGCCGCGTCGCTCGGGCCGCCGGCCATGATCGGGTGCCGCTCGCTTTGCGGGTGCGCGACAGCGGGAGATGCCACGTCTCGTGCATCGCCGCGATGGGTCGCAATCGGGGGGAAGAGGCGCGCGGACGCTCTACAAACCGCGCGTGGCCAGACAATCGCACGGCAATCCTGAAGGCTTGGTAAAGATTGCAGCGCCGACTGCGGTTCTCGTCGGGGCTTCTTTCAAGTCGTTCATCTTCAATGACTTTTTCTCTCAAGGTGCCGGGTGTGCCGCATGGTCGCCCGCGACACCGGCCGGCATGTGCCATGTCGAGACATCTGCGGCAGCTTCTTAACCGGGCTCATGCAGGGCGTTTGCCGGAAAGGCACAGGGCGTGTCATTCTGAACCTCGCACTTACATATCGGGAGACATTTCCTTGGCGCAGGCATCCATGACAGTTTCCCCGGAACGGGGTTCCGAAAAAGGCCCGGAACGCGAGGTCGATATCGTGACGAGCGCAGTCTTTGCGTGGTGTGCCGAAAGGCGGATCGGTTTGCGGACGCAGGCCGGCGTCAGCGCCGCAAGCGCTGCCATCGCGCTGTTCGAGCGCGGCTACCGCACACCCGATGCGCTCTTCCATGCGCTTCACGGCCTGAGCGGCACGGAGACGGCGCATTACGGTTGAGGCGTGACCGGGATCGCGGGCGTCCTTCTCGACGCTTGCCGTGGCGTGGCGGCTCTTGATTGATCTGCCGGCCGGGGCGGTGATAGGGTCGGCGGCTGCCACCTTGTCGGCATCCTCTTCCAAGGCGGTTCATGCTCCCGACGTCGTCCACCTATGAAGCCCTGATCCGGGATTTTTCCTGGGACATTCCGCATCGTTTCAACATCGGCGTGGCCGTCAGCGATGCCTGGGCGGTCCGGGCGCCGGAGCGGGTCTGTCTGCAGCACTTCAGCCCCGACGGCGATCACGAGGCGCTGACCTATGGTGCCTTTGCCGCGCGATCCTCCTCGGTTGCCGCCGGGCTTCTGGCGCGCGGGGTTCTCCCGGGAGAGCGTATCGCCATTCTGCTGCCGCAGGGATTTGCGGCAGCGATCGCGCATGCGGCGATCTACAAGCTGGGCGGCATCGCCCTGCCGCTGGCGCTGCTCTTCGGCGTCGAGGCTCTGGAGTACAGGCTGCGGGATGCCGGCGCCTGCGTCGTGGTCACCGATCGCTCCGGAGCATCGCGGCTCGCCGACATCAGGGCGCGGCTGCCGGATCTGCGGCTGGTCGTCTGCACGGATGGGGGCGCGGACGGGGACAGGGGGGCAGACGACACGATCGGGTTCGATGTGCTGGCGGCCTTTGACGCCAGCGGCTTCGTTGCGGCGGATACCGGGCCGGACGATCCGGCCCTGATGATCTACACCTCCGGCACGACCGGGCCGCCCAAGGGCGCGCTGCACGGGCATCGCGTCTTGCTCGGCCATCTCCCCGGCTTCCAGTTTCACCATGCCGGCCTGCCGCAGGCCGGCGATCGCATGTGGACACCGGCCGACTGGGCCTGGGCGGGCGGGCTCTTGAATGCGCTGCTGCCGTCGCTCATGCTCGGTGTTCCCGTCGTGTCCTCCCCCGCGCAGAAGTTCGATCCGCATATGGCGTTCCGTATCCTGTCGGAGATGACGGTACGCAACGCCTTCATTCCGCCGACGGCCCTGCGGTTGATGAAGGCGGTGGAGAACCCGAGGGCGCGTTACGCTTTCAACCTTCGAACCGTGGGAGCCGCGGGAGAGGCGCTGGGACGCGAGACGTTCGAGCAGGCGTCCAAGGCGCTTGGCGTCGAGATCGCGGAGTTCTACGGGCAGACGGAGTGCAACATCGTCATTTCCTCCAGTGCCGCCTATGGCGTTCGGAAGGCGGGGTCGATGGGCAAGGCGGCGCCGGGCCATGTGGTCGAGATCATCGACGAGGACGGGCAGGTTCTGCCGCGGGGCCGGGTGGGGCAGGTCGCCGTACAGCGGCCCGATCCGGTGATGTTTCTCGGCTATTGGGGAAATGCGGCGGCGACGCAGGCGAAGTTCATCGGCGACTGGATGACGACCGGGGACCAGGCCGTGATGGACGATGACGGCTATATCCACTTTTTCGGGCGCGACGACGATGTCATCACCTCGTCGGGATTCCGGATCGGACCGAGCGAGGTCGAGGATTGCCTGGTCGGCCATCCCGCCGTTCGCATGGCAGCCGTCATCGGCAAGCCGGATCCGGTTCGCACGGAAATCGTGAAAGCCTATGTCGTGCTGGCCGAGGGATATACGGCGTCGGACACGCTGGCGGCCGCGCTGTCCGACTGGGTGAAGACGCGGCTGTCGATGCACGAATATCCGCGCGAGGTGGCGTTCGTGGATGCGCTGCCGCTGACGACGTCGGGCAAGATCATTCGGCGGCTGCTTCGGGACGCCGAGGCCCGCGCGGTGTCGACCGGGGCGGCTCCGGCCGTGGAGGAGGGCGCGGCGTAGACGGCGCTGCGGACAATCGCGTTCGTCCCTCCTACCGGAAGCTTTTCGGCGTCAGCGCGCGCATCTTCTCGCGCAGCAGGCGGGCCATGTTGCGCGTGTTGCGGTAGAGATGGAGCTGGGTCGCGACCTGGCGCACGTCGCGGTCGCGGTTGGCGCGCAAGCCGATGACCAGCGTTCCCATCTCCTCGCGCTCTTCCCAGAACCGGCTCATGACCGGATGATCGGGCACGGCGCAGCTGTCGGATTTCAGGATGTTCGCATCGTCGAGATGCCACTCCGTCAGCTCGCTGAGCAGCAGCTTGCCGGGGGAGTAGCGGGCATAGGTCTCGTCGTAGCCGGTCTTCCAGGTATAGGCCTCGCCGCCCATCAGGAAGACCACCATCGAGGCGATGGCGACGCCGTCGAGATCGATCGTGTGGATGCGCACGGCGTCGGCTTCGGCAAGATTGGTGATCGCTTCGCGGGCGAACGCCGCGCGGTAGCGGTCCATAACGATCGCGGTGCGCTGGCGACCCTTCCAGCCGGAGGCTTCCAGCGCGAGGAATTCCTCCATGCGCAGGCGCACCTCTTCGGGCTGGCGGGCCACGGAATGGGTGACGGTGCCGAGGCGCGAGAGGAGGGTCCACTGGCGGCGCAGCTCACGCAGGTGGGCGGGGCTGATCGCGCGGCGCAGATAGGTTTCGCCATCGAGCAGGCTGTCGAGGATGGGCCGGCTGAACGTGTCGGTGACGGTAAGCGGCAGGTTGCGGCTGATGGCGACGGCGCGGGCGAGACGGGCCAGCGGTCCCTTGAGGCGGATATCGGGCAGGACCAGGATCTGCGGCAGGCCCGCATCGGGATTGGCCAGCGCATCGAACAGGTTGTCGAGCGTTTCCGCGGCCTCTTCCGTATCCAGAAGCGGCGTGCCGAGCGGACCGAAGGGATTGGACCAGGCGCGGATGATCGGCGAGCCGATGGCAAAGCCCGGCCTTTCCACGGAAAACGGCATCAGGAACCGCAGGCGGCTGCGCGTCTCGCTGCGGTCGCGGATAACGGCGAGCCGCACCACGCGATCCTCGAGCCGGGGCATGGCCGGGGCCAGGAACCGACCGGAAAAGAAGACGTTCGGCTCGATGGCGCGGTTGGAGAGGAAGTCGAGTTCTTCCTGCAGGTCGTAGCCGGCGCGGGCAGGGTAGACGCAGAATTCGCGCCCCGGACGCCCGGTCCGCACCAGCGTGTCGGCCGGGATCTGGTCGCTGGCGAGCTGCCCGCGGCGGGGCAGCTGCGAGGGGCGACTGTTGGCGTCGGTCGGGAACTGGGGCGTGACGCTCATGGTCGGCTGGCCTTTGCATCCATCGTTCGTGTCGTCTTCTGGTCCATAGCGGGAAGGGCGGCTTCCACGGCGTCGGACTGCGGGGCGGCAAAGGCAAAGAGCCGGATGCCGAAGGTGTGGCGCACGGCAAGGTGCAGCAATGTCGCCTCGACCATCATGGCGCCGGCCGTTGCCATGGCAGCGCCCGTCAGCCCGAAGACGGGGATGAGGGTGACGTTGAGCACGAGATTGGCGGCAAGGGCCGCGGCGTAGAGTTTGACGCAGAGCGCCTGCTGGCCGCCCATGGTCAGCAGCGCCTCCGCCGGGCCGATCAGCGCCTTGGCCATGATGCCCGCAAAGAGGATCGCCATCAGCGGGTAGCCGGAGAGGAAGGCGGGCCCGAAGAGGGAGAGAAGGAAACCGCCGGCTGCCAGAACGCAGCCGCCGACGACGAGCGACGGCCAGAAGCACCATCTCGCGCTTTCGATGGCGATGGCCGACAGCTGCTGCCGATCGGGCTTGCCCATGCCGGATTTCCCCATCGCCGCGGAGAAACGCGGCGCGGCGGCGGCCTTGACGGCGAACATCACGAAATGAACGAGCGCCATCGTCTTGGCGGCGGCAAAGTAGATCGCGACGCTTTCGGGATCGAGCGCGATGCCGACCAGCACGACATCGGAGTTCGTCAGCATGAAGCCGAAGCCTTCGATGAGGAAGATCGGCAGGGCGACGCGCAGCCAGGTGCGGAACTCGAGCCGCAGCGGGCCGGCGCGATAGCGTTTGCGCAGGCGCCAGGTGAGAATGAAGAACTGCCCGACGCTCGTGACATAGGTGGCCAGCATGGCCGCGATCATCGCGGTCTGCGCGGTGGACGGCTGGCCGGCCCGGACGGCGCCGATCATGAAGGCGAGGATGAGCACGGGCCGGACGATGTAGGTGGGGCTGAGGGCCGAGACTGCCCAGCTATGCGCCCGCGAGGTGCCGTCCATGACGTCGCCGAGCGCGATCATCGGCAGGGCAAAGATGCCGAGATAAAGCGGCACGAGATAGTAGCCGTTGACGAGATTTCCGAAGACGAGCAGCCCGCCGATGCCGACTACCGCGAGCACGGTGGCCGACAGAAGGGCGAAAATGCGCACCGTCGCCGTCATGCCGCGGATTTCGTCCAGTGCGTTGACGGCGTGATATTGCGGCACGAAGCGGATGATGGCGGTGTGGAAGCCGAGGCAGGAGAGGTTGCCGAACAGCACGACCAGCACCCAGACGAAAACGAAGATGCCGTATTCGAACTCGCCCATCATGCGGGCCATGATGATCTGCGACACGAAGGCGATGCCGGCGCTGACCACGCGGATGGCGAAAGCGACGAGCGCCATGCGCTGGGCAAGGTGCTTCGGGTCATCGCTGGTGAGAAGCGGCTCCAGCCGGCGCATATGCGGCAGGAGCCGGTCTTTGAGACCTGGCGGCAGAATTCGTTCTGCCGTTTGACACGCTGCCATGAACACGAAACGCTACCCGACCTGTACGCAGTACGACCAGCCGGGATGATGCGACATCGGCGTTAATATTCCGTTGGGACGGACGCTCGAATGGCAGGGATTACGCCCGGCTCAACGCCACGTTGAGGCCGAGGCCGACGAGGATCGTGCCGCCGATCTTCTGCATCAGGCGCTCGGCCCGACCCGAGGTGCGCAGCCGCGCCAGAACCGCTTCCGCAAGAAGGACGCAGACGATATCCGCCAGCGAAAACATCATGTTGACGATGGTGCCGAGCACGGCGAACTGGACCCAGACCGGGATGGTCGCCGCGGGGTCGACGAACTGCGGCAGGAAGGCGAGGAAGAAGATCGCCGTCTTCGGGTTCAACACCTCGACCATCATGCTTTCCACGAAGGCGCGGCGGGCGGATTTCTGGGCAGGGCCGGCCATGCCGTTCACGTCGCCGTCGCGGCGTGGCGGGGTGCGGAAGAGGACGATACCGAGATAGACGAGATAGGCGGCGCCGGCGAGCTTCACGGCCAGATAGGCCGTCGGCACGGCCTCGAAGAGCATCGACAGGCCCGCAGCCGCAGCGATCACGTGGACATAGCAGCCGAGATGGATCCCGAGCGTCGCCATCAGGCCCGCGCGCCGGCTGGCCGCGACGGTCCGGGCGGCGACATAAAGCATGGCCGGGCCGGGCAGGAAGGCGAACAGGCCTGCGGTGACCAGAAAGGGAAGGAAGAGATCCAGCGATGTCATGATACGCGCCCTTGAAAAAGACGATCATGCCGCAGGCGGACACGGGCCGCAAGCTGCTCGCTTCAGGGACTAACGGTGCCCCGCACGTGTCCGGGCTAGAGGCCCGTCATCCGAAAGCCTGCCTGCGCACGTTCGATCCGGCCGAAGCCGTGGAGATGGCCGCCGCCGACGATCCATCCGTGGTCTGCGGCCTGTTCCAGCGTCGCCAGGCGCGTGGTCGCGCTCTGCGCCGGGTCGAGATCGAAGACGAGGCCGAGCCTTGGATCGGCAAGCTGCAGCTCGGCGATGTGAAGCGCATCGGCGAGAAGCAGGAGATCGCGGTCGCCGCCCTGCAGGCGGTAGCCCATCTGGCCCGGCGTATGCCCGGGGAGGGCAATGGCCTCGATGCCCTCGAGGATCGGGCCGGGCGACAGGCTGCGGATTCTCGAGCCGTAGGCCTGTCGCAGTGTGTCCGCGACGACGAAGCCGCCGCGGCGGGCTTCCGGCACGGTCTCGCGCAGGGCCGGATCGCCGAAGAAGGCCAGATCGACCTGCGGCACGAGGATCTCAGCATTGGGAAAATAGGCGGTGCCGTCATCGTTCAGGAGACCGTAGGCATGGTCGCCGTGAATGTGCGTGAGCAGGATGCGTGTAAAGCTCTCGGGCGTAAACCCGTTGGCCGCCATCGCAGCGCGGGCGTGGCCGAAGCCCGACCCCCAGGCCGTGCCGGCGCCGGTGTCGATCAGCATGTCGCCATCCGGGCCGCGAAGCGCGAATGCGTTGACGTCCAGCATCGTGGAGGTCTTGCCCCACCCTTCGACCGCCGCCGCGCAGGCGGCGGGGCCGTCGAGGTGATGGAGATACTCGGCCTTGGCTTCGAAGAGGCCGTCATTGAACACGAAGATCTCGTAGCGGCCGATCTGCAGGGCTTCGTCCTTCATGCCGCGAACCCCTGCTCCGGTGTCGTGTCTCAGGCCTCGGTGGCTTCGAAGGCGCCGTGGCAGTGCTTGTACTTCTTGCCGGAGCCGCAGGGGCAGGCCTCGTTGCGGGAGACGCGGCCCCAGGTGGCGGGGTTGGTCGGGTCGCGGTTCTCCGGTGCGACCAGCGCGACGTTGCGGTCGTCGGCGAACTCGTCCTCGCCCGTCTGGGCGTCGATGTGGTGGCCGAACATCTCCGGCGGCTCGGGCTGCGGGGCCTGTGCCGCGTCGCGTACGAGCTCCACGCGCATCAGCTGTGCGGTGACGCCCTGACGCAGGTTGGTCAGGAGCGCCTGGAACAGTTCGAAGGCCTCGCCCTTGTATTCCTGCAGCGGATCGCGCTGGGCATAGCCGCGGAAGCCGATGACGGAGCGCAGGTGGTCGAGATTGACGATATGCTCGCGCCAGAGATGGTCGAGCGTCTGCAGCACGACCGAGCGCTCGACATAGCGCATGATCTCCGGGCCGAAGCGTTCGGCCCGCTCGGCATTGGCCTGATCGGCGGCCGCCAGAATGCGCTCGCGGATATCGTTCTCGTCGATGCCTTCCTCGGCGGCCCATGCGGCGATGGGCAGGTCGAGGTTGAGCGTTTCGCGGACGTCGTTGTTCAAGCCCTCGACATCCCACTGTTCGGCATAGGCTTTTTCGGGAATGCGCTTGGCGACGATGTCTTCGATGACCTCATGGCGCATGTCGGCCACGGTTTCCGAGACGTCCTCGCTGTCCATCATCTCGATGCGCTGCTCGAAGATGACCTTGCGCTGGTCGTTCAGCACGTCGTCATACTTCAGGAGGTTCTTGCGCGTGTCGAAGTTGCGGGCTTCGACCTTCTTCTGGGCGCGTTCCAGCGCCTTGTTGATCCAGGGGTGGACGATCGCCTCGCCTTCCTTCAGGCCGAGCTTCTGCAGCATGCTGTCCATGCGCTCGGAGCCGAAGATGCGCATCAGGTCGTCCTGCAGCGACAGGTAGAACTTCGAACGGCCGGGGTCGCCCTGACGGCCCGAGCGGCCGCGCAGCTGGTTGTCGATACGGCGGCTTTCGTGGCGTTCGGTCGCAAGAACGTAGAGACCGCCGGCGGCAAGCGCCTTCTGCTTGAGCACCTGCACCTCGGCCTTGATGGCGGCCTCGCGCTGGTCGCGCTCCGGGCCCGGCTCGACGTCGTGCAGTTCGGCTTCGATGCGCATGTCGAGATTGCCGCCGAGCTGGATGTCGGTCCCGCGGCCCGCCATGTTGGTTGCGATCGTCACCGCGCCGGGAACGCCGGCCTGGGAGACGATATAGGCTTCCTGCTCGTGATAACGGGCGTTCAGCACCTGAAAGCCGGTAAAGCCCTCGCGCTTGAGCAGGGCGGCCAGAAGCTCGGACTTCTCGATCGAGGTCGTGCCGACGAGAACGGGCTGGTCGCGTTCCTTCGCCTGACGGATTTCCTCGACGATCGCCTTGAACTTCTCTTCCGTCGTCCGGTAGACCTCGTCATGGTCGTCGATCCGCTGGATCGGCAGGTTGGTGGGCACTTCCACGACTTCGAGGCCGTAGATATTGCCGAATTCCTCCGCTTCCGTCGAGGCCGTGCCGGTCATGCCGCCGAGCTTCTCGTACATGCGGAAATAGTTCTGGAAGGTGATCGAGGCGAGCGTCTGGTTCTCGGGCTGGATCGTCACCTTTTCCTTAGCTTCCAGCGCCTGATGCTGGCCTTCGGAATAGCGGCGGCCCGGCATCATGCGGCCGGTGAACTCGTCGATGATGACGATCTCGTCGCCGCGGACGATGTAGTCCTTGTCGCGCTGGAACAGCTTGTGGGCCTTCAGCGCGTTGTTGACATGGTGGACGATCGCGACGTTCTCGACGTCGTAGAGCGTCTCGCCCTTGAGCAGCCCGGCCTCGCGCAGCAGGTTTTCGAGCTTCTCGGTGCCGTCTTCGGAGAAGTTGGCCGAACGCTGCTTCTCGTCGATTTCGTAATCGGCCTCGTCCAGCATCGGAATGAAGGCGTCGATGGTCGTGTAGAGTTCGGAACGATCGTCGAGCGGGCCGGAAATGATCAGCGGCGTGCGGGCTTCATCGACCAGGATCGAGTCCACCTCGTCGACGATGGCGAAGAAGTGGCCGCGCTGAACCATCTGTCCGCGCTCGTACTTCATGTTGTCGCGCAGATAGTCGAAGCCGAGCTCGTTGTTGGTCGCGTACGTGATGTCGCAGGCATAGGCCGCCTTGCGCTGGTCGTCGGTCAGGCCATGGACGATGACGCCGGTGGACAGGCCGAGGAAGCCGTAGATGCGGGCCATGGTGGCCGAGTCGCGGCTGGCGAGGTAATCGTTGACGGTGACCACGTGCACGCCCTTGCCGGCGAGCGCGTTGAGATAGACTGGCAGCGTCGCGACGAGCGTCTTGCCTTCGCCGGTCTTCATTTCGGCGATGGATTTCTCATGCAGGATCATGCCGCCGATCAGCTGCACGTCGAAGGGGCGCAGGCCGAGCACGCGGCGGGCGGCCTCGCGGGCAACGGCGAAGGCCGGCACGAGCAGGTCGTCCAGCGTCTTGCCGGCGGCAAGCTGCTCCCGGAATGCGACGGTCTTGGCCGCCAGGGCTTCGTCGCTCAGCGCCTTCATTTCGGGCTCGAGCGCGGTGATGGCGGCGACGCGGGTGTTGTAGCCCTTGACGCGGCGATCGTTGGAGGACCCGAAGAGTTTGCGGGCGAGGCCGCCGAGACTGACCATTGAAGATGGTCCTTTCATGTGACGTCGGCGTTCCGCGCGTGGGTCTGAATTCCCGTCAACTGCGCCAAAACGCCCGGATCTTGTTCTGGACGCGAGGTTGCGTGACAGATAAGAGGGGGGTTGAATGATGTCAACGGGAGTTGCTGACCGACGTTTCGCTGAAAATGCCGGTTTTGCAAGGCTACACAACGGCCACATTCTGGTGTTTGTGAGGTCGGCAAGCCGGCCGCGAAGGGCGGATCCGGTACCCCATCGGGAAAGGTTTACGGAATGTTCAAATCCAGATTGCTCGCTGCCGTGGCGCTTGGCGCCGTGATCGCGATCCATGGGCCGGTGTTTGCCCAGGATGCCGCCGATCCGGTCGTCGCCAAGGTCGGGACCGCCGAGATCCACCAGTCCGAGCTGGATCTGGCGCTCGCCTCCCTCGATCCGCAGCTGGCCCAGCTTCCCGACGAACAGAAGCGCGCCGCCGCCCTTTCGGGCCTCGTGGATGTGAAGCTGCTGGCCAAGGACGCCGCAGCCGAAGGCGTGCAGAACAGCGAAGACTTCAAGAAGCGTCTCGCCTATCTGACCGATCGCGAACTGCACAATGCCTACTTCAAGAAGCACGTCGTCGATGCCGTCACGGCCGACGAGGTCAAGGCGCGCTACGAGAAGGAAATCGGCGCGATCAAGCCGCAGGAAGAGGTGAAAGCCCGCCACATCCTCGTCAAGACCGAGGAAGAAGCCAAGGCCGTGATCAAGGAGCTCGACGCCGGCAAGGATTTCGCCACGCTCGCCAAGGAAAAGTCCACCGATCCGAACAAGGACGATGGCGGCGATCTCGGCTACTTCACCAAGGAGCGCATGGTGCCGGAATTCTCCGAAGCCGCCTTCGCGCTGGAGAAGGGCGCGTACACGAAGACCCCGGTCAAGTCGCAGTTCGGCTATCACGTGATCCTGCTCGAGGACAAGCGCCTGCAGCCGCCGCCGCCGCTCGACCAGGTCGAGCCGCAGGTCAAGCAGCTCGTCATGCGCGACAAGTATCTGGCGCTTCTGGCCGATGCCAAGAAGGATGCCGGCGTCGAGATCAGCGATCCCGCGCTCAAGAAGGCCTATGACGAGGCCAACAAGGCCGACGAGGCCGGCGCCACCGAAGGCGACGCTGTCGAAGGCGCGAACTGAGCCGGACGCGGGTTCGAGCGGTCCGATCCTCCCGGTGAGAGGATCGGGTGCTGCTTTGCTCCCGCGCACCGGTCTGTCACGCTGCTGTGACAACCGTCCATCATGAGTGAAAATCCCGAAGGCGATCCTTCGGGATTTTCGTTTGCCCCGCCGGCCTCTCCGCCGTTCAACCCTCCCGTCAGCCCTCTCCGCGAAGGTCCTTCCATGTCCGGTTCCGTTTCCCCGCTTGCCCCGAAAACCTTCGCCGAGATGCCGCCGGTGCGCGGCGTGCGCATGGCGACGGCCGAAGCCGGCATCAAGTACAAGAACCGGACGGACGTGCTGATGATGGTGTTCGACGCGCCGGCCTCCGTCGCCGGCGTGTTCACCCGCTCTCTCTGCCCGTCGGCCGCCGTCGATTTCTGCCGGCAGAACCTTTCCGGCGGCGGCGCCCGCGCGGTCGTCGTCAACTCGGGCAACGCCAATGCGTTTACCGGCGTCAAGGGCCGTGCCGCGACGGCGCTGACCGCACAATCGGCGGCCGAGGCCGTGGGCTGCTCGACGGGCGAGGTGTTCCTCGCCTCCACCGGCGTCATCGGCGAGCCGCTGGACGCCACGAAGTTCGCCGGCGTGCTCGGCGACATGAAGGACCGGGGCCGGGAAGATTTCTGGTTCGAGGCCGCCAAGGCCATCATGACCACGGACACCTATCCCAAGGTCGCGACCCGCTCGGCCGAGATCGGCGGCGTCACGGTGACCATCAACGGCATCGCCAAGGGTGCCGGCATGATCGCGCCCGACATGGCGACGATGCTGTCCTTCGTCGTCACCGATGCCGACATCGCGCCGCAGGCGTTGCAGGCGCTCCTGTCGGACGGTGTCGGTCCGTCGTTCAATTCGGTAACGGTGGATAGCGATACCTCGACGTCGGACACGCTGATGCTGTTTGCAACGGGGGCCGCCGCTGCCGACGGGCAGGCGCGCATCGAGGATGCCGCGGATGCCGCCCTTGACGGGTTCCGCGCAGCGCTGAATGCCGTGCTGTTCGACCTTGCTCTGCAGGTGGTGCGGGACGGCGAGGGTGCACGCAAGATGGTGGCCGTCACGGTCGAAGGCGCCGAAAGCGACGCCGCCGCCAAGCGCATCGGCCTGTCGATCGCCAACTCGCCGCTCGTCAAGACGGCGGTGGCGGGCGAGGATGCCAATTGGGGCCGCGTGGTCATGGCCGTCGGCAAGGCCGGCGAGAAGGCCGACCGCGACCTGCTCGCCATCTGGTTCGGCGACATCCGCGTCGCCGTCAACGGCGAGCGCGACCCGGCCTATTCCGAAGCCGCCGCGTCCGCCGTCATGAAGGCGCAGGACATCGCCATCAAGGTCGAGATCGGGCTCGGATCCGGCACGGCGACGGTCTATACCTGCGACCTGACCAAGGAATATATCGAGATCAATGGCGACTACCGGAGCTGATCGCGCGATCGGGCTCCTGCGATGACCCCACCGGATAGGCCGATGCTGGATGAGACCACACGATTGAGGCTGCCGCTGGTGCGGCGGCTCGAGGCGATCGGCTTTCGGGCCTGGCCGGCGGCGAGCGCACAGTATGACGGCAGCTGGCTGGTGCGGCTGACGCCCGGACACGGCTCGCGCCGGCTGAACTCGATCAATCCGCTCGACCCGCATGACGGCAGCGACATGGCGGGCCGGCTGGAGCGGGCCGCGCGTCGGTTTCGCGACGCCGGTCTGGTGCCGACCGTGCGGCAGACGCCGCTGACACCGCCCGGCCTCGTTGCCCATCTCGATGCGACGGGCTGGACGCGCCTGTCCGAAACCATCGTCATGACAGCGGACATCCCGCCGCATCCGGCGAGCGACGAGCTCGGCCATGTACCGTTGCGCGACGTCGCGCGCTTCGTGGACGCGCGCATGGCGATTGCCGGCGACCCGCCGGAGAGCAGGGCCGCACTGACCGCCGTGATCGAGGCGATCCGGGCGGAATGCGGGCTGTTCCTGTTCGAGGATGTGGGTGAGGGGCCGACGGCGGTCGCGCTGGCGGTGCAGGATTACGATCTTGCGGGACTGCTGCTCGTTGCCGTCCGGCCCGAGCGTCGCGGCGAGGGCATCGGGCGCGATATCGTCGGTGCCAGCCTGCGCTGGGCGCGGCTGAAAGGCGCGCGCAAGGCGTGGCTTGCCGTCGAGGCCGAAAACGTGCCGGCGCTGGCGCTCTATCGCGGGCTCGGCTTCACCGAGGCCTACCGTTATCTCTATCGAACGCCTGCGGGAGAATGACCATGGATTCCACCCAGCCCCGCCGTCTGCTGCTCGTTGCCGCCTGCGCCCTCATCGACGGCGACGGCCGCATCCTGCTCGCGCAGCGGCCGGAGGGCAAGTCCATGGCGGGTCTCTGGGAGTTTCCCGGCGGCAAGGTCGAGACGGGCGAGACGCCCGAGGAGACGCTGATCCGGGAGCTGGAGGAGGAGCTCGGCATCCGCACCAAGGTCGCCTGCCTGGCACCTCTGACGTTTGCCAGCCATGCCTATGCGGATTTTCACCTGCTGATGCCGCTTTACGTCTGCCGCCGTTACGAGGGCGTGCCGCAGGGGCGGGAGGGGCAGGCGCTGAAATGGGTGCGGGCGAAGGCGCTGCGCGACTATCCGATGCCGCCGGCCGACGAACCGCTCATTCCCTATCTCATGGATCTTCTGTAGCCGCCTGCCGTCCCCGAGGCCGTCCGCCCTATCCGCAAAACCTTTCCAATGTCTGCCTAAATGCGGAGAAGGAAAGGCATTTTCGGGGCAGTCCCGCCTGTGCGTTAATGGAACGTTTATCTCCAACCGGCACAATGGCCAGCACGTGATGCCGAGTCGCGCCCTCCCTCTGGAGGTCGGGACCGGCGCGCGGCGATCGAGGATGGAACGGAGCATTCCGCCGCGTCGGAAAGGCAAGAGGCAGGCCATGGTGGACGATGATTTCTGGAGAACGGTTCAGGACAAGGACCTGACGAAGGGCGAGTACCGGCGGACAGGCGTGCTCAATCTTGCGCTGCTGTTTGGGACCGCGGTGATCGCGCTGACGCTGATCCTCACCCCGATGATGGCCAGCAAGAACACCACCAAGGTTCTCGCCAACGCGCCGATCGACTACGACACCATCTCGACCGGCTCCATTCCCGACGACAAGGCGACCAAGCGCTACACCGTGCGCCGCAGCGTCCTGCAGGAAATGCCGGGCGCCGTCTGCATCGTCAATGGCGATGGCGGCAAGAGCGGATGCTGAGGAAAACGGTCTGGAGCGTGCGCCTGTGATGTCTCTGTTTCAGCGATTCTTCTCCGACCGCAGCGGTGCGACCGCGATCGAATACGGTCTGATCGGCGGCATTATCGCCGTCGCCATCATCGCCGGTTTCGGCGCGATGACGCAGCAGCTGACGAATGTCTTCAACGCCGCCAAGGATGCCCTCGCGAAACCGTGAGGCTATCGACGTCCGTCGTTGCCCTTTGCGTTGCCGCCGGATGTCCCCTCCACCTTCAAGGCATCCGCCAGCCGCATCTTTGCGGAGCCCGGCGCCAGGGGCTTCTGCTGGCTTTCATGCGGTGCCCAGCCGGAGAGATAGATGACCGAGAACGTCGCACGGATGCGGCCGTCCGGATCCGAGAATCGCTCGGCGTAAAGCTCCGCAGCGCGCAGGAAGACGGCGCGGGAGAGTGGCTTGCGGCTGCGGGCGACCAGCGTGTTGGTCATGCCCATGGCCCGCAGATCCTTCATCAGCGCAAACAGCGAGGCATAGCGGACGGTATAGGTTTCCGTATCCGTTACGGGCAGGGCAAAGCCCGCGCGCTGCAGCAGCGCGCCGATGTCGCGGACGTCGGCGAAGGGAATGACGCGCGGGCTGGCACCGCCGGTGATTTCGCTCTCGGCCGCCAGCAACACCTCCCGCAGTTCCTGCAGCGTGCCGTTGCCGGGTATGGCCGCGAGGAACAGGCCGTCCGGCGCCAGTGCCCGCCGGACCTGGATGAACACGCCGGGCGTGTCGTTCGTCAGGTGGAGCGAGAGCGGGGACACGACCAGATTGGCACTGGCCGGCGCCACCGGCACGGTTTCCAGAGGCGCGACGAGAACGTCGTCCGATCCGCCGAACGCGCTGTCCGTCTCGATGCGTGTGAGCCTGCCGATCTTACCGGTCGCCAGCAGCGCGCGGGCGGCGATGCCCGTGTAGCCGTGAAGCTCGACCGCCGTGTCGAAACGGCGCTCCACCACCGCGAGCCTTTCGGCGAGATCCTCCGCCACGATGTCGAGCAGGAATTGCGCCTTCTGATCGCCGGCCTTCAATGCCCGCAGGCGCCGGGCTTCCACAAGAGGCTGGTCAAATACGATATCCACGATAGTCTCCTAACTCTCGGCCACTATCATCGCCGGCGCGTGGCTGCGCAAGAGTGGGCGCCATCTTCTAACGGTCGAGAGGGCGGAAGGACGCATCGGAGCTATGGATGGTGAGTGGCAGCCTGTCGAGACGACGCACCGGATGGGCGCCGAGCGTCGGGTGCCGGCGGGCATCGATGTCGATGCGGTCGATCCGGTGCCGGGCCGCGGCCGGGCTCTTCGCGCCTCCCTTGCCGCACGGCTTCTCGCGGCGGCTCGTGGCGCGGCCGATCTCCTCTATCCGCCGGTCTGTCGTGGCTGCGGCCGCTTCGTCCAGCGGCATGCCGCCGTGTGCCCTGCCTGCTGGGGAAGCCTCCGGCTGATCGAGCGTCCGTTCTGCGAGGTGCTTGGCGTGCCCTTCTCTCACGATCTCGGGCGCGGCATTCTTTCGGCGGACGCCATTGCCAATCCGCCGCCGTTCACGCGTCTGCGCTCGGTCGCGATCCATACGGGTATCGCGCGCGATCTCGTGCATGCGCTGAAATATACCGACCGCACCGACCTTGCGCCGATGATGGCCGCCTGGATGCTGCGGGCCGGCGAAGGGGTGGTCGAGGCGGCGGATGCGATCGTTCCGGTGCCGCTGCACAAGTACCGGCTCTGGTCGCGGCGGTTCAACCAGTCGGCCGAACTGGCGCGGGCGCTCGCCCGTCTCTCCGGCCGGCCGATGCTGGCAACCGCGCTGGTGCGCCAGCGGCGCACGGCGCGGCAGGTGGGGCTGGGCGCGACGCAGCGGCAGGACAATGTGCGCGGTGCCTTCACGGTGACGGAGGCCGGCCGCTCGCTCGTCTTCGGCCGGCACATCGTGCTCGTCGACGACGTCTATACCACGGGCGCCACGGTTGCCGCGGCGACGCGGGCGCTGAAGCGGGCCGGCGCGCGCGAGGTGACGGTTTTGACCTTTGCAAGAGCCGTGACCGTGCTTATATGACCGGAGGACGACAGGCGGCAGGGCCATGACGGTTTCCTGCCGGACGTGTCGGACTTAGCAGCGCACCGGCGCCGTGCCGATGCGGAAACACGCTCCGAAAACAGGTGTCGTACATGGCTTCCGTCGTACTCTATACCCGTCAGGCCTGCGGCTATTGCGCCGCCGCCAAGAAGCTCCTGTCCAGCAAGGGCGTCTCCTTCTTGGAGCATGATGCGACCTATTCGCCGGATCTCCGTCAGGAGATGATCGCCAAGGCGAATGGCGGCTCGACATTTCCGCAGATCTTCATCAACGGCACCCATGTGGGTGGCTGCGACGATCTGCATGCGCTCGACAAGGCCGGCAAGCTCGACCCCATGCTGGCAGCCTGAGGATACCGGCCCCATGACCCTCCGCGTCGCCGCCGTCCAGATGTGCTCCGGCACCGCGCCCGAGAAGAACGCGACGGCCCTGTCCGCGCTCGTTCGCGATGCGGCGGCCCGGGGCGCCACCTATGTGCAGACGCCGGAGATGACCGGCGCGCTGCAGCGCGACCGGGCGGCGCTGCGTGCCGCCCTGCGCGGGGAAGACGAGGACGTGATCGTGCGCACGGCACGGGGCTTGGCCGCGGAGCTTGGCATCCACCTGCATATCGGCTCGACGGCCATCAGCCTTGCCGACGGGAAGATTGCCAATCGCGGTTTTCTGTTCGGCCCGGACGGCGAAAAGATCTGCCATTACGACAAGATCCATATGTTCGACGTCGATCTCGACAATGGCGAAAGCTGGCGCGAAAGTGCCTCCTACACGCCGGGCGAGACGGCGCGGGTGGTCGATCTGCCGTTCGGTCAGCTCGGCTTCTCGATCTGCTACGACGTGCGGTTTCCCGAGCTTTTCCGCCGGCAGGCGGTGGCCGGCGCGCAGATCATGACCGTTCCCGCCGCCTTCACCCGCCAGACCGGCGAGGCGCATTGGGAAATCCTGTTGCGGGCGCGCGCCATCGAGAACGGCTTCTTCCTGATCGCGGCGGCGCAGGGCGGCGTGCATGAGGACGGACGCGAGACCTTCGGGCATTCGATGATCGTCGATCCCTGGGGTCGTATCCTCGCCGAAGCCGGCCCGAGCGGCGAAGCCGTCATCGTGGCCGATATCGATATCGCCGCCGTTGCCGCGGCGCGCGGCAAGATCCCGAACCTGAAGAATGCACGCGATTTCTCAGTGGCGACTATCGGCGACAGCGTCCCGACGACCGGGGGCGTCGCCGCGTGATCCGCTATGCACTCACCTGCGACAAGGGCCACGGCTTCGAGGGCTGGTTCGGGTCGAGTGTGGACTTCGAGGCGCAAGCCGAATGCGGGCTGGTGACCTGTCCGGTCTGCGGCACGGCCTCGGTCGACCGGGCGCTGATGGCGCCGGCGCTTTCGACCGGGCGGCGCAAGGACAAGCAGCGTGGCCTGATGATGGATCAGGCGCAGCAGGTGGCGATCTCCAAGATCCGCGAGATGGTGTCCACCATTCGCGCCAATGCCGATGATGTCGGCGAGAAGTTTCCCGAGGAAGCCCGGAAGATCCACTATGGCGAAGCCGACGCCCGCGGGCTGATCGGCCGTGCGACGGTGGAAGAGGCGCGGGCGCTGATCGAGGAGGGCATCGCGGTCGCGCCGCTGCCGATCCTGCCCGACGAGGTCAACTGACGGCCCCGCCGGCCCGAATTCTAGCTACGCGGGCGCTTGGCGATCATCATGTAGTTGACGTCCATGTCGCGCGACAGGTTCCACTGGTTCGTGAACGGGCTGAAGAAGACGCCCGTGCGCTCCGTGATCGTCAATCCCGAGGCCGAGAGCGGCTTTTCGATTTCTTCCGGCCGGACCAGTTTTTCGTATTGATGCGTGCCGCGGGGCAACCAGCGCAGGACGTTCTCGGCAGCGAAGATGGCGAGCGCTGCCGCCTTCATCGTGCGGTTGATCGTGGCAACGACCATCATGCCGCCCGGGCGCACCATGGAGGCGCAGGTGGACAGGAAGAACTCGACATCGGAGACGTGCTCCACGACCTCCATGTTGAGCACGATATCGAAGGTCTCGCCGGCCTCCGCCAGAGCTTCGGCGGTAACGGCGCGGTAATCGACGGACACGCCGCTGCCGGCCGCATGCGTCTGCGCAATGCGGATGTTCTTCTCGGAGGCGTCGGCCCCGACGACATCCGCACCCATGCGCGCCATCGGCTCGGAGAGTAGGCCGCCGCCGCAGCCGATATCGAGCAGGCGCAGGCCCTCAAGCGGACGTGGCGCCTTGGGATCGCGGCCGAAGGTTTCCGCGGCACGATTGCGGATATAGCCGAGGCGCACCGGATTGAACTTGTGCAGCGGCTTGAACTTGCCGTGCGGGTTCCACCACTCCGCGGCCAGCGCCGAAAAGCGATCGACTTCGGACTGGTCGATGGTCGTGCGGGCCGCGTCTGTCATGAAGTCGTCTCCGGGAAACTCAAGCGTCATCCGTGAAGTCGTCCGCGGCCCTCCCATTGTCAAGGGCTGCGACAGGAAGACCCGCCCTGCATAGACGGCGTGGCGTCGAAGCCACCCTATGCCATTGCGCGTTTCCGGCAACTTCGCTATGGAACCGCCAACTTCGGCAGGCGCGCGGCGCGCGCAATCTCTGGTACCGGTAGAGGCAGATGGCACGCATCGTGATGAAATTCGGCGGAACCTCCGTCGCGGACATGGATCGCATCCGGGTCGTCGCCCGCCATGTGAAACGCGAGGTGGACGCCGGGCACGAGGTGGCCGTCGTCGTCTCCGCCATGTCGGGCAAGACGAACGAGCTCGTCGGCTGGACGCGCGATGCGTCCCCCATGCACGATGCCCGCGAATATGACGCCGTCGTCGCCTCGGGCGAACAGGTGACGTCGGGGCTGCTTGCGATCGCGCTGCAGCACATCGGCATCAACGCCCGCTCCTGGCAGGGCTGGCAGATTCCGATCCGCACCGACAATGCCCATGGCGCGGCGCGAATCATGGATATCGACGGCTCCGACCTCATCCGCCGCTTCGGCGAGGGCCAGGTCGCCGTCATCGCCGGTTTCCAGGGCCTCGGTCCGGACAACCGCATCGCGACGCTCGGCCGCGGTGGCTCGGATACGAGCGCCGTCGCCATCGCGGCCGCCGTCAAGGCGGATCGCTGCGACATCTACACCGACGTGGACGGCGTCTACACGACCGATCCGCGCATCGTGCCGAAGGCGCGTCGCCTGAAGAAGATCGCGTTCGAGGAAATGCTCGAAATGGCCTCGCTCGGCGCCAAGGTGCTGCAGGTGCGGTCGGTCGAGCTTGCCATGGTGCACAAGGTCCGCACCTTCGTGCGCTCCAGTTTCGAAGACCCCGACGCGCCCGGCATGGGCGACCTTTTGAACCCGCCGGGAACGCTGATTTGTGATGAGGAAGAGATCGTGGAACAGGAAGTCGTAACCGGCATCGCCTATGCCAAGGATGAGGCGCAAATTTCGCTGCGGCGTCTGGCCGATCGCCCGGGTGTCTCCGCCGCGATCTTCGGGCCTCTCGCCGAAGCGCACATCAATGTCGACATGATCGTCCAGAACATTTCCGAGGACGGATCGAAGACCGACATGACCTTCACCGTGCCCTCCGGCGACGTCGACAAGGCGCTGCGCGTGCTCGACGCGGAGAAGGACAAGGTCGGCTTCGACGCAATCCAGAACGAATCGGGCCTCGCCAAGGTGTCGGTGATCGGCATCGGTATGCGCAGCCATGCGGGCGTTGCGGCGTCGGCTTTCCGGGCGCTGGCCGAAAAGGGCATCAACATCAAGGCGATCACGACCTCGGAAATCAAGATTTCCATCCTGATCGACGGTGCATATGCCGAATTGGCCGTTCGGACTTTGCATTCCGTCTACGGGCTGGATAAGACTTAAGCGAAGCGGCCGAAGTGCTGCCGGCCCGGGGTGCCTGCACCTCCACTCTTTGATCGGGGAGACGTTGCGCGATGAGAGACCTGTCCGGTCCACGCGTTCTTCTCAAGCGGCTGCGCGAACTGATGGCGGAGCCGCTGGAGCCGCAGGAGCGGCTTGACCGGATCGTGCGCCAGATCGCACAGAACATGGTCGCGGAAGTCTGCTCGGTCTATGTGCTGCGCTCCGATGGCGTGCTCGAACTCTACGCCACCGAAGGTCTGAACAAGGACGCCGTGCACCTGGCCCAGCTGCAGATGGGGCAGGGCCTCGTCGGGACCATTGCCGCCAGCGCCCGGCCGCTCAACCTGTCCGACGCCCAGTCGCACCCCGCCTTCACCTACCTGCCGGAAACGGGCGAGGAGGTCTATCACTCCTTCCTCGGCGTGCCGATCCTGCGCACCGGGCGGTCGCTCGGCGTTCTCGTCGTGCAGAACAAGGCGAGCCGCACCTATCGCGACGACGAGGTGGAAGCGCTCGAGACCACCGCCATGGTGCTGGCCGAAATGGTCGCGACGGGCGAACTCAAGAAGATCACGCGCCCCGGTCTCGAACTCGACCTGTCGCGTCCCGTGACCATCGAGGGCTCCGGCTTCAACGAGGGCGTGGGTCTTGGCTATGTCGTGCTGCACGAGCCGCGCATCGTCGTCACCAACCTGCTGAACGACGATACGGACAAGGAGCTGTTGCGGCTCGGCGAAGCGCTGGGGTCGCTGCGGATCTCGATCGACGACATGCTGTCGCGGCGCGACGTGTCCATGGAGGGTGAGCACCGCGCCGTGCTCGAGGCCTACCGGATGTTTGCGCATGACCGCGGCTGGGTGCGCAAGCTCGAGGAGGCCATTCGCAACGGCCTGACGGCGGAAGCGGCCGTCGAGCGGGTGCAGAGCGAGACCAAGGCGCGGATGATGCGCCTGACGGACCCGTATCTGCGCGAACGCATGCACGATTTCGACGATCTGGCCAACCGGCTGCTGCGGCAGCTGACGGGCTATGGCGCACGCGTCTCGGACAAGGATTTCCCGGTCGATGCCGTCGTCGTTGCCCGGGCGATGGGGGCGGCCGAACTGCTCGATTATCCGCGCGAGAACGTGCGGGGCCTGGTGCTGGAAGACGGCGCGGTGACGAGCCATGTCGTCATCGTCGCCCGCGCCATGGGCATCCCGGTCGTCGGCCAGGCGGCGGGGGCCGTGGCGCTGGCCGAGAACGGCGACGCGATGATCATCGACGGCGACGACGCCAAGGTGCATCTGCGCCCCATGGCCGACCTGCAGCGGGCCTATGAGGAGAAGGTGCGTCTGCGCGCGCGGCGGCAGGAGCAGTTCCGCGCGCTTCGCGGCGTCGAGCCGATCACCCGGGACGGCAGCCGCATCCGGCTGCAGATGAATGCCGGCCTGATGGTGGATCTGCCGCAGCTGGACGAATCGGGCGCCGAGGGCATCGGCCTGTTCCGCACCGAGCTGCAGTTCATGATCGCCTCGACCATGCCGCGGATGGAGGAGCAGGAGGCCTTCTACCGCAACGTGCTGAAGCAGGCGGCCGGCAAGCCGGTGACGTTCCGCACACTCGATATCGGCGGCGACAAGGTGGTGCCCTATTTCCGGGCGGCCGAAGAGGAAAACCCCGCACTCGGCTGGCGGGCGATCCGCCTGTCGCTCGACCGGCCGGGACTCTTGCGCACGCAGTTGCGCGCCATGCTGCGGGCTTCGGCAGGTCAGGAACTGCGCATCATGCTGCCCATGGTGACGGAGGTCTTCGAGCTGAAGGCGGTGCGCGAGCTCCTGCAGAAGGAAATCCAGCGGCAGTCGAAGGTCGGCGAGCAGCTGCCGCGCAAGCTGCAGTTCGGCGCGATGCTGGAAGTCCCGGCGCTGCTCTACCAGCTGGACGAGCTGATGAGCGAGGTCGATTTCGTTTCGGTCGGTTCCAACGACCTCTTCCAGTTCACGATGGCGGTGGACCGCGGCAATTCGCGCGTGTCGGATCGCTTCGACGTGCTGAGCCGCCCGTTCCTGCGGATGCTGCGCGACATCGTGCGCGCCGGCGAGCGCAACACCACGTCCGTCACGCTCTGCGGCGAGATGGCGTCGAAGCCGCTCTCGGCTTTGGCACTGCTCGCTATCGGCTTCCGCTCCCTGTCGATGTCGCCCACGGCCGTCGGGCCCGTCAAGGCGATGTTGCTGTCGACGGATCTGGCGCGGCTGTCGCCGGAGCTGAACGCCCTGCTGGACGACACAAAGGGAACGCGCACGCCGCGCGAACTGCTGAAGGCCTTTGCGGCGGAGAATGACATTCCGTTGTAGGGCTGGGGTTTTGGGGTTCGAGACAAGACCCTCTCTGTCCTGACGGGCGGAGAGGGTCTTTTTCCCTTCCGACATTCGATCATTCGCCGCTCAGCGGCCTGGAGTAAGCATTGGCCACATTACCTGTCGAAAAAATGCGGGAGCTGGAGCGGCGGTTCGGGGAAATCGAGGCGCGCATGTCGGCGGGGCCGGCAGCCGATGTCTATGTGAAGCTTGCATCGGAATATTCCGAGCTGCAGCCGGTCGTCGCTAAGATCCGCCAGTACGAGAAGGCCGTGGCGGAGCTTGCCGATATCGAGGCGCTGCTGTCCGACAAGGCGACCGACCGCGAGATGCGCGATCTGGCCGAGATGGAGAAGCCGGAGATCGAGGCGCGGCTGGAAACGCTGGCGAGCGAGATGCAGATCCTGCTGCTGCCGAAGGATGCCGCCGACGAGAAGAGCGCGATTCTCGAAATCCGCGCGGGAACCGGTGGTTCGGAGGCCGCCCTTTTTGCCGGCGATCTCTTTCGCATGTACGAGCGATACGCCGCCGACAAGGGCTGGAAGGTCGAGGTGCTCAGCGCCAGCGATGGCGATGCCGGCGGCTTCAAGGAAATCATCGCGACCGTCACCGGGCGCGGCGTGTTCTCCAAGCTGAAGTTCGAATCGGGCGTCCATCGCGTGCAGCGCGTGCCGGACACGGAGACGCAGGGGCGGATCCACACCTCCGCCGCCACCGTCGCGGTGCTGCCGGAGGCCGAGGATATCGATATCGAGATCCGCGCCGAGGACATCCGGATCGACACGATGCGCTCATCCGGTGCGGGCGGCCAGCACGTCAACACCACGGACAGCGCGGTGCGCATCACGCATATGCCATCCGGCATCGTGGTTACGAGCTCGGAAAAATCCCAGCACCAGAACCGGGCGAAGGCCATGCAGGTTCTGCGCTCGCGCCTCTACGACATGGAGCGGCAGAAGGCCGATAGCGAGCGCTCGGCCTCCCGCAAGAGCCAGGTCGGGTCCGGCGACCGGTCCGAACGCATCCGCACCTATAATTTTCCGCAAGGGCGGGTGACGGATCACCGCATCAACCTGACGCTCTACAAGATCGACCGGATGATGATGGGCGAGATCGACGAGGTGGTGGATGCGCTGCTGGCCGATTATCAGGCTGACCAGCTCGCCCGTCTCGGCGAGCAGCAGGGCTAGGCGGTGACCGACACGATCGACAGCCTGCTGGCCGAGATGCGCGCAGCGCTCCGGCAGGCGGATTTCGACGATCCGGCGCAGGAAGCGCGCATTCTCGTCGGCGGATGCCTCGGTCTGACGCCGGCGGGGCTGATGAGCCGCGGCGCGGACCTCGTGGCGGCGGACAGGGCGGCCGCCATCCGCGCCGGAATCGCGCGACGGCTGGCCCGCGAGCCACTGCACCGTATTCTCGGAGTGCGGGATTTCTATGGTCTGTCCCTGTCGCTCTCGCCGGAAACGCTGGAGCCGCGGCCGGACACGGAAACACTGGTCGAGGCCATGCTGCCGCATGTGCGGGCGACGGTCGCGCGGCTCGGGCAGTGCCGCATCCTCGACCTCGGCACGGGCACCGGCGCGATCTGCCTGGCCCTTCTGAACGAGGTCGCCGGGGCCACGGGCATCGGCGTCGATCTTTCCGAGGATGCCCTGGCGACCGCCGCCGCCAATGCGCAGGCGCACGGCCTGTCCGCGCGTTTCCGGACGGTGCGGAGCGACTGGTTCGAGACGATCGACGGGCGTTACCATATCATCGTTTCGAACCCGCCCTACATCCGCTCGGATGTCATCGACGGCCTGGACCCGGAGGTGCGGCTCTTCGATCCCATGCTCGCGCTCGACGGCGGGACGGACGGGCTGGATGCCTATCGCATCATCGCGGCACACGCGGCCGCCTTCCTCGAAGATGAGGGCATGGTCGGGCTGGAAATCGGCTTCGACCAGAAGGACAGCGTGACGCGGATCTTCACGGGCGAAGGTTTCGAGAGAACGACGTTCCTGCGCGATCTTGGGGGAAACGACCGGGTGCTCGTCTTTCGCCGTGCCGATGCTGGCAAGCCATAGACCGCAGGCCTTCCAGCCTGTTGAAAACAGGCGGTTTACTGCCTCGGCAAAGCGATGTTCTTTTCTCAGATGCAAAGAAAAGGCTTGGAATTGGCGGGGAAGCCGGATAGGTTGCCGCCACGCACTGAGCAGACGGTCAAGGATTTCAGGATTCGTTCCGGTCAGACCTCTCCGCAGGGAATGCTCTTCTGACACAAGAGCTTGGGTCGACAGTGCCTGGTGCGGGTACCTGTTAATTTGACGCCAACCAGCGAGATGCCTTTTCAGGCTGCTGGGTCGCGGCGTGCCTTCTCGTTCCGACTCCCCTTATGTCGGGAGCTGCGAGAGGGTGTTTACCACGATGGCCGGAGCCATGAGGCCGGACGCCATATGAACCATCATGATCAAGAGATTTCGGGTGACGATAGGATGAGGCCAGGACAGCAGAACAAGCGCGGCCGTGGGCGTAACAACAATAATAACAACAACAATAACAATGGCGGCGGCGGTAACAACAATCATAACCGGAAGGGGCAGAACCCGCTCACCCGGACCTATGACAGCTCCGGCCCCGACGTGAAGATCCGCGGCACCGCGCAGCATATCGCCGAGAAGTACACGACGCTCGCGCGGGATGCGCAGAGCTCCGGCGACCGGGTCATCGCCGAAAACTATCTTCAGCATGCCGAGCATTACAACCGCATCATCGCAGCCGCACAGGCGCAGATGCAGGAGCGCTTCCAGCGTGACGATCGCCCCTCCTACGAGGGCAGCGACATCGACGGCAACGACCGTGACGGCATGATGGACGACGATCAGGACCAGGGCTACGACGACCAGCCCGCCATGATGCAGCAGCCGACACCGCGCCGCGAACAGCCCCGCCAGCAGCAGCCACAGCCGCAGCAGCGGACGGAGCGCACCGAACGGCCGGACCGTCAGGACCGCGCCGAGCGCAACGAGCGTCCGGTTCAGGCCGATCGCCCCGAGCGGACGGAACGCGTGGACCGCAACGAGCAGGCGGACCGGCCCGAGCGGACGGAGCCGCGGGCTGAACGGCCCGAGCGCGCCGAACGTCCGGAGCGTGCCGAACGTGCACCCCGCGCCGAGCGTCAGCCCCGCGCCGAGCGGCCCGTCGCCGTCGAGCATCCCGTTGCCGCAAAGCCGGAAACCGTCATCGACGGTACGGGCCCTCAGCCGGACATCGAAGGCACGCCCGCCGAGGTCGCCATCGAAGAGGAAGCCGCTGCCGGCCGCACCCCGCGCCGCCGGGCTGCACCACGTCCCCGTCGCCCGCGCCGTACCGAAGGTGCCGCGGACGAGGGTATCGCCGGCGAACAGCCGGAAGCGCCGGCTCTGGCCGAATCGGAATAACCGGTCGCAAGACCTGTGCGATTGGAAAGGGCGGCGGCAACGTCGCCCTTTTTTCGTGGGCCGTTCTATTTCCGCAGATAGCTTTTTTCGCCGCTGTCGGAGAGGCAGAACCGGCCGCCGCGTGGACCGGTGCAGACTGTGCCGCTGCGGCAGTCGCACGTCGTTGCGTCTGTCGCCGGTGCTGATCGGGGTGATGCCCCGAGGAGCCCGAGCGGTCGATAAGTTGCCGAGCAGGAAGCCTTGCTCGCGCTGATCGAGCCATCGCGGCAGATGAAGCGCTCTCCCTGACAGTAATCGATGCCGCCTTTCCTGCCGCTGCACGGCGTGTTTCCGGCCGCGAATGCCTGGCTGGCGACGAGACTGAAAAGCACGAGGGCCGAGGCAATAGCCGGGAGCAAGGACCGGCACGAGGCTGGCAGGTGCGCGGGTGGCATGGATAGGGGGTCCGGGATCGTCGGGTTGCCTTGGGTCAAGGCTCTCCTTCGACGTTGGGTATTCCGAAGCGTTTGTCAATTCTTACAAATAGGATGCAAGCTGTCTGAAACGTCGTCACAGCGACGCGAATGGGGATATGGTCACGCTTCATCGTGAGGGGAGGGGACCGGCCATGGCTGGGAATGACGAGACCTGGAAGATCCTGCATTCGCGGTCTCTGATCCGCGATCGGCATATCGATGTCCGTGCGGATGCCTGCGAGACACCGTCCGGGCTGCGCATCGACCCTTATTATGTGCTGACCTATCCCGACTGGGTCGTCGTCGTCGCGATCACACCGGACAGGCAGATGGTGCTGGTCCGCCAGTATCGGCATGCTGCGGGCAAGGTTTTGTTGGAAGCGCCAGCCGGCAGCATGGAGGCGAGCGATGTCGATCCAGAGGCCGCGGCGCGGCGGGAGCTTTTGGAGGAGACCGGCTATCGCTGCGAGCAGATGGAATGGTTGAGTTCGCTCTATCCCAATCCCTCGATGCAGACGAACCGCGTGCATGCGTTTCTCGCTCGCGACGTCGTCCGCGTGGCCGAGCAACAGCTCGATCCGGAAGAGAATGGGCTGACGGTCGAGCTTCTGCCGATCGAAACGGTGCTTGCTGGTTTGGGCACCGGACTGATTGGCCAGTCGATGCATGTTGCCGCGATCCTTCAGGCCATGACCGTGCTGCCTGTGTTGAAGCCGGTGGCGGAACGTGATGCTACGTCTCGCTCCGGCGGATCGCCTGTGCCGCCGTTTTCCCGACCTGCAAGGCTCGGAGACCGGGAGACCTTGCCGGGTGGCGATGGGATGAGGGTTTTTGGTGTGGATTTCACCTCCGCTCCCTCACGGCAAAAGCCGATCACCTGCGTGCAATGCCGACTGGATGGCGGGACGTTGCGGTTCGTGGAAATGCATCGCTGGACGAGTTTCGATGGGTTCACCGGTTTTCTGGCCTCGTCGGGCCCGTGGATTGCCGGGCTCGACTTTCCTTTCGGGCAGTCGCGCCGGTTCATCGAGACGATCGGCTGGCCTTCGTCGTGGGAAGGCAGCGTCCGGCACGTCGCCGGGCTGACGCGTGCGCAGTTCTACGAGGCTTTGACGCAGTACCGTCTGCCGCGCGCGCCGGGCGACAAGGAGCACCAGCGGTTCATCGACAAGAGCACAGGCGGCATCAGCCCGCAGAAGCTGCATGGCGTTCCGGTCGGTCTGATGTTTTACGAGGGCGCGCGCCGGCTGCTCGAATCCGATGTGCATCTGCCGCTTCTGCGGGCGGGCGACCCGAGCCGCGTGGTGGTGGAGGCCTATCCCGGCGTCATGGCGCGGCGGCTGATCGGGCGGCGATCCTATAAGAACGACACGCGCAGCCTGCAGACGGCCGCGCATCTGTCGGCGCGCCTCGACCTGTTCGACCGTCTCTGCGATCCCGTGTCCGATCATTCCCTGTCCGGCTTGCGGATCGAGGCACCGCGATCGCTGGCCGAAGATCCGAGCGGGGATGCGCTGGATGCGCTCCTGTGTGCGGTTCAGGCAGGCTGGGCCTACGGGCAGAGAGAGGTCGGTTTCGGCATTCCGCCGCATGCCGATCCGCTCGAAGGCTGGATCGTCGATCCCGCGCTTTTGCACCTGTTCGATCAGGGTGGAACAATCTCGCAGCAAAGCGACATGACGTGATGTCTGCTCTTTAATTCGGCAAAAACGCCTCCCATATCTCCTATCGAAGCGGGAAGATGCTGCGATCCGCAGCGTCCCTTCCGCGATACCGGGCTTGCCGATTTCGGGAGCCCGATCCCAACCGCCGGGGCGTGCCGCATGGGCGTTCCGGTTCCAAGGAGGTAGACGATGGATATCGAGAAATATTCGGAACGCGTGCGCGGTTTCCTGCAATCGGCGCAGACCTATGCGCTGTCGGCGGGGCATCCCCAGTTCACGCCCGAGCATGTGCTGAAAGTGCTGCTCGACGACGATCAGGGCATGGCAGCCTCGCTGATCGAGCGCGCCGGCGGCCGGGCGAAGGACGCCAAGCTCGCCAATGATGCGGCCCTTGCCAAGCTGCCGAAAGTGTCCGGTGGAAACGGCGGCATCGCGCTGTCCCAGCCGCTCGCCAAGGTTTTCACGACCGCCGAAGAGGCTGCGAAAAAGGCAGGCGACAGTTTCGTCACCGTCGAGCGCCTGTTGCTGGCGCTGGCTGTGGAAACATCGGCCTCGACCGCACAAACCCTTTCGAAGGCTGGCGTCACCGCGGCCCGGCTGAACCAGGCGATCAACGAGATCCGCAAGGGCCGCACCGCCGATGGCGCCAATGCCGAGGCCGGCTTCGACGCGCTGAAGAAATATGCGCGCGACCTGACCGCGGATGCGCGCGACGGCAAGCTCGATCCGGTGATCGGTCGCGACGACGAGATCCGCCGCACGATCCAGGTGCTTTCGCGCCGCACGAAGAACAATCCGGTGCTGATCGGCGAACCCGGCGTGGGCAAGACGGCCATTGCCGAAGGGCTTGCCTTGCGCATCGTCAATGGCGATGTGCCGGAGAGCCTGAAGGACAAGCGGCTGATGGCGCTCGACATGGGCGCACTGATCGCCGGTGCCAAATTCCGCGGTGAGTTCGAGGAGCGGCTGAAGGCCATTCTTTCGGAAGTTCAGGCGGATGCCGGCGAGATCATCCTGTTCATCGATGAGATGCACACGCTGGTGGGTGCCGGCAAGGCCGACGGCGCGATGGACGCCTCCAACCTCCTGAAGCCGGCGCTGGCGCGCGGCGAGCTGCACTGCGTCGGCGCGACCACGCTGGACGAGTACCGCAAACACGTCGAAAAAGATGCGGCGCTTGCCCGCCGGTTCCAGCCGGTCATGGTGAACGAGCCGGATGTCGAGGACACCATCTCGATCCTGCGTGGTCTGAAGGAAAAGTACGAGCAGCACCACAAGGTGCGGATCTCGGACGCGGCGCTCGTCGCGGCTGCAACCCTGTCGAACCGCTACATCACCGACCGTTTCCTGCCCGACAAGGCCATCGACCTAATGGACGAGGCCGCATCGCGGCTGCGGATGCAGGTGGACAGCAAGCCGGAGGAACTGGACGAACTCGACCGCCGCATCATGCAGCTGAAGATCGAGCGTGAGGCCCTGAAGAAGGAAACCGACCGCGCGTCCAAGGACCGGCTGGAGAAGCTGGAACTGGACCTGACCGGGCTCGAAGAGCAGGCCGATGCGCTGACCGCGCGCTGGCAGTCGGAAAAGTCGAAGCTCGGGCTCGCCGCCGATCTCAAGCGGCAGCTGGACGAAGCCCGCAACGAACTGGCCATTGCCCAGCGCAAGGGTGAGTTCCAGCGGGCGGGCGAGCTTGCCTATGGCGAGATCCCGAAGCTCGAAAAGGCGTTGCAGGAGTCCGAGGCGCAGGACGGCTCCGCCGCATCCATGGTTCAGGAGGTGGTGACGCCGGACAATATCGCGCACATCGTTTCCCGCTGGACCGGGATACCGGTCGACAAGATGCTGGAAGGCGAACGCGACAAGCTGCTGCGCATGGAAGACGAGCTGGCCAAGTGGGTCGTGGGGCAGGGGGATGCGGTTCAGGCCGTGTCGCGTGCCGTGCGCCGCTCGCGCGCCGGACTGCAGGATCCGAACCGGCCGATCGGCTCGTTCATCTTCCTCGGGCCGACCGGCGTCGGCAAGACGGAGCTGACCAAGGCGCTCGCGCGCTTCCTCTTCGATGACGACACGGCGCTCGTGCGCATGGATATGTCGGAATATATGGAGAAGCACTCCGTTGCCCGGCTGATCGGTGCACCTCCGGGCTATGTCGGCTATGAGGAAGGCGGTTCGCTGACGGAAGCCGTGCGGCGCAAGCCCTATCAGGTCGTGCTGTTCGACGAGATCGAGAAAGCGCATCCCGACGTCTTCAACGTGCTGCTGCAGGTGCTGGACGACGGGCGTCTGACCGACGGCCAGGGCCGGACGGTGGATTTCCGCAACACGATGATCATCATGACATCGAACCTCGGTGCGGAATACCTGACGGGTCTTGCCGAAGGCGAGGATACCGACAGCGTGCGCGAGCAGGTCATGGGCGTGGTGCGATCGGCCTTCCGGCCGGAGTTCCTCAACCGCGTCGACGAGATCATCCTGTTCCACCGCCTGAAGCGCGGCGAGATGGGCGCGATCGTCGATATCCAGCTCGAGCGGCTGAAAACGCTGCTGGCCGATCGCAAGATCACGCTGGAACTGGACGGCGACGCCCGGCACTGGCTCGCGGAGCGCGGCTACGATCCGGTCTATGGCGCACGCCCGCTGAAGCGGACGATCCAGCGCTATGTGCAGGATCCGCTCGCCGAGAAGATTCTGTCCGGGGACATTCCGGACGGCTCCGTGATCACGGTGCTGGAAGGGTCCGACCGGCTGAACTTCAAACTGCGCGGTACGGGCGAAGACCGCGTTGCGGCCTGATCGCCCCTCGCGATCCGAGATATCAGCCTCCCCGGGAAACCGGGGAGGCTTTTTCGTGTCAGGGACTTATACCCAGGCGTCGCTGACAGGTTTCTCATGCCGACACCTGGTATTAATCGCCCGGTAAGCCGGATGGGTGACAAATGCGGCGAGGCGAACAGAGGCGTGATATGGCGGAGATGAAGCGAGCGGGTCGGGTGGTCGTGGTCACGGCCGGCGGACGCAACCCGCAGATCCTGATCAACGCGCTCGCCCATCACTTTTCCGAGGTCGTGGTTCTCATGGAGCCGGCGGAATCCAAGGGCATCTTCGTCAGGCGGCGCGCCCGCAAGCTCGGATGGCCGATGGCGCTCGGGCAGCTCGCGACCATGATCGCCTCCAAATTCGGCAAGCGTTTCACCAAACGTCGTGCGCGGGAAATTCTCGCGGCCTATGGCGTTTCGGATGCGCCGAATGCCGATGCCAGAACGGTGCCGATTCCGTCGATCAATACGCCGGAAGCGCTTCACACCTTGACCGAGCTCTCGCCGGATGTCGTGTTTCTCGTGTCGTGCCGCATGCTGTCGGCTACGACACTGTCGGCGATATCCTGCCCCGTCATCAATTTCCATGCGGGCATCAATCCGCGATATCGCGGCCTGATGGGCGGTTACTGGGCGCGGGTGAACCGGGATGAGGAGAATTTCGGTGCGACGGTGCATCTGGTCGATGCCGGCGTCGATACCGGCGATATTCTCTATCAGACGCGCATGACGCCCGACACAGCCGATACGATGCACACCTATCCGCTGCTGCAGACGGCAGCAGCAACCGATATCGCGGTTCGGGCCGTCGAGGATGCGCTGGCCGGCACGCTTCGGCCGATGGCGGTCGCGGGCCCGTCGCAGCAATGGTATCACCCGCCCGTCTGGACATGGATCTGGACCGGGCTGTCGCGCGGCATCTGGTAAGCCGTATCGGCACACGTCGCTTTCGCCATGCCGGCGTGTCGTGCAAGGATGCGCGACGGGTCGAAAAGACGCGCAAGCTTCTGCCGGATGATGGGCACGGCAATGTAGATGACAATGGGCACGGCGGGACCGACACAAGGCGGATATAGATGACGAAACCTTCGGCCTCCGATCTCGCGCCTGCGCCCAAACCCGACAAGGGCAATGCGCAGGCCGGCCGCAAGGCCGCGACCGGCGCCTATACGCCCGCCAGCGTCTCGCCTAACCGACGGGGGCAGCGCAGTTTTGCGATCCGCCTCTGGTCGGTGCGGCATTCGCGACTGCTGGAATGGGTCTATCACCGCTTCGCGTCGGTGTTTCTGGCGCTGCATCCGCTCTGGCGGGCGATCGGCTACGCTAGAGCCGAGGCGCCGGTGACCGCGGTCGAGCGCGGGGTGAAGGGTCTGCTCTTCGACTGTCGCATGTGCGGCCAATGCATTTTGTCGTCCACCGGCATGTCCTGCCCCATGAACTGCCCGAAACAATTGCGCAACGGCCCCTGCGGCGGCGTGCGCGCCAACGGACATTGCGAAGTGGAACCCGATATGCCCTGCGTCTGGGTCAAGGCCTGGGAAGGTTCTCGCCAGATGGAAAACGGCGACGCGATCCTGGCCGTGCAGCCGCCGGTGAATCAGTCGTTGCGCGAGACCTCCTCCTGGCTGCGGGTGACGGCCGCCGCGGCGCAGGCGCGGGATAGCGAGACTGTCGCCTCGGGACGTCCGACATGAGCGGCCTCCCAAGTGACCTCCTGCCCGGACATTCCTCGCGCGGACGGCTGGAGCAGGTGCTTCGCCGCGGCGAGTTCGCTGTGACGGCCGAATTGAACCCGCCCGACAGTGCCGATCCGGAAGAGGTCTATGCCCGGGCCGCCGTGTTCGAGGGCTGGGTGGATGGCATCAACGCGGTCGATGCGTCGGGCGCCAATTGCCATATGTCGTCTGTCGGCATCTGCGCGCTTCTGACGCGCATGGGTTATGCGCCGATCATGCAGATCTCCTGCCGCGACCGGAACCGGATCGCCATTCAGGGCGATGTGCTGGGTGCGGCCGCCATGGGCGTGGCGAACATTCTGTGCCTGACCGGCGACGGCGTGCAGGCCGGCGACCAGCCGGGGGCGAAACCCGTCTTCGATCTCGACTGCATGTCGCTGCTCGAAACGGTGCGGATCATGCGGGATCACGCCAAGTTTCTCTCCGGTCGCAAGCTAACGGCTCCGCCGCGCGTCTTTCTCGGCGCCGCCATCAATCCCTTCGCGCCGCCCTATGATTTCCGTCCGTACCGGCTTGCCAAGAAGATCGAGGCAGGGGCCCAGTTCGTGCAGAGCCAGTATTGTTTCGACGTGCCCATGTTCCGCGCCTACATGGACAAGGTGCGCGATCTCGGCCTGCACGAGCACTGCCATATTCTCGTCGGCGTCGGCCCGATGGCGTCGGCCCGCACGGCCCGCTGGATCCGCTCCAACGTGCCGGGCGTCCATATTCCCGATGCCATCATCGCCCGGCTGGAAGGTGCTGCCGACCAGAAGAAGGAAGGCAAGCAGATCTGCATCGATATCATCAACGAGGTGAAGGAGATCAAAGGCGTCTCCGGTATCCACGTGATGGCCTATCGGCAGGAAGAATATGTCGCGGAAATCGTTCATGACTCCGGCGTGCTGAAGGGCCGCAGACCGTGGCGGCGCGAGCAGGACCCGGCGGATGCCGGCGTTGCCGAGCGCCTCGATGCGGCCCGCGACGGCGAGATGCAGGATCAGGAGAGCCTTGCGGAGACGGCGGCGAAGCGGCCGCACTGAACGCGTCCCGACGGGATCGAAGAGCGCGGCATCATCGCCGCGCGTTGTTACTGCGTGGCGGCGACTTCGCTGCCATTGTCCTTGGCCAGCAGCTCGTCGATGCGCTGCCGCTCTTCCTCGAACTGGGCGAGCGCCGGCCCGTCCAGCGACTTGCCGCCGGGAAGGCGGATGCGCAGCGGATCGACGCGGTTGCCGTTGACGATCAGTTCGTAGTGCAGGTGCGGGCCCGTCGACAGGCCCGTCGTCCCGATCCAGCCGATGACCTGACCCTGCGCGACGCGTGCGCCGGGCTTGACGTTCTTGGCGATCGCGCTCTGGTGGTTATAGGACGAGACGTAACCGTTGGCATGACGAATGAGCGTCTGGTTGCCATAGCCGCCGCTATCCCACCCGGCCTTCTCCACGACGCCATTGCCCGCCGCGATGATCGGCGTGCCGCGCGGCGCGGCCCAGTCCACGCCTGTGTGCATGCGCGAGAAGCCGAGGATCGGATGGCGCCGCATGCCGAAGCCCGAGCGGAACGTGCCGTTGGGCACCGGATTGCGCAGGAGGAACTGACGGATGCTCTTGCCCATCTCGTTGTAGTAATCGACGGAATTGTCATCCGGATCCTGAAAACGATAGAACCGGGTCTGCGCGTCGCCGAACTTCGCGTTGACGTAAAGCAGTTCCGACGTATCCGTCGCCCGACCGCTTTCATCCGCAACGGAGAAGAAGGCCTCCAGGCTATCGGTCGGCTTCAGCTGCGCCTGGAAATCGACATTGCTCGCGAGCAGCTTGATCAGCTGCGCGACCATGCCCTGGTTCATGCCGTAGGAAAGCGCCGCCCGATAGACCCCGTCATAGACTCGGGGCAGATCACGCCCGGCCGAGATGGTCGGCGTGCCATTGTCGTCGAAAGCGGTGTAGACGGCGGAAAGCTGCGGCGGTTCCTCGCCACGCACGAAGGTGCCGTGGTCGTCCAGCGCCATGGTCAGCACATGCGCACCGCCCTTGGCGTAGACGCTCGCCCGCATCACCCGCGCTTCTTCGTTCTCGCCTCTCTGGATGATGCCGATCCGCACGACATCGCCTTCCCGGAAGATATCCGAATTCAGCGCCGTCTTGAACACGGCGGCGATATCGGCCGATTGCGCCTTGGAATATCCGGCGCCGCTCAGAACGCTCGCCATATCCGTGTCACGCCGGACCGGAATGACGTCGTCGGCAAATTCCGCACTGCTGTCGTTGATCGTCTCGAACGGCGTGACCGTCATGTTCTCCTCGACCACCCGGGCGGTGAGGCCCTGGATCAGGTCGAGCTCGGAGGCATCGGAGGCGAAGCGTCGCGGATCGACATAGAAGAGCGATGCGAGCTGGGTGTTGCCTTCCGTCAGGGCCGCGCCGTTGGAGCGGACGTTCTCTTCCACCTCGTCGAGCGACATGGACGGCCCGAATTTCAGTGTCGATCCCTTGAGGGGGAAATCGACCGTCTTCAGCGCGACCTCGGACTCGACGTCGGAGCCGTAGATGGTGCCGGTGCGCACAGGGGGAGGGGCGGAGGTGGCATCGTCATTGGAGAAGATCGCGAGGGGATCGAAGGAGGGGTAGGATTCCGAGGCCTGATGATTGGCGGCCAGCGTCATCTTAACATGCGCGAAAGGCTGGCGACGCACCACTTCCTTTTCGCCGTCGTGGATCATCGTGGACACTTCGAGGATCGTCCGGTCGGAGGGCTTGGCGACGATCACCGGCGAAACGATGCGACCACCGCGCTTGGCGGTCGTTGCCGGCTGGCCGGCGCGCAAGGCGGGGTCCACCGCCGCATAGGCTTCCGCCGGGATCGCGAGCTGCTGTCGGCCATCGAGCGCGGCAAAGAGGGCGACACCCATCAGGAGACTGGATGTGATGCCGGTGAGGAATGTTCCGGAGAGCCAGCGGAGCGAAATCTCGCGGCGATCGGGTGCCCGGCGGCCATCCGCCAGGATGGGCGGCTCGTTGCCCAGCGACCGTATCATGGATTTGTCCGTGATCATGCCAGCTGATCGGGTCCCTGTTGCGCGCGCCGGTTCTTCTTATAGGCTGCGGATATTGTGCGAAGATGTGCATCTTTCGCGCGGTCGAGTCAAATCCGACACGGTGCGCGGTGCTCTCTGAGACACCGCGATTGTGTAAAACTGAGGGCGGCGGATGCGCGGAGGCAGGTTTCCTGCAGCGCGCGGGGAGGGGAGGGGGCTCCAGCCCCTGTGGTGCAAGGCTTTGTCAGAAAACTGTCATTTTTTTCAAAAACCCTGTTGACGAACGCTCTCCCTCGGATCTATAAACCGCACACCAACGAGGGCGGCGGCGCTGCTGGCGACCGACGAACTCGCTCTGAAGTTTCTTGACTTTGTAGCGACTTGGCGGTCTCAGGCAAAATAGCTTGAGGCTCTTGTGGGGAAGATTTTGCGGTGATTTTGGCTTCAAGCTTTGATCATTTCGCGCTGTGACGGACCTGATGGGTTGTGTCGGTTTTTTGACAATTGAAGATGAGAAAGAGAAACGTGGGCGGCGGATGTTGCGCGGATCTGAGAGAGCTTTCGGGCTTTTGACGGTTCATGGAATAGACTTC
>NZ_JAJOZR010000011.1:0-205596 GCF_021168455.1 Rhizobium quercicola
AAAAGGCCGATAAGGCTTCTGACCATGCAGACCTTTTCAAGGGTTCCTACTAACTTGTAACAAAACCACTTCAAGTGGTCCAAGCGCAGCGTCCCAAACCTCCGCCTCTGGCGGAGGTCTATGACTTGTTCGGTCGATCGAGGGTTTCTCAATCGTCGGAATAGCGCTGCTCCCGCCACGGGTCGCCCAGCATGTGATAGCCGTTCTTCTCCCAGAAGCCGGCGCGGTCACCGGTCATGAACTCGATCTTCGTCAGCCATTTCGCGCTTTTCCAGAGGTAGAGGTGCGGCACGATGAGGCGGGCGGGTGCGCCGTGCTCACGCGTCAGCGGCTGGCCCTCCCAGTCGGTGGCGAGCAGAGCCTGTTCGCTCGCGAAGTCGGCAAGCGGCAGGTTGGTCGTATAACCGTCATAGCTCGTCAGCATGACATAGGTCGCTTCGGGCTTCGGCATGACTAGGTCCAGCAGGTCATGCGTCGAGACGCCCTTCCAGCTGTTGTCGTAGCGCGACCACGTCGTGACGCAGTGGATGTCCGATAGGAATTTGCTCTGGGGGAGGGCCTTCAGCTGCGCCCAGTCGAGCGTCACGGGATTTTCGACGGCGCCTTTTAAGGTCAGCGACCAGCTTGCCGTCTCGACGATGGGATGCTGGCCGAGGTCGAGGACGGGCCAGTTCTTGACGAGATGCTGGCCGGGCGGCAGCCGGTCGGTTTCCGAGCGCGAAACCTGTCCGGTCAGGAATTTGCCTTCCTCCGCCCACCGACGTTTAGAGCGGGTCAGCTTGGTGTCGTCGGAAAGGTCTTCCGGGGGATCGATATCCGGCATGTCATTCTCCTGACCGCGCATCTGAGGGGCCTATGGTCGTCCGTTCCCTATGCTTTCGTCAAGGAGCCGATGGCGCCGGTCACGCGGGCACCTTGGATGTCGCCAATATGCCGGCCTCGCGAGCCGCAGCCATGAAGGACGCCTGTGCCTTGCGCGGGCTCAAAATGCCGTCGAGGGCATCCATGCAATGCTGGAGCGCGATGCGATAGGCTCTGCCGACGTGTCCGGCGGGCCAGCCACGCAGAAATTCCAGCGCGTCCCATGCGGATGCGATGATAAACTCCTGGCTCTGCTGGAGGATGATCCGGACGGGGGTCGGAAAGTGCTTGTAACTCATACGCGCCTCGCATGCTGTCTGCCGTGCGCGTGCAAAACTCGTTGCGGAGATTTTGGTTCCGTTCTCGGTTAACAAAAAATTCTTGAAGAGAAACAGTGCGTTGTCCTGCCATCTCTCTTTCCCGTCTTAAGGGAGAAGAACGTCGCGAAGCTCGTTTGCGCGGCGAATGCGCAGGTCCAGGTCGGCCTCGATATGATGAATATGGTGCACCATCAGGCGGCCGGCGCGATCCAGCTGACCGGCTTCGATGGCGTCGACGATCTGCGTATGCTCGTTGTGGCCGCAGCTCGAGGCCGTAGATTGTCCGTAGAGCGCGATGACGAGGGACGAGCGTGCGATGAGCTCGTCCATGAAGCGCTGCATCACGGCGTTTCCCGTCATCGCGGCGATCATCAGGTGGAAGTCCCCGGAGGCCTTGATCTCAGCCCGGCGGGCGCTCTGTCCGCGCTCGGTCATCAGGCGGCCCTCGTCGACCAGTTGCTCGCGGAGCTGCCGGAAATGGGTGGGCGTCATGTGGCGCGCCGCCTCCGCCAGAATGCCGGGCTCGATGATGCGGCGGGTCGCGAAAATCTGGCGGGCTTCTTCCGGCGAGGGGTTGGCGACGAAGGCGCCGCGATTGCGCTCGACGGTCACGAGCCCTTCATGCGCCAGAGCCTGCAGGGCGCCGCGCACCAGCGTTCGGCTGACGTTGAACAGGGCGCCGACATCCGTCTCCGTCAGCTTCGTGCCCGGCATCAGCCGCCGATCGACGATCGCGTCGCGGATGGCGTCGCGAATGGCACGCTGGCTGCCGTCGATCCCGGTACCATCGGCGTCGGGTCGGGCGATCAGGGTTTCCGGTTTCGTCTGGCGATTGTCCATAGTCGCGTAATCTAATGCAAATGATCGTGCGACAGAAGGGCTTTTCGTATCCGGAAAACTTCTGAATTGTATACGATCTGGCGGATTATTTTGCACAATAGATGAAAAAATAGGCGTTTTTGATTGCGCTAACGAAACGGGCTCCGATGGTTCCGCCGGTTTTCGTTTAGAAACAGTCCGCTAACGACTGCCCGACGAACTGGCACAGTTGATGCATTCTCTTGGAAACGACAGGGGAGCCATCATGACCAAAGCGGCAGAGATCGACATCGTATCCGTTTCCAAGATCTATGGAAGCACCACGGCCGTCCATTCCATCAGCCTCAAGATCCCGTCCGGCAGCTACTGCTGCTTTCTTGGGCCATCCGGCTGCGGCAAGACGTCGACGCTTCGGATGATCGCCGGGCACGAGACGATTTCCTCGGGCGACATCCGTCTCGGCAACACGGTCGTGACCGACCTGCCGCCGGCCAAGCGCGGCACGGCGATGATGTTCCAGTCCTACGCCCTGTTCCCGCATCTCGACCTCATCGACAACGTGGCTTTCAGCCTGAAGATGAAGGGTGTGGAGAAGGAGGAGCGTCGCGCGAAGGCGCTGGAGATGCTTCGGCTGATGCAAATGGAGCCCTACGCCAACCGGCGCCCGGCCCAGCTTTCCGGCGGGCAGCAGCAGCGCGTCGCGCTCGCCCGCGCGCTGATCACCGATCCGGAAGCGCTGCTGCTGGACGAGCCGCTGTCTGCGCTGGACCCGTTCCTGAAGATCCGCATGCGGGCGGAGCTGAAGAAGCTGCAGAAGAATCTGGGCATCACCTTCGTGCATGTCACGCACAGCCAGGAAGAGGCGATGGCGCTGGCCGATATCATCGTCATCATGAGCGACGGTCGCATCGAGCAGGCGGCCAGCCCGCGCGAGGTCTTCGAGCGGCCGGCGACAGCCTTCGTCGCCCGCTTCATGGGCGATCACAACGTGCTCACCGGCCGCGTCATCTCCAGCGCCGGGGGCGTGCTGACGCTGCAGGTGCCGGAGGGACAGACCTTTACCGTCGCGGGCGAGGGACGGGAAGCGGGGTCTCCGATCGACATCGGCATCCGCACGGACCGTGTCCGCCTGTGCGAACCGAGCGAGAAGACGCTCGGCTTCAACGGCGTCGTTTCCAACGTCGAATATCGCGGCGCCTCGGTGAAGATCACCGTCATGGGTGCAGGTTCCGAGGATTTCACCGTCATCGCCACCGATGCGGATTATTTCGAAAAACCCGTCGCCGTGGGCGATGCGGTTTCCCTGAGTTGGGGCCTGGAGGACGCTGTCCTCCTGGGTGCCATGGCTGCCTGACTTGCCAGAATACCGACCTGTCTAACCAGAATAAAAGGGAACAGAGTATGACCGAGACCAAGACCACGAAGACGGCGACCGGCATCAGCCGCCGCACGCTGATGAAGACAGGGGCTGCGGCCGTCGGCGCCATTGCCGGCTCCGGCGCCATCACCGGTTTCCCCACAATCTGGGCGCAGAACCCGATCACGCTGCGCCAGTTCGGCACCGGCGTTTCCAACATCAATGCCATCGCCGAGAAGTGCAAGGCCGACCTCGGCATCATGCTCGAGATGACGGCGACCGACTCGGATGCCGCTGCCCAGCGCGCCGTGACGCAGCCCGACAGCTACGACATCGCCGACATCGAATACTGGATCCTGAAGAAGGTCTTCCCGGCCGGCGTCATCCAGCCGATGGAAATCTCCAAGCTGAAATATTACGACCAGATCGTGCCGCTGTTCAAAACGGGCAAGCTGACGCCGGACAGCGTGATCGCGCAGGGTACGGCGCCGCACACCGTCGGCTTCGTGGAAAAGGCCGGCGACAAGACGTTCGCCAAGTCCGAAACCGGTCTCTTCACGATGGTCCCGACCATCTACAATGCCGACACGCTCGGCATCCGCCCGGATCTCGTCGGACGCGACATCACCTCCTGGGCCGACATCATGGACCCGGCCTTCAAGGGCAAGACCTCGATCCTGAACATTCCGTCGATCGGCATCATGGATGCCGCGATGATCATGGAAGCACTCGGCAACATCAAATACGCCGACAAGGGCAACATGACCAAGGCGGAGATCGATGCGACGATCGACTTCCTGATCAAGGCGAAGCAGGACGGCCAGTTCCGCGCCTTCTGGAAGTCGTTCGACGAGTCGGTCAACCTGATGGCATCGGGCGAGGTCGTCATCCAGTCCATGTGGTCGCCGGCCGTTGCCGCCGTCCGCTCCAAGGGCATCGCCTGCAAGTATCAGCCGCTCAAGGAAGGCTACCGCTCGTGGGGCGGCGGTCTCGGCCTTGCCGCGCATCTTCAGGGCGCGCAGCTGGATGCGGCCTATGAATACATAAACTGGTACACCTCCGGCTGGGTCGGCGGCTATCTCAACCGCCAGGGTTACTATTCCGCCGCCATGGACACGGCAAAGAAGTTCATGACCGAGGACGAGTGGGGCTACTGGATCGAGGGCAAGGCCGCCAAGGGCGATATCATGTCTCCGGAAGGCAAGGTCATGGAAAAGGCCGGCGCCGTTCGCGATGGTGGCTCCTTCGAGGAGCGCATGGGCAAGGTCGCCTGCTGGAACTCCGTGATGGACGAGGACCGCTACATGGTTCGCCGCTGGAACGAGTTCATCGCTGCCTGATGTGGTGGGGGTCGCACATGCGGCGCCCCCTCGACCCTGACCCTTTCTCCACTCGCGGGGAGAGGGGATGTGCCTCGCTTCACCTCTTGATAGAGGCAGGCGGATGGCCACGACCTTCCTTCTCCCCGCAGGCGGGGAGAAGGTGCCGGCAGGCGGATGAGGGGCAGCCTTCTCACTCCGCTGAGCTTGAGTTCTCAACGGAGACGACCGCACCATGGCGACCATCGCTGCAAGCAAGCCGACACCGGCGCCGGATGCGCGGGTGCGCACGCCGAAATCCTTCCGCCTGCCGCCGCGGGCCATATCCTACCTGCAGTCGGCGCCGCTGATCGCCATTCTCGGCTTCTTCTTCCTGCTGCCGATCCTCATGATCCTTGTCGTCAGTTTCTGGGATTACGATTTCGCGGGGCTCTATCCCGATTTCCTCACCATGAACTACGAGGAAACGCTGGGGTCCTGGGTCACCTGGAAGACCTATCTGAACACCCTGAAATACACGGTCGTCGTCTGGGCGCTCACGACCTTCATCGGCTTCTGGGTCGCCTATTTCCTCGCCTTTCACATCCGCACGACGACCATGCAGATGGTGCTGTTCCTCGTCTGCACCGTGCCGTTCCTCACCTCCAACATCATCCGCATGATCTCGTGGATCCCGGTTCTCGGGCGCAACGGGCTGGTGAATTCGACGCTGATCGAGATGGGGATCATTCCCGCGCCGATCGAATGGCTGCTCTATTCGGAGTTCGCCGTCATTCTCGCCATGGTGCATCTGAACACGCTGTTCATGGTGACGCCAATCTTCAACACGCTGATGCGGATCGACAAGTCGTTGATCGAAGCGGCGCGCGATGCGGGCGCCACCGGCTGGCAGATCCTCTGGAACGTCATCATTCCGCTCGCCAAGCCCGGCATCGCCATCGGCTCGATCTTCGTCGTCACCCTGGTCATGGCGGATTTCTCGACCGTGCAGGTCATGTCCGGGGGGCAGAGTGCGTCGGTGGCGCTGATGATGCGCAACCAGATGTCGCTGCTGCAATATCCGGCCGCCGCCGCCAATGCCGTCGTGCTGCTGATCGTCGTGCTGCTGATGGTGGCGGCGATCCTGCGCGTCGTCGATATCCGCAAGGAACTGTGACATGAGCCACGAAAAACGCACCTTCGAATTCTACGTGCTCGCCGCCTTCTTCGCGCTGTTCGTGCTCTTCCTCTACGGCCCGCTGTCGGCGGTCCTCATCCTGTCCTTCCAGGGGCCGAACGGCGGATTGACCTTCCCCATGAACGGCGTGTCGCTGCGCTGGTTCTACAATCTGTTCGAGCAGCAGGCGGTCGGCAATTTCGGGGCGTCGTTCCGGCGGTCCTTCTCGCTCGGCATTATGGTCATGATCGTCAACGTGCTCGTGTCGCTGCTGGCGGGCCTGGCCTTCCGGCGCAAGTTTCGCGGCTCGACCACGCTGTTCTACCTGACGGTCGCCAGCCTCGTTGTGCCCTCCATCATCATCTCGCTCGGCATCGGCGTCGTCTTCCAGCAGTTCGGGCTCAAGCCCGCCTGGTATTCCTCGGCCTTCGGCGCGCACCTCACCTGGACGCTGCCCTTCGGCGTGCTGATCATGTTCGCCGTGTTCAACCGGTTCTCGCCGGCCTATGAGGAGGCGGCGCGCGACCTTGGGGCCAGTTCTTGGCAGACCTTCCGGCATGTCGTGCTGCCGATGATCGCACCGAGCCTGATCGGCGTCGGCCTCTTCGGCTTCACGCTCTCCTATGACGAGTTCGCCCGCACGCTGATGACATCGGGCACCTACAACACGCTGCCGCTCGAAATCTACGGCATGACGACCAACGTCACCACGCCGGTGCTCTACGCGCTCGGCACCGTCACCACCGTCTTTTCCTTTACCGTCATTCTGCTGGCGCTCGGCATCATCCTGATGCTCGGCCGCAAGCAGGCCAAGCTGGTCTGATCCCTCGCATGCGCATCCTCGTCGTCAATCCGAACACCACCGTTTCCATGACCGAAAAGGCGGCGGAGGCCGCGCGCCTCGTCGCCGCCACCGGCACGGAGATCATCGCCGCCACCGCCGCCATGGGGCCCGCCTCGATCGAGGGGCATTATGACGGTGCGCTCGCGCTGCCGGGCCTGCTCGATGCGATCCGGGCGGGCGAGGCGGCGGGCGCGCAAGCCGCCGTCATCGCCTGTTTCGACGATACGGGGCTCGATGCCGCCCGGTCGCTCGCCTCCATTCCGGTGCTCGGGCTCTGCGAAAGCGCATTGGTGACGGCCGGCTTCCTCGCGCAACGCTTCACCGTCGTCACGACGCTGGAGCGGTCCCGCGTGCTGCTCGAAAACCTGACACGCCACTATGGCTTCGGCGGACGGGCCAAGGTTCGCGCCGCCGACATTCCCGTGCTCGACCTGGAAAAAGAGGGATCGGGCGCGCTCGACAAACTCCGCCACCAGATCGAACGGGCGCTTGCCGAAGACGGCGCGGAGGCCATCGTGCTCGGCTGCGCCGGCATGGCGGATCTCGCCTACGAGCTGCAATCCATCTATCATGTGCCGGTGGTCGACGGCGTCTCCGCGGCCGTCAAGCAGGCCGAGGCGCTGATCGCCCAGAGGCTGACGACCAGCAAGCGCGGCTCTTACGCTGCGCCCCTGGCCAAGCCATATGCCGGCATGCTCAGTGGTTTCGCACCCGCGGCCTCTGCCTGATCGGCGCATTCTCCAAAGTCCAAGCTCCATCCGACAAACCCGCGCGCCGCATATCCTTTCGCGCCGTTCTTTCTATATTGTCCGAGCGAACGACCGGACCTGTGGTCCTGAGATGAAAAAGAGGGACGGCATGGAACGGGATGCGGATGTGATCGTGGTCGGTGCCGGCTTCACGGGGCTGGCGGCCGCGCAGGCGCTGGTGGATCGCGGCCTGTCGGTCATCGTTCTGGAGGCCCGCGCCGAGGTTGGCGGGCGCGTCCGCTCGTTCGAGACATCGGACGGGACGCGGCGGGATGCCGGCGGGCAGTTCGTGTGCGATGACATGCCGGAGGTGATGGCGCTCGTGCGGGCGGCGCGGCTGGAGACCGTGGAGAGCCGCTGGAAAGGTGCCGCGACGACCGTGTCGGCGACGCCGTCGCGACGCGCATCGTACCGCGACAATCCGCTCTATGCGCGGATGGAAGCGGCTGATCCGACCGATCCCGCACTCGCCGGTCTCTCCATCGCTGACTGGCTGGACGGACAGGATGTGCCGGCAGCGGCCAAGCGGGATTTCCTCAGCATGGTGCACGGGCTCTGGTGCCTTCCGGCGGATGTCATCCCCTTCTGGTATCTTGTCGACAGCGACCGCCGGAATACCGCCGAGATGTCCGAGCTGCAATATTTCCTGAGGGACAGCGCCGCCTCGCTGGCCGACGCCATGGCCGCGCGCCTGCGGTCGCACGTTATCCTGTCCGCGCCAGTCTCCCGCATCCGCAGGCGTGAGGAGCATGTCGTCGTGGAGACGGTGGAACGGCAGTTGACAGCGCGGCATGTGCTCGTCGCCGTGCCGCCGGTGCGTGCGCGCGACATCGTCCAGGAGCCGCCGCTGCCGGTGCCGCTGGCGCGCGCGCTCGGCTGCTGGCGGAGCGGCGCCGTGATCAAGATCCTGCTGCGCTACGGCGAACGGTTCTGGTCGCCGTCCGTTTCCTCCGGTGTCTCGTGGGAGGATGTCGGCGGGCTCTACGCCTTCGACGTCAGCCTGGATGCCTCGCATGCGGCCTTCGTGGTGTTCGTCGGCGGGCCGCTTGCGCTCGACTGGCGGGCGCGGGGCAGGGCGTTCATCGAGCAGACGGTGCGCGCGCGCATGGGTGAGCTGCTGGGGGCCGACGCGCCGGAGCCTGTCGAGTTCATCCTGCACGACTGGACGGATGATCGCTGGAGCGGCGGTGGCTATAGCGATGTGATCGTCGATTTCGCCGCCCACGATGCCGAGGCGCTTCTGCGGCAGGGCGCCGGCCGCGTCGCCTTTGCGAGTTCCGAGCTGTCTCCGTCCTTCCCGACATACATCGAAGGGGCGATCGTGGCCGGGCGGCTCGCCGCCGGGCAGATCGCGGATGCGCTGGCCAACGAGGACGTGGCGACGGCAGCGAGCGTCGAACGGGCGCGGTGACGCAGGTCAGCGGCTGAAGATGCCGGGTCGCAGCTTTTCGCCGATCAGACAATCCACGGCGGCGGGATTTGCGACGGGGATGGGGCGGAGCGGCGGCTGGTGCCCGCTGACCTCCATCACGAGTTTCTGACGGATGGCAACAGCGAAATCCTGCGGGGTGTGGATCGGCAGGACGAAGGCGCCGGGGCCGCCGATGACGCAGTCGCCGTAATAGCGGTCGAGCCGGACGCCGACACCGGTGGGGCGGATGATGATGGCAAGACCGTTGACGATGATGCCGCTGCGCACGGCCATGTCCCGCGCGGGCAGAACCGGCGGGCCGAGATTGTTGGGACCATCGCCGGACACATCGATGACGCGACGCTGGCCGTCGAAGGCATTGGTGTCGATCATGCCCGTCGCATAGGTCAGCGCATTGGAAATCGAGGTGCCACGGCGGGTGGTGACGGGCCGGGCGGCGATTTCGTCGGCAAAGGCGGCAGCGTCCGCAGCGCTCGAGATCCGGTGCCAGTCCACCCGCGAGCTTTCATTGACGCTGCCGGCCCACTCGAAATAGCTGATGGCGATTTCGCCGATCAGGCCGCCGCGAACGGCGTCGATGAACTCCCGGTGGCGCAGCGCGTCGAGATAGCCGGCCCGCTGGATGCGCGCCTCCTCCAGATCCATCGATCCCGACATGTCGACGGCCAGAACCAGCTCGATATCCACGTCGCGACCTCCGGGTGCGGCGATGGTCGTTATGTGCGTCGCTTGGGTTGTGGAGGGGGTGTCGGGGAGCCCTTGGACGGAAAGGCCCATCAGCAATGCAATTCCCGCCAAGATCATGTCATCCAATCCCTGCTTCGCACCGTAGAGGCGAACATTAACACAACGGGTGATGGCGGCGACCGGTAAGCGGCAGCATGGCTTCAACACTCGGTGAGTGCAAGAGATGTTGAGCGCAAGAGACGGCACGCTTTGCGTAACCGCTCGTCAGGAGTTGCGATGCTTTTCAAGGATACGACCGACGCCGGGCTGATCGATCGATTTCAGCTGGGCGCGTTCCGGTATTTCATGCGGTTTACGCATCCGGAAACCGGTCTCGTTGCCGACAGTTCGCAGGAAGGGTCGCCGGCCAGCGTCGCCGCAACCGGCTTCGGCCTGTCGGCGTTGCCCGTCGGCGTCGAGCGCGGCTGGCTGTCCCGCGCGGATGCGGCGGAGCGGGCGCTGAAGACGCTGCGCTTCCTGCGTGACAGCGAGCAGAGCCGCGATACGCTGGCCACCGGCTATAAGGGTCTCTACTACCACTTTCTGGAGATGAAGAGCGGACGGCGGGCGTGGCGCAGCGAGATCTCGCTGATCGACAGCGCGCTGCTGATCGCCGGCGCCATCACCGTCGGGGCCTATTTCTCCGAGGCGACGCCGGCGGAAAAGGAAATTCGCGATATCGCCGACATGATTTACGCCCGCGCCAACTGGGCCTGGGCGCTGGACGAGGAGGATACGCTGGCGCTCGGCTGGAAGCCGCGCAGCGGTTTCCTTCCCTATCGCTGGCATGGATATAGCGAGGCGGTCATTCTCTACACGCTCGCCTTGTCCTCGCCGTCCTACCCGATCCCGGCCAAGAGCTATCTCGCCTTCGGCAACCAGTGCGACTGGAAGGAGGCGCTCGGCAAGCCGTTCCTCTATGCCGGGCCGCTGTTCATCCATCTGTTCTCGCATGCCTGGATCGATTTCCGCGGCATTCGCGATACGGCGATGGTCGAGCATGACAGCGACTACTTCGAGAACACCCGCCTCGCGATCAATGTGCAGCGCGATTATGCCGAGCGAAACCCCGAGGCCTTTACGGGTTACGGCAGGGATTGCTGGGGGCTGACCGCGTGTGACGGGCCGGAGCGGTCACGCCGCCTGCGGGATGGCCGCCAGCAGTACTTCTCTGGCTATGCGGCGCGCGGCGCGCCCTTCGGGCCCGATGACGGCACGCTTGCACCCTGGGCGCCGCTCGCCTGCCTGCCGTTCAACGAGACGGCGGCCCTGGCGGGAACGCGCCATATGCTCGAGACCTATCCGGGTGTGGTCGAGGAAGACGGCTTCATCGGCAGCTTCAATCCCAGCGTTCCCGCGCGCACCCCCGAAGGATGGATGAACACCCGGCGGATCGGGCTCGACCAGGGCATTCTGCTGATGATGATCGAGAACCACAGGACTGGTTTTTTCTGGAACCTGCTGCGATCTTCGACGCCGATCCGGCGCGGGCTGAAGCGTGCCGGTTTCGCCGGCGGATGGCTGTAGGCTTTTCCAGGCGGTCCGGCCCGCTGTGTCGCGGGCCGGTGTCCCGTCATGCCGCCTTGAGAAAGCGGTCGTTGAGGGCGCCGGAGACGGTGCCGAGGACGAGCCAGAAGGCCAGTGTGGTTGCCAGTGCCGCAACCGCGAATTCCGCGCCGAGAACGGCGGGGACGGGGCTTGCGATATCGCCCGGCTGGGGTGCGCCGTAGATGTGGGGCAGGGCGAGGAGGACAAAGCCCGCACCTTTCGCCACGATCTCCCGTCGCAGCGCGATCAGGCCGAGACCGAGCGCCGAAAGCGCCGTTGTGGCGAGCCACCACGTCTGGCGATCGCCGAGGTCGGCGGCGGGAAAGCCGGGCAACTCGGGGGGAAGGCCGAGAGCCGGAAGCATGTGGACCGACAGCCAGCCGAGGGCACCCCAGGTGAGGCCGGTGCGCAAGGTCGGCGGGCTGCCGGTCAGGATGCCGATGCCCCCCAGCAGCAGGCCGAAGCCGGCACCCGTCACCAGATTGGCGATCAGCGTGCCTGAGAAGCGGCTCATGCCGAACATGATGCCGCCCTCCGCATGCGCCTCGCCGTCATGCGCGTAGGCCGGCGTTACCGGCTGCAGCGCGGCTGCGAAGGTCGCAAAGAGCGCGCCGGAGCCACGTGCGGAATGCTCGTGTGCCGCCGGGGCTCCCGGGGCGGGTTCGCCCTCGTAGGTTTCCGCATGGAGGATCAGCGGCACGACGCGGAGTTCCTGCGCCGCTGTCATGAAGAGGCCTGCGATAAGGCCGGCGCAGATGGCGGCCAGAAGTGTCTTGACGATCATAGATATCCCTTTCGGAGCCGCGCCTTGCCGGCGTGCTCTCGTCCTGTGCCTGTGTGGGAGGATCCGATCTGTCGGCACGACGAGGCGCAGCACGGCCGGCGCGCACGCACACAGGCGGTCGCGTCGGGCATGCCGGCGTCAGCGGCGCAACGCCCGGTCGCGGGGCTTTGCGCTCGCCTGTCGCTCGAGAGATCGGGCCTGTTTACGCTAGTGGCAGGGGAAGCCGAACGAGTGGCGGACGTCGTGCGCGGTATCGTGCAGCACGGCCGAATTGGCCAGACCGGCGCCGAACACGAGGAACGCCCCGATGCACAAGGACAGGAAACCCGCAATCATGCGGTCATTGAGGGAAAGCGAAACGCCAGATGCGTTGGTAACAGCCATGACAACCTCCGTGATGGCAATGTGGGACGTGTCCCACTCCTTTGGGCGAAATGCCCGACATCAATCGGCAGGTGTCCTGGCTCGCGGTGTCTGATGCCGGGTGGCATCGTCGGATCTTCCTCGCCTTCCCGCAGATCGGAGATATCCCCGTCACCACAGTGGCTTCTACCGGTTGCCCGGCATGAAAGACCCTGACCGCTCTACAGTCGCGGGGTCGGCCGTGATTGAGGTGCCGCACTGGGTCCACCCGTCACGTTCCCATTTACTCCCCGGATGGTGTGGCACCCGGAGAACCTCTTGATGAGGATCACTATGACGTGTGCGGAACGGCTGTCAATCGCCGTGATCCGCCTGTCGCACGGATCAGAGCGTTGCGGCGAGGGCTGCAAGCTGGTCGGCGCACTGGTTCCAGCCTTCGTGGAAGCCCATCTGCTCATGCGCGTCGCGATCGGTCTTCGTCCAGTGGCGGACGCGGGCCGTGTAGCGTGTGCCGTCGTTCTCCGGCTCGAAGGTGATGATGCCGGTCATGAAGGGTTTTTCCGACGGCGTCCATGCGCGGATATAGGCGTCCGTAAAGACAATCTTTCGATCCGGCACGATCTCGAGATAGACGCCGCGATTGGGCATTTCCGTGCCTTCCGGGCTCTTCATGACGATCAGGTTCGAGCCGCCGACGCGCAGATCGACCTCGGCCGTCGCGATCGTCCAAGGTTTCGGCACGAACCATTGCTGGATAAGCGCAGGCTCCGTCCAGCAGCGGAACAAGGCGTTTGGCGTGGCAGCGATGTGGCGGGTGATGACGAGGTCGCGATCGTCGGAGGTGGTGGGGTCTGTCATGGTCTCGGGCATGGTCTGTGTCCTGGGTCGGCGCGTGCGTTCCGGCGGAGTGTCGGTCATCCGGCGCTGACTGTCGAGGCCTTTACAACGGTCTTCGATCTCCGATCAGGGACCGGCGGGGGAGGACTGGATCTTGACGATCGCTGTCGTCCATTTCGGTGCCTCGGGCGGGCCGGTGCGGGGTGCGGGGAAGACGAGGGAGGTGCGCAGCGGAGCAGAGTGACCCGGCGGGATGCGGGCGATGATCAGCGCATCGTCGCGACCAATCGTCCGGCAGGTGCCCGACGGGCAATCATCGAGCGTGACGTCGAGGGTGAAGTAATCGAGAAAGGCGGCGCCGTCATTGTGGACCGTGCCGGTCACGACATAGCTGCTGGCCGGCGTGCTCTTTTCGAATTGGAGATTTTCCAGCCGGACCTCGCTTGCCGCGATCGTCGCGACGGGCCGATCTGCCGTAACGGGCGACAACGGTTCTGGCGGACGGGCATTGTCGTCGGTCCACCAGACGACGAAAGCACTGACGAGGCCGACGGCGACGAGCACCGAAAGCGCCGGCTCGGCCATCTTGCGAAACCGCTGGTCCCAGACGGCAAGCGCGACGACCACGAAGCTCGCGATCGCGAGCGAAATCCAAAGCATGAACGGCCTCCCCTTGCATTCCTATATAGGGACGACACGGCCGGGTTGAAAGCGGACGCGGTGAATCAAAAGGGGAACAAAGGTGAGATCGTTCAGTTCCTCAGCCGCAGAAACACCGTTTGAACCACCGCGGCGGCAAGCCTGTCCCGCGGACCCCGTGAAAGGATAAAACCATGGCAGGAAAAGCTCTCGAGGATCTGTTCCACGACATGCTCAAGGATGTCTACTACGCCGAAAAGAAGATTGCGAAGACGCTGCCGAAGATGGCCCGTGGCGCGCAGAGCCCCGAGCTGAAGGCTGCTTTCGAGAAGCATCGTGAAGAGACCGAAGGCCAGATCGAACGCCTCCAGCAGGTTTTCGAAATCTTCGGCAAGCGCGCGACGGGCAAGACCTGTGCCGCCATCGAAGGCATCATCGAGGAGGGCGAGGAAGTCCTGGAGGAATTCAAGGGCTCTCCGGCCGTGGATGCCGGTCTTCTCGCCACCGCACAGGCGGTCGAGCACTATGAAATGGCACGCTACGGCACGCTGAAGACCTGGGCCGGTCTGCTCGGTCTCGACGAAGCCGTCAAGCTGCTCGACGAGACGCTGAAGCAGGAAGAGAAGACCGACGCCGACCTGACGAAGCTGTCGAAGGCTGTCAATGCCAGCGCCATGACGAAGGCGAAGGCGGCCTGAGCTTCAGGCTGATGCCACAGATGAGAACGCCGGCCGGATCGCTCCGCGCCGGCGTTTTCATGTCAGGAAGAGACCTCATTCCGAGAGGCTGATCCAGTAGGCGCCCTCGAACGGGACCGCGGCAAAGCGGGTGTTGATTTCGGCAAGCGTCGCCTTGGGGTCGAGATCGGCGAAGAGATCGGGTCGAAGCCAGCGGGCGAACGCTTCTGCCGCGAGAATGTTGAGCGGCACTGCGTTGAAGAAATTCCACAAGCCGTGCACCCGCTTGTCGCGTACCCCCTTGAGGTTGGCGAGAATGGGGGAGGTGACGACCTGAGCGAGCGTCGTCCGGGCCTCGTCATCCGGCACGCCGGGGCCGATGGAAAAGGTGCTGTAGGTGCCGCCGGGGGAGCCCGTGGCGATGTAGACCTCGGGATCGGCGGCGATCAGATATTCCGTGCTGACGATGCCGCCCTGGGCGGGCAGGTTTCCCTCCGCGATGTTCCGGCTGCCGGTGAGGCCGATGAAGGCGCCCAGTCCGCCCGTGCCATAGGCGTAGCAGCACTTGTCCGGGTTGGGGAAGGCATCCATCAGCACCGTCGGGCCGGGGGCGGTCGCCTGCGCCACGCGGTCGCGGATGCGTTGCAGATGCGTCTCGTAAAAAGTCGCGAAATCCTCGGCCTGCGCCTCGCGATCAAGGACGGTGCCGAGCAGGCGCATGGCGGAGGGCGTGTTCTTCAGCGCGTCGCTGTTGAAATCCACCACGATGACGGGGACGCCTGTGCTTTCCAGATAGTCGATGGCGCGCTTGCCGAGTTCGGTATCGGCCTGCCAGTTCGCCATGATCGCGAGATCGGCGTTCAGCGACAGGATCGTCTCGAAGGACAGGCCGTCGCCGGTACCGTCGCCGATGGTGGGGAGTTTCGCGATGGCCGGAAAGCGCTTCTCGAAGGCGGCGTAGATTTCCGGGTTGTCGCCCTTCATGTCGCCCGACCAGCCTGCGAGCAGGCTGACGGGATCCGGATGAAGGAGCGAAAGCGCGACAAGGTTGAAGCCGCTGCCGAGCAGGATCGCCTTCGGCTTCTCCTTGATCGTCACGGTGCGCCCGATGGAATCGCTAACGGTCAAAGGGAAGGTGGAAGCACTTGCCGTACCCACCTGCAGAGAGGCGACCAGCGAGACGAGACAGAGGAGAACGGCGAACAGGCGGCGCGAAAACATTGGGTCTCAGTGTCCTTTTGGCGGGGCTTCGCCGCGCTGGGCGGGTAAGGCGCAGAGCGCGCCGCAGCTCGGAATGCCGGGAAGGAGGTAGCGCAGGCAGCAGACCTTGCGGCGACAGACGGTCTCGTCGCCGACGGGCTCATGGCGCAGACAGCCGCGGAAGGGGTTCGCTGTGCCATCGGCGAGGACCGGCTGCTCGAACAGCGGGCGGGCCGCCCAGTCGTCGCTGCCGCCGGCCGGTGCCGTGGCATTGATCGCGTAATCGATATAGACGGCCGCATTGTTCCAGGCGAGTTTCGGTGCGAGACCCGCGGCGGACTTCATCGCCGCGACCACGGCGGCAAGGTGCCGGTGGACCAACGGCACGACATAGCCGTCCGCGCCATCGGCTGCGTCGGCCTCGCTCCAGTCGCCCTCGGTTTCGAGACCAAAGGCCCGCGGCAGGCCGTCTTCGGCAAGCGCGATGGTCATGCTGGCGAGATCGACCGGCAGGACGTAGTCGGCACGGCGTGCGACGATGAAGGGGATCGTCAGTCCGGCGAAATAATAGAGCGACCACATGGAGGCGATCGCCCGCCGGTCGCTGCCGCCATGGGCTTGTGCATAGCGATCGAGCGCCGCGGTAAAGGCCGGAGACGAAAAGAATCCGGCAAGGGGCAGCGCCCCTTCCAGATCCCGCGACAGCATCATCTTTTCGCCGCACCAGGCATGCTCGCCGGTAAAGACCGATTTCAGTTCCGGCGGGCGGAAGGCGTCGTTCGTTGACGAGGAAGGGGTCGGGATCATCCGGGCCTACCAGCTGTATTTGAGCGAGCCGATGACGGTGCGGCCCTGATCACGATAGCAGAAGCCGCCCGAGCAGACGGCATCGCGCCGGTCAAAAAGGTTGGTTGCGTTGACCTGCAGCTTCAGCCCCTCGTATTTCTTGTCGATCGCGGCAAAATCGTAATGCACGGCGGCATCGAACAGAACCCGCGAGGAATTCTTCACCGTGTTGATGTCGTTGCCGAAGCTCGAGCCGATGAAGCGCGCGCCGGCCCCGACGCCCAGCCCATGCGCGAACGTATCTTCCGGCATGTCGTAGTTCGCCCAGACCGAGGCCATGTGCAACGGAACCGACGAGACGAAATTGCCCTGGCTGTCCGCCGGCCCCTCGATGATCTTCATGTGCGTGTAGGTGTAGGACGCCGTCAGCGAGAGGCCGTTGTCGAGGCTGGTCGTTGCCTCCAGCTCCAGCCCGCGCGAGCGCAGCTTGCCGCGCTGGACCTGGATATTCTCAGGCCCCGTCGGCAGGTTGACGACTTCGTAATAGAGGCCGTTGTCCTGATCGATGTTGAACAGGGCGGCGGTCAGGAGCGTATTGCTGTCGGGCAGCAGATATTTCACGCCGATTTCCTGCTGCTGGCTCTCCGTCGGGTCGAAGGGCCGGCGCGTTTCCTGATTGATGCCGGCATTGGGCGAGAAGGCCGTGGAGTAGCTTGCATAGGGTGCGAGGCCGAAATCGGTCTCGTAGGTCAGGCCGATGCGGCCGGAAAACGCCTTGTCGCGCTGCGAGGTGGTGGTCGTGTCGCCGCTTGCCAGCACGGTGTCGTCGGTGTCCGTATTCACCCAGTCGTAGCGGCCGCCGAGCGTCAGCGTCCAGGCATCGTAGCGGATCTGGTCCTGGACATAGGTGCCGATCTGCCACTGGTCCTGAACGGTGCGGGTGGAGAAGGGAATGGGATCCACATCGCGCCCGGCATTCGGGTTTGCGGTATCGAGCGGCGGCGCCGTTCCGGTGCCGTCGAGCGAGCGATAGCGCAGCTTCTGAAAATCGACGCCCAGGAGGAGGGTATGGTCGAGCGCTCCGGTCGCGAACGTCGCTTCGATCTGGTTGTCGATGACGCCGGTCGTGAGGCGCTCGTCGAAGGTTCCGGCGCTGCTGTCGAGCAACGTCGGGTCGAGCGCGTTGGGCGCATAGGCGAAGGCATAATCGGCATCGATGTTGAGGGTCGAGAGGCGGGCGTTCTGGCGGAAGACGAAGACGTCGTTCAGCCGGTGCTCGAACTCGTAGCCGACCCGCGCCTGCTTCTGGACGGAATCGTTGAAATCCGGATTGCCGCCGAAGATATCGGTGACCTTGCCGGTCAGCGGATCGTTGTAATAGGCGGCCGTGCCACCGGATCTCGTCCGGGAATACTCGCCGAGAAGGGTGAGCTTGGTGTCTTCGTCGGGCTTCCAGGTGATCGCGGGCGCGATGTAGGCGCGGTCGTCGGAAACGGAGACCTGTTCGGTATCGGCATCGCGCAGCAGGCCGGTCAGGCGGTAATAGACCGGGTCGGTTTCGTTGATCGGACCGGAGAGGTCGAACTGGCCCTGATAGCGCTGGTTCGTGCCGTATTGCAGTTCGATCTCGCGCAGCGGCTCGATCGTCGGGCGCTTCGTGATCAGGTTGTAGAGACCGCCGGCGCCGGATGCGCCGTAAAGGGCGGAGGACGGTCCGCGCAGGATCGAGACGCCTTCGAGCCCGTAGGGTTCCGTCTTGAAGAGCGAGGAGCCCGCGCCCGGCTGGCGCAGGTTGTCGCGGAAGATGCCGGTATAGGTGACGTCGAAGCCGCGGACGGAAAAGCTGTCGAAGCGCGGGTCGAAGCCGAAAGCACCGACGCGCGTGCCGGGCGTGTAGCCGAGGGTTTCCTGAAGCGACTGCGGATTGCGGTCCTCAAGCTGCGCCTCCGTGACCGAGGAGATGGATTGCGGCGTCTGGAGGAAGGGCGTGTCCGTCTTCGCGCCGGTCGCGCTCGCCGTCCCGACATAGCCATCGCCGGTGATGACGCCGCCGCTGCCGCCGGTGACGACGATCTCTTCCAGCACCGTCGCTTGGCCTGTGGCTGCGTCCTGTGCAGAGGCCGTGCCTGTAAAGGAAAGGCCGATGGCGAGAATCGATGTGCTGGTGACGAGGGCGGAGCGAAGCGGAAAACGACGGGGCATGCGACCTATCTCTCGGTGAAAAGATGATTTTCACTATCAAGATTCCGTCACAATGACAGCCCTAAAACATGATTATTATGTTCATGTTTAAGGGCTGTGGGAATTTCGCAACGCTCAACTTACTGAGACACGCGAAGGCACGATACCCGGAGGCGTCCCTCAGAGGCGTTCAGCCTTTGGCCTGCGAGACCAGCGCCGGCTTGTCGCGGTAGGTTTCCGGGAAGATGGTCTTGAGGTTCTCGATCTTCGGCAGATCGTTATAGACGATATAGGGATAATCCGGATTGAGGGTCAGGAAGTCCTGGTGATAGGCCTCGGCCGTGTAGAAACCCTTGAGATCGGCAACCTCCGTCACGACCTTGTCCGGGAACACCTCCGCCTTGTCGAGCTGCGCCACATAGGCGTCGGCGACCTTCTTCTGCTCGGGGCTGAGCGTGAAGATGGCCGAGCGATACTGCGTGCCGTGATCGGGGCCCTGGAAATTCAGCTGCGTCGGATTGTGCGCGACGGAGAAGAAGATCTGCAGCAGCTGGCCGTAGCTGACCTGTGCGGGATCATAGGTCACCTCGACCGCTTCGGCATGACCGGTCCTGCCGCCGCTGACGGTTTCGTAGGAGGCCGTTTCCTTCGAGCCGCCGGAATAGCCGGAGACGGCGTTGGTGACGCCCTTCACATGCTGGAAGACGCCTTGAACACCCCAGAAACAGCCGCCCGCGAAGACGGCCTTCTCGGTCTTGGCCGACGTCTTCTCGTCGATGCTCGGCGGTGGAATGACCACGGCGTCCTCGGCGGCGCCGGCGCGCACCGCCGTGACGGCGATGATGAGGGCGGTCAGCGCGAAGGCGCCGAGAACGCCGCCTGTCAGATTGCGGCGGAGATGGGAACGGGCGGTTTTGGACATAGGGCAATCCCTGAGGGCGCGGATGGCGGAGGAGCCTGACGACGCGCCGCGACGTTGCGGATATGCACGGACTGTGAGCCCATCGCCGACCGCCGTCAAATCGCGTTTTCGTGTAGTCTGGCAGCGATGGCGACGGGCGGGAAGAGGCGACGTTGATACTTTGAGTCAAGGCGCTCGCCTGACGCTTCAACGGCGCGGGATTGTCGAATCATCCGAATCGCTTGCGCGCTTTCGTTGAGGTCGTGAGTCTCGTGTCGGCGTGACGTGATGTGTTTTCCATGCTTTGAAAACGGCGATGGCGTCCGATGTCTCGAGACGTCGGACGCCATCGCTTTCGATCCAAGGCAGGAGCCCACCGCCTCGGGAGCAGCGGGCTCCCGTCTTATCAGGCGGTCGCTTCTGCCGGAACGAGCGCGATCTCCGCACGGGCTGCCAGCAGCTGGCGCACGGCATTGGCCGCTTCGGCACCCTTGATCACGAAGTGATCCGTGAAGAAGCGGATATGGGCTTCCGATTCCTGGAAGTGATGCGGCGTCAGGACGGCGGAGAGGACGGGAACGCCGGTGTCGAGAGAGACGCGCACCATGCCGTCGAGCACGGTGGACGCCACGAAGTCGTGGCGGTATATGCCGCCGTCGACCACGAAGGCGGTGCCGAGGATGGCCGAGAAGCGGCCGGTCTTTGCCAGCGTCTGGGCGTGAAGCGGGATTTCGAGCGCGCCGGGCACGTCGAAGATCTCGATATCGGCCGCATTGCCGCCGAGTTCCTGCCAGCGCGCGGCGAACGCGTTGACGCACTGATCGACGATGGCGGCGTGCCAGCGTGCGCGGATGATGGCGATTTTCTGTGAGGGATGGGATGCGATGGTCATGCAAGTGGCCTTTCAAGGGTTAGCCGTTCGACGGGATCCCTTGGGCGAACACGCGGACATGGCGCAGCCCTGCCGGGCCGTGACCTGCCGTTTGCTCTCTTTCATCCGGACTATACCGTCGGCTCCGGAGTCACACCGGATCTGCTGACCTTCCTGCCGCCCGGCACGATGCGGGAGACCGGAAGCGCTCGCGGGCTTCAGGCATTTCCGCCTGTTACCGCCGGTGGGGAATTTCGCCCCGCCCTGAGAACGTACGAGGGTGACTATAAGCACCTGCAGCAAACCGTCAAATCCGCTTTGTTTCATGCGGACGGGTTTTTGAAGAAAACTATTCCCTGACGATGAGAAGATCGCCGGCCGTGAAGCGCAGGGTCACCGTGTCCCCGATCGCCGGCGGTTTCAGGCCGGGATTGTTGAACATGTCGAAGGAGATAACGCTGTCGGCAATCTTCATGCGGGTGCGGATGACCGAGCCGAGGAAGTTGGTGGCGACGACCGTGCCGGTGAGGGCGGTGTCGCCCTTGGCATCCGGCGCAATGGAGCCGGCTTCCGGCCGGAGTGCCAGCGAGACGGTGTCGCCGGCCTTCGCGGCGCCGAGCGGCTCGCGCAGTGTGATGGCTTGATCGCCGATGGCGATACGGTTGGCTGCGGGATCGACCACCTTGGCGTCGATCAGGTTCAGCGTTCCAACGAAGGAGGCGACGAAGCGGGTTGCGGGGCGATTGTAGATCTCGAACGGCGTGCCGATCTGGTCGGCGCGTCCGGCATTCATGATGACGATGCGATCGGAGATCGACAGCGCCTCTTCCTGGTCGTGGGTAACGAAGACGGTGGTGATACCCAGCTGCTGCTGGATCATGCGGATCTCCTCGCGCAGCGAAACGCGGATCTTGGCGTCGAGCGCCGAGAGCGGCTCGTCGAGCAGGAGAACCTGCGGCTTGGGGGCCAGCGCGCGGGCCAGCGCCACGCGCTGCTGCTGTCCGCCCGACATCTGGTAGGGGTAGCGGTCCGCCAGGTGCTCGAGGTGGATCAGCGCCAGCATTTCCTTGACGCGGCTGTCGATGTCGGCCTTCGGGGCGCCGGCGACCTTCAGGCCGAAGGCGACATTGTCGCGGACCGTCATGTTGGGAAACAGGGCATAGGCCTGGAAGACCATGCCGATATTGCGCTGGTTGGGTTTCAGCTCGTTCTGGTTCCGGCCGTTGATCATGATGGTGCCGGAGGAGGGCGTCTCGAAGCCGGCGATCATCCGCAGCACCGTCGTCTTGCCGCAACCGGACGGCCCGAGGAACGAAACGAATTCGCCCTTCTCGATCGCCATGTCGAAGTCGTGGACGACCTGCGTCTGGCCAAAGGATTTCCGGATGTGGGTCAGGGTAAGAAACGACATGGAGCCTGTGACCTTTATGCCTTGGCGGGGGCGGACTTGCCAAAGCGCGAGACGAGATTGAGGAGGCCCATGGAGAGCCATGTGATGGAGAAGGCGATGACGGCGAGCGCCGACGGCTCATAGGCCTTGTTGGCACCGACGAGCTGAAGGTAGGGGCCGAAGGCCGGACGGTTGAGGAGGGCCGCCATGGTGAACTCGCCCATGACGATGGCGAGCGTGATGAAGGCGCCGGAGAGCACGCCGCTCATGACGTTGGGGAAGATGCAGCGGAAGAGGATGGTCGCCCAGTTGGCGCCGAGGCTCTGGGCTGCCTCCGTCAGCGTGCGCACGTCGATGGCGCGCATGGCGGTATCGACGGCCTTGTACATATAGGGCAGCGACAGGGTGATGTAGGAGAAGACCAGCAGGATGTTCGTGCCCGTCGTCGAGCCGGTCAGCGGCAGGACGGAGGAGGAATTGTAGAGGCGCAGATAGCCGAACACGATGACGATGGCCGGGATGACCAGCGGAAGCAAGGTGATGAACTCGACCACCGGCCGCATCTGCGGCAGGCGCAGACGCACCCAGTAGGCCGTGGGGACCACCAGCAGCATGCCGAAAACGATGGTGAGCAGAGCCATCATCATGGAATAGCCGAAGGTCTCGCGGAACTGCATGTCCGAGAACACGGAGCGATAGGCGTCGAAGGAATATTCGCCGCGGCGCATGCGCAGCGAGAATTCGAAGGTGGCGATGAGGGGGATGACGAAGTAGCTCGCCCCGATGGCCATGGCGATCCAGGCGCCGATGCGGTTGGTCTTCATTTCTGCCACCTCTCGGCGCGCATGCGCAGCATGAGGTAAAGCACGTTGGAGAGCCCGGTGATGACGATCATGCCGAGCGCGATGGCGTAGCCCAGGTTCGGATTGTGCAGCACGTCGCCGCGGATCTGCGCATAGAGCAGGATGGGCACGATGTTGAGAGAACTGCCCGTCAGCGCATAGGCCGTGGCGATGGCGCCGAAGGCGTTGGCGAACAGCAGAAGCGTGGTGCCGAGCAGGCTCGGCCACAGGATCGGCAGGGCGACCATGGTCCAGTATTGCCGGTTGGTCGCGCCGAGAATCTCGGAAGCTTCGCGCCATTCCTTCTTCATGCCGTCAAGGGCCGGCGTGAGGATCAGTACCATCAGCGGGATCTGGAAATACATATAGGTGAGCGTCAGGCCGGTGAAGCTCAGGAGATTGAAGCCGGTCGAATAGAGATTGAACCCGAACCAGTCGCGCAGGAGCACCGTGGCGAGCCCGGTGCGGCCGAGGGTGGCGAGGAAGGCGAAGGCGAGGGGGACGCCCGCGAAGTTGGAGGCAACCCCGGAGAAGGTGAGGAGCGTCGAGCGCACCGAGGCCGGCAGCCCGCCGAGCACCACGGCCCAGGCAAGGAAGAAGCCGATGAACGCGCCGCCGAGAGCGGCGGCAAGCGAGATGCGGATCGAGATCCAGTAGGCGGACAAAATGGACGGGGTGAAAAGGTCGGAGATGTTCTTGAGCGTCAGCTGGCCGTCCGGCGTGAAGAAGGCGCCGATGACGAGATAGAAAGTCGGCGCCAGCAGGAAGAGCAAAGCAAAGAGCATGAAGGGCGCGATGCCCAGCCAGTCGATGATCCGGTCCTTGGTGATGATCGGGCCCGATCTCGGTATCGGCGCTGTCGCTGTGCTGATCGGTGGGCTCATCGGCGAGCTTTCGTTGGGGAGGGCGTATCGGAGGCCTCTCCGCGCGAACGCGGAGAGGCGGTGTCATATCGGTCTCTGCGACCGCTCGGGCACTTTACTTGACGTTGGCGCCGACGACGCTGTCCCACTTGCCGGTGATTTCGGCCTTGCCAGCGGCCTGCTCTTCGAGCGTCGGAAACACGGCCTTTTCGTAGGACGCGGCCGGCGGCAGCTTGTCGAGCAGCTCCTTCGGGATTTTGTTGTTCTTGGCGAGATCGTTGAAGCGGATCGGGTGGCAGTAACCCTTCAGCCAGCCGAGCTGACCTTCGTCGGAGTAGAGATACTCCATCCACAGCTTGGCGGCGTTCGGATGCGGTGCGAAAGCCGAGATGGCCTGGACGTAGACGCCGGCGACGACGCCCGTCGCGGGAACGACGACCTCGAAGGGCGGGTTGCCGTTGAGGCTTTCGCCCCAGGAGAGCGCGTTATAGTCCCAGGCGATGATGATCGGCGTCGAGCCCTGGGCGAAGGGTGCCGCCTTGCCGACGACGGGAACGAAGTTGCCGCTCTTGTTCAGTTCGGAGAAGAAGGCGAGGCCTTCGGCGCCGGCCTTGGTCGCGTCGCCGCCAGCGGCGGACAGGCCTGCGGCGTACACGCCCTGAACGGCCTGGTTTGCCGAACGCGGATCACCCGCAAGCGCGACGGCATTGGCATAGTCGCTCTTCTTCAGATCGGCCCAGTCCTTCGGGGACTCCTTCACGAGGTCCTTGTTCACGAGGAACGAGAGAACGCCGTAATAATCGCCGTACCAGTAGCCGTCGGCATCCTTGGCGCTATCGGGGATCGAGTCCCAGGTGGAGACCTTGTAGGGCTGGATCAGGCCTTCGGCCTTGGCCGACGGGCCGAAGGACAGGCCGACGTCGATCACGTCCGGCGCCTGCGGACCGGTATTGCCCTTGTTGGCCTTGATGGCCTCGATCTCGTCGCCGGAACCGGCGTCGGGGTTCAGCTCGTTGACCTCGAGACCGTACTTGGCCTTGAAGCCCGCGATGACGTCGCCGTAGCCACACCAGCTGTGGGGGAGCGCGATGGTGGTGAGCGTGCCTTCCTTCTTGGCGGCGGCGATCAGGTCTGCGCTCGGCTCGGCAGCGGCAAGCGCCGTGGAGGCGACGAGCATCGCCGATGTCAGCGACAGAAGGCGGTGGGTCTTTGACAGCACGAAAGTCTCCTTGGGTTTGTCAGGCCGGGGTTTCCGACCCGGTGGGTCAAGCGATAGAGCGGCGTCATGAAGCTTCTATGACAGACGCGGTGGACAGTTTCAGGCTTCGTCTTCCGGCTAACCCCAGTCTTCAGGGTTTTTGTCGCAGGGTCTCCGGCGTCACGCTTTTCTCTCCTGAAAAGGCTTGCGAAACAACGGTGTCGCATCGAACAGGGTCTCCAGCGCTTTCATCCGGTCGCGGGTCTCCTCCCAGATCGAATTCTGGACGGCTTCGATCAGCGCCTCGACCGTGAAGAGGGTCACCACAGAGCTATCCCAGGCGGACGGCGCCTCGATCTGCACGCGGAAGACCTTGGCCGCGGACTTGGCGACGGGGGAAGACCACTGGTCGGTGAAAAGGACGATCTCGGCGCCGCGGGAGCGGGCGGCCTTGGCCAGCGTCTCCAGTTCCTGCTCGTAGCGTCGGATGTCGAACACCAGCAGCACGTCGCCCTTCTTCATGTCCAGCACGTAGTGCGGCCAGGGGCTGGAGCCGGAGGCGATCAGCGTCACGCCGGCGCGGATGACCTGAAGATGGGTGAAGAGATAGTCGGCCAGCGTGCGGGTGATGCGGCCGCCGATCAGGTAGACGCGTCGCTTCGGATCGGCGATCAGCGCCGCGGCGCCGTCGAAGTCCTGCGTCTCCATCTGGGCAAGGGTCGCCCTCAGATTGTTGATCGTGGCGTCGGCGAAGCGGTTGAGAATGTGGGTGCCCGGCGCGTTCGTCGCCCAGCGGTCGTGCTTGCTGATCGGGTTGGAGATCGTCGCTTCCAGCTCCTGGTGCAGCCGGGCCTGAAAATCCGGGAAGCCGCGAAACCCGAGCTTCTGCACCATGCGCGCCACGGTCGGTGTCGAAACGCCGGCATTCTCGGCCACGGTCGTGATACTGCCGAGCCCGGAAACGGGATAGTTGTCGAGCAACGTTTCCGCCAGCTGCTTCTCCGCCCGCGTCAATGCGGTGAAGTTCGCGGCGATCACGTCCGACACCGTCTTGTGTGTTTCGGTGCTGATCACGATTTTCCCCTGAGGCCGATCTCCGCCGACCTTGTGTGACAGAGTAAACATCGCTGTCACAATCGGAGTCAATGGGGTTCATGAAGAGATCGTTTCAGTTTGCAATTGACAGACACGGAATTGTGAAGAATTCTCTTCAGTAAGGGAGGCCTGCCATGATGGCGGGCGCAGCGACGGAGCCGGATGTGAGTGCTCTTTTGACGGCCGGGGATGGCGCGCCCGTCGCGCTGGAGAATGCGGATGCCGGGTCGCGCATCCTTCTCGTCTGCGAGCATGCATCCTCCCGGCTGCCGGAAAGGATGGGGACGCTCGGGCTTTCGCCGGACGCGCTGGAAAGCCATATCGCCTGGGATCCGGGCGCGCTCGCCGTTTGCCGACTGCTGTCGGCGTCGCTCGATGCGACGCTGATCTACCAGCGCTTTTCCCGCCTCGTCTATGATTGCAATCGTCCTCCGGATTCGCCGGGCGCCATGCCGGCCGTCAGCGAGGTCTTCGACATTCCGGGCAATGCCGCGCTTTCGGCGGCCGAGCGGCTGGCGCGGACGGAGGCGATCTACAGCCCGTTCCGCAAGGGCCTGTCCGATCTCATCAAGACACGGGTTGCAAACCGGCGCCCGCCGGTTATCGTCACGATACACTCTTTCACGCCGGTCTGGCACGGCCGGCCGCGGGAGGTGGAGGTGGGCATTCTGCATGACAGCGACAGTCGGCTCGCCGATGCGTTTCTGGCGGATGCCGCCGAGGACGAGGCCTTCGTCACGCGTCGCAACGCGCCCTATGGGCCGCAGGACGGCGTGACGCACACGCTGATCGAGCACGGCATTCACAACGGCCTGCTCAACGTCATGATCGAGATCCGCAACGATCTCATCGCCAACACAGACGGCCAGAGGGTCCTGGCCGGCTATATCGGGGATCATCTGGGCAAAGCCCTGATGCGCCTCGAACCATAAAAAGACCCGGGGAGCGGCATGTCCGCGGAGACCGTTTCCGCCTTGTTGGCGGGGGCACTGGCACGACTGCGTGAAGACCTCGAAACGAACCTGAAAAACGGGGCACACACGCAGCACGATCAAGCGTTGCAGCGCCCGCGCGCCATGACGGTCGCGCGTCGCTGCACCGGCATCCGGCAATACCGCCCGGCGCCGAGCGTTCAGAGGGGAAAATCATGTCCGACTATAGCGATGTCGACAAGCATGCGGACCTACAGGTCCTTCATTCCATGGGATATGCGCAGGAACTCGAGCGACGCATGAGCTCGTTCTCGAACTTCGCCGTGTCCTTCTCGATCATCTGCATTCTTTCCGGCGGCATCAATTCGCTGGCACAGGCGACGGCGGGGGCCGGCGGTGCCGCCATCGGCATCGGCTGGCCGATCGGATGCTTCGTGTCCTTCGTCTTCGCCATGGCGATGGCACAGATCTCCTCGGCCTATCCCACGGCCGGCGGTCTCTACCACTGGGGCTCGATCCTCGGGAACCGTTTCACCGGCTGGCTGACGGCCTGGTTCAACCTGCTCGGCCTCGTCACCGTGCTCGGCGCCATCAACGTCGGCACCTACTACTTCTTCATGGGCACCTTCGGCACGCCGTATTTCGGGCTCGAGGACACGACGACGTTCCGCATCCTGTTTCTCGTGGTAATCACGGGCCTGCAGGCGCTGGTCAACCATATGGGCATCGGGTTGACGGCGAAGCTCACCGACTTCTCGGGCTACCTGATCTTCGTCACCGCCATCCTGCTGTCGCTGGCCTGCCTGATCGCCGCCGACAGCTACGACATCGCCCGTCTCTTCACCTTCTCCAACTTCTCCGGCGCTGCCGGCGGCAATGTCTGGCCGGAAACGTCCTCCACCTGGGTGTTCCTGCTCGGCCTGCTTCTGCCGATCTACACCATCACCGGCTACGACGCCTCGGCCCATACGTCCGAGGAAACGGTGAAGGCTGCGACATCCGTGCCGCGCGGGATGATCTCGTCGGTGCTCTGGTCGGCGCTCTTCGGTTACATCATGCTGTGCTCGTTCGTGCTGATGATCCCGGCGCAGTCGCCGCTGGCCGACGGCACCGTCACCGATGGCATGACGGCGGCTGCGGCGCAGGGCTGGAACGTGTTCTTCTGGTCGATGGACACGCAGATGAACCCGATCGTCAAGGACGTGCTCTATCTCGCGATCCTGTTGTGCCAGTGGCTCTGCGGCCTTGCGACGGTGACCTCGGTTTCCCGCATGATCTTCGCCTTCTCGCGGGACGGCGGCCTGCCGGCCTCCAAGGCGCTTGCGAAAGTCAGCCCGAAGTTCCGCACGCCGGTCTCGGCCATCTGGACGGGCTCGATCCTTTCGGTGCTCTTCGTCTGGGGCTCGTCGCTCATCACCATCGGCGAGACGCCGGTCTACACGATCGTCGTCTCCTGCACGGTCATCTTCCTGTTCTTCTCCTTCGCCATTCCGATCACGCTCGGGCTCTTTGCCTGGGGAACATCCAAGTGGCCGGCGCAGGGACCGTGGAACCTCGGTGAGGGCGTTTTCAAGCTCTTCGCCGGCCTGACGGTTCTGGCGATGATCCTGATCTTCGTTCTCGGCGTGCAGCCGCCGAACGGTCCGGCGCTCTACGTCACCGTCGGCTTCCTCGTGCTGACCGGCGTGATCTGGTTCGGCTTCGAGAAGCGCCGCTTCCGCGGACCGCCGATCGGCGAGGAGGTCAAGCGCCGCGCGGCTGAGATCGCCGCCGCCGAAAAGGCCGTGGGCCAGGCGTAACACCCTCTGCAAGCCAGGTGGCACCCGAAAGCCGGGTGCCGCCGACGACCGACATACGCCGCCCATGACAATCGCTGACAGGATGCCCGATGACCTACTCGTTCGAAGAGCTGAAAACCGACGTTGCCGAAGGCCGTATCGACACGGTTCTTGCCTGCCAGATCGACATGCAGGGGCGACTGATGGGCAAACGCTTCCAGGCCGAATATTTCGTCGAGAGTGCCTTCGAGGAAACGCACAGCTGCAACTATCTGCTCGCCACTGACCTCGAAATGGAGACGGTGACCGGATATACGTCCACGAGCTGGGAGTCCGGCTATGGCGACTATACGATGAAGCCGGATCTCGGAACCCTGCGCCGGATTCCCTGGCTTGACGGTACGGCGCTCGTGCTCTGCGACGTGCTGGACCACCACACGCATCAGGAGGTGCCGCATTCGCCGCGCGCCATCCTCAAGCGACAGGTGAAGCGACTGGAGGCCATGGGGCTGAAGGCCTTCATGGCAAGCGAGCTCGAGTTCTTCCTGTTCGACCAGACCTACGACCATGCGCGCGAAAGCGGCTATCGCGACCTGAAGCTCGCCAGCGGCTATAACGAGGACTACCACATCTTCCAGACCACCAAGGAAGAGGACGTGATGCGCGCGATCCGCAAGGGATTGCAGGGTGCCGGCATTCCGGTCGAGAACTCCAAGGGCGAGGCCTCCTCCGGTCAGGAGGAGATCAACGTCCGCTATGCCGAGGCGCTGGACATGGCGGACCGGCATGTGATCATCAAGAACGGCTGCAAGGAAATCGCCTGGTCGAAGGGCAAGGCCATCACCTTTCTCGCCAAATGGCACATGAATGCGGCCGGCTCCTCCTCGCACATCCACCAGTCGCTCTGGAGCCTCGACGGCAAGACGCCGCATTTCTTCGACGGGCAGGGCGAGTACGGCATGTCGGAGACGATGCGGCATTACATCGCCGGCCTGCTGACGCATGCGGGCGAGATTACCTATTTCCTCGCGCCCTACATCAATTCCTACAAGCGCTTCATGGCCGGCACCTTCGCGCCGACCAAGGCCGTCTGGTCGAAGGACAACCGCACGGCGGGCTACCGGCTCTGCGGCGAGGGCACGAAGGGCATCCGCATCGAGTGCCGCGTCGGCGGCTCCGACCTCAACCCCTATCTCGCCATGGCCGCATTGCTGGCCGCGGGTATCGCCGGCATCGAGGGCAAGCTGGAGCTGGAGGCGCCATTCGTGGGCGACGCCTATTCCGGCAAGGACATTCGCGAGATTCCGAAGACGCTGCGGCACGCGACCGACCTCATGACGAGCTCCGCCATGCTGCGGCAAGCCTTCGGCGACGATGTGATCGACCATTATACCCGCGCGGGCACCTGGGAGCAGGAAGAGTACGATCGCCGGGTCACGGACTGGGAGGTGGCGCGCGGGTTCGAGCGGGCTTGAGTTTATCGCAACTTTGAGTTTGATCGTGACAATATCGCATCCACGGTGTATTTTTCACATCGAATGCGGAGGCCGGATATGGCGATCGATACGGCGTGGTTTCATGAGGTGCTCACTGCAAACGGAAAATCCCTGCGGGATCTCGCGCGGTTTCTCGCCCTCGACCCCAGCGCCGTTTCGAGAATGTTGAAAGGAGAGCGGAAGATGACCGCCGAAGAACAGGATCAGATCGCGGCGTTTCTGGGTGTCGGCATTCTCGATGTCGCGGCGCATCGTCGTGGGGATCCGGCGAGCCTTCAGGGGCTCGGGTTCGAAGAGGGTCTTCCGCAGGCCTATGTGCCGCAAGACAGGCAGACGGTGCGCGGGGTATCCGCGTCCCGCGCGCGTCTTGTCGATCCTTCCGATCCCGGCTTCGTTCACCCGGCTTTCGGCTGCATGGTCGGAACCATGACGATCCCCGAAGACCTCGATCTCACCGCTCCGATGGATGTCGAATGGAGCGATGCTCTCTATAATGCGTAACGAGATTCTTCTCGATACATGCGCAATCATCTGGATGGCGACGGGGCAACCGATGCGGCCGGACGCCATCGAGGCTTTCAAGACGGCGGGGAGCGGAAACGGACGATTGTTCGTTTCCGCCATCTCGGCCTGGGAGATCGGAATGCTGATGTCACGCGGCCGGTTGCCGGCAACGAAGGATGCCTTGTCCTGGTTCAACGAGTTCGTCGCGCAGGGAGACGTCATCGTTGAAGCTGCGTCGCCGGATATTCTCGTCGCAGCGTCCTCTCTTCCCGCGCTCGCGCACCGTGACCCGATCGATCGCATCATCATCGCGACCGCGCGAGAACGGGATCTGAGGATCGTGACGCGTGACCATGTCATTCTGGACTATGGCGCGCTTGGTCATGTGATGACGCTGGCCTGCTGACGGGGACTTGCCGGGTTGATGATCGCCCGGCAGGCTTTCGTGTTTTTCTTTTCGTTTGTCTTGTCGGGGCGTCGCTGTTCAGTTCGCCCTTGAGAGACCTTTCTACCGGAGACGTTCATGACGATGATCCACTGCATTTCGCCGGTCGACGGCTCGGTCTATGCCGAGCGGGAGGCCATGCCCTACGAGGCCGCGGCGCAAGCCGTCGCGCGTGCGCGAAAGGCGCAGAAATCCTGGGGCAAGCGGCCGCTCGAAGAGCGGGTGCAGCTCGTGCTCAAGGGTGTGACGCGGCTCAACGAGATGGCGGCCGAGGTGGTGCCGGAGCTCGCCTGGCAGATGGGCCGGCCGGTGAAGTATGGCGGCGAGTTTCGCGGTTTCAACGAGCGCTCGAACTATGTCGCCTCGATTGCCGCCGACGCCATGAAGCCGCTGGTGATCGAGGAAAGCGACCGCTTCGAGCGGCGGATCGTGCGCGAGCCGCACGGCGTCGTCTTCGTCATCGCACCCTGGAACTACCCCTACATGACCGCGATCAACACGATCGCGCCGGCGCTGATGGCGGGCAATGTCGTGATCATCAAGCATGCGAGCCAGACGCTGCTCGTCGGCGAGCGCATGGTGCGCGCCTTCACCGAGGCCGGCATGCCGGAGGGCGTGTTCCAGAATCTCTTCCTCGACCATGAGACGAGTGCACGTTTGATCGCCGCCAAGAGCTTCGACTTCGTCAACTTCACCGGTTCCGTCGAGGGCGGCCGGTCGATCGAGCGGGCGGCGGCCGGCACCTTCACCGGACTCGGGCTGGAACTCGGCGGCAAAGACCCGGGCTATGTCATGGAGGACGCCGATCTCGACGCTGCTGTCGATACGCTGATGGACGGCGCCACCTACAATTCCGGCCAGTGCTGCTGCGGCATCGAGCGCGTCTACGTGCATGAAAGTCTCTACGACGATTTCGTCGAGAAGTCGGTCGCCTGGGTGTCGAACTACAAGCTCGGCAATCCGCTCGATCCGGAAACGACGCTCGGGCCGATGGCCAACAAGCGCTTTGCCACCGTCGTGCGGGCGCAGGTCGCTGACGCGATCTCGAAGGGCGCACGGGCGACGATCGATCCGAAGCTGTTTCCGGCAGATGACGGCGGCGCCTATCTCGCGCCCCAGATCCTTGTCAATGTCGATCACTCCATGGACTTCATGACCGAGGAAACTTTTGGCCCTGCCGTCGGCATCATGAAGGTGAAGAGCGACGCCGAGGCGCTCGCCTTGATGAACGACTGCAAATACGGGCTGACGGCCTCGCTCTGGACGCAGGATCCCGAACGCGCGGCGGCCATCGGCGCGGAGATCGAGACGGGCACGGTCTTCATGAACCGCGCCGACTACCTCGATCCCGCACTCTGCTGGACCGGCGTCAAGGAAACCGGCCGCGGCGGATCGCTCTCCGTCTTCGGCTTTCACAATCTGACCCGGCCGAAATCCTATCACCTTAAGAAAGTCACGGCATGACCATCACCGCAAACTGGAGCTACCCGACCGCCATCAAGTTCGGGGCAGGGCGTATCAAGGAACTCGCCGAGCATTGCAAGGCTGTGGGCATGACGCGGCCGCTGCTTGTGACCGACCGCGGCCTCGCGCCGATGGCGATCACGCAGAATGCGCTGGATCTGCTGGAGGCCGCCGGCCTCGGCCGCGCGATCTTCGCGGATGTCGATCCCAATCCGAACGACATCAACCTGGAGGCCGGGGTGAAGGCCTTCCACAATGGCGGACATGACGGCGTCGTCGCCTTCGGCGGTGGTTCCGGGCTCGACCTCGGCAAGGCGGTCGCGTTCATGGCCGGCCAGACCCGGCCGGTCTGGGATTTCGAGGATGTCGGCGACTGGTGGACGCGGGCGTCCGTCCCCGGCATCGCGCCGATCATCGCCGTGCCCACCACGGCCGGCACCGGCTCGGAGGTCGGCCGCGCCAGCGTGATCACCGATTCGAAGACGCATACGAAGAAGGTCATCTTTCACCCGAAGTTCCTGCCCGCCGTGACGATCTGCGATCCCGAACTCACCGTCGGCATGCCCAAGGTCATCACGGTCGGTACCGGCATGGATGCCTTCGCGCATTGCCTGGAAGCCTACTCCTCACCGTTCTACCACCCGATGTCGCAGGGCATCGCGCTCGAAGGCATGCGGCTCGTGAAGGACTATCTGCCGCGCGCCTTTGCCGACGGACAGGATATCGAGGCTCGCGCCAACATGATGAGTGCCGCCGCCATGGGTGCGGTGGCCTTCCAGAAGGGCCTTGGCGCCATTCACGCCCTGTCGCATCCGGTGGGCGCGCTCTACAACACGCATCACGGCATGACCAATGCCGTCGTCATGCCCGCCGTGCTGCGCTTCAACCGCCCGGTGATCGAGGAGAAGATCGCAAGGGCGGCGGCTTATCTCGGCGTGTCCGGCGGATTCGATGGCTTTGCCGATTATGTGCTCGAATTGCGGGCGAGCCTCGGCGTTCCCGATGCGCTCTCCGGTCTCGGCGTCGGCACCGACCAGATCGACCGCATGGCCGAGATGGCGATCGTCGATCCCACGGCGGGCGGCAATCCGGTGGAGTTGACGCTCGATGCGGCGCGGGCGCTGTTCATCGAAACGATCTGATTTCGCAATTCCGCCTGGCGGAGCTTCTCCTGAAGCTCGCGCCAGGCTGTCTCTCATTGGTTCTCGTATGGCGGATTAACACTTCGTTAACCACGATTTGAAAGGTTCGGTTAACCACAGCGGCTTCAGGGGCTGGAGTTGTTTGCGGGGCAAACCGGGGCTTTGCATCCCCAACGAGGTTTCCATGCCAGTCATTACATTCGCCAACACCAAGGGCGGCGCGGGCAAGACCACCGCAGCACTCATTCTCGCAACCGAACTGGCACGCGCTGGCAACCGCGTGACGGTGCTCGACGCCGATCCGCAGCGCTGGATCTCGACGTGGCACGAGATCTCGGGCCGCATGCCGAACATCGACGTCATCTCGGAAATCACGATGGCATCGATTCAGGGCCACATCATTGAGAACCGCCGCAACACCGATTACTTCATCATCGATCTCGCCGGCGCACGCAACAGCCTGCTTGCAACCGCGATCGGCCTCTCCGACCATGTTCTCATCCCCATTCAGGGCTGTTCTATGGATGCCAAGGGCGGAGCGCAGGTTCTGGAACTGCTGGCCCAGCTGGAAAAGCAGGCCGGCGTGCGCATCGACCATTCCGTGGTGCTGACCCGTGTGAGCTCGCTGGTGACGACACGGGCGCTGCAGGTGGTGAAAGGGCTTCTGGCCAGCCGCAACGTGCGCGTTCTGGAAACGCCGATCGTCGAGCGCGCTGCCTTCCGCGACGTGTTCGATTGCGGCGGGACGCTGCAGACCATGGACCCCGCCCGCGTCAGCAATCTCGACAAGGCGCGCGAGAACGCCCGCGTATTTGCCGAGGAAGTCCGCCGCCTCGTGCCGCTCCACGTCACCCGCGCCTTCCGCCGCGCCGCTTGATGCGCCCCTCAGGACGCGACGTCTTCGGCGTCGCGTCCTAAAAGCGTCGGCCGATCAGGTGCTTTGCCTGCGCGCCGACATGGTAGAAGGCCGACTTCACCGTCCGCAACGGATCGGGCGTGAGCGGCGTCTCATCGAGTGGCATCGCATGGGCGCCGCCGGTGATGTGATGGGCAAGCGCCCGACCGAACACGGTGCCGGGCGCGATGCCCCGGCCATTGTAGCCGCTGACCGAGAGTACATCCGGTGCCACCGTGTGCAGGCGGGGCAGGGCATTGGTGGTCATGCCGATGCGGCCATCCCACCAGTATTCGAAATCCACCTCGCCGAGCTGGGGGAAAAGCGCCGCCAGCGAGCGCTTGGCAAAAGCGCGATGCGTGCCCGTCGCCAGGGCATCCAGACGGCCGATGCTGCCGAAGATCAGGCGGTTCTGCTGGTCCATGCGGAACGAGGTCATCACCATGCCGGTATCCCAGCATCCCTGCCGCTCGGGCAGGATCGTGGCCGCGACATTGGCAGACAGCGGCTTCGTGGCAAACTGGAAATACGGCAGGATCGTCAGCTCCGTCGTCGGCGCGCTCCAGGGCATGCCGTCGACGAGCGTGCCATAGGCGTTGGTGGCGAGAACGACCTTCGGCGCGGTGACGCTGCCGGACGGCGTCTTCAAGACCCAACGGTTTCCCTCGCGGGTGGCGCCGGTCAGCGGTGTCTCGGTAAAGAGCCGGACGCCGGCTTTGACGGCCGCATGCGCCAGACCCCGCGCATAGGCCAGAGGCTGGATCGTGCCGGCACGGCGGTCCAACAGTCCGCCGGCAAAACCTTCGGCACCCGTCAGCTGTCGCGCGTGATCCGCATCGAGCACCTCCACCGGCGCGCCAAAGCCCGCCCATTGCGCCTGCCGGTCGGTGATATCGGCAAGGCCCTCTGCGCCCACGGCCATATGCAGCGTGCCGTTGCGGGTTGCCTCGCACGAGATCCCGTGCCGGTCGATCAGGTCGAAGACGAGGGCCGGACCATTGCCGAGCGCATGCAAGAGACGCTCGCCGGGGGCCTTCCCGAGCGAGGCGATGAGATCGGCGGGCTTCGTCCACATGCCTGCATTGACGAGACCGACATTGCGCCCGGATCCGCCGAAGCCGATCATGCGTGCTTCGATGAGGACGACCTTCACGCCGTGTTCCGCAAGATGCAGCGCCGCCGAAAGCCCCGTGAAGCCGCCGCCGATAACGGCGACATCCGCTGTGACATCCGCCCGCAGGGCTTCGGTCTGCGGCGCGGGCGGCGCGGTCGCGTGCCAGAGATTCGGCCCGATCTTGTAACGCGCGCGTTCATCCGCCATGCGGCAATCCTCGTCAGTTCTGCAGGTCTTCGACACCAGAGATAGCCGATTCCGCACGCCTTGCGTCATGACAATACCGGATGACGTGATGAGTCGGCGCGATCCGTCGCGAACCCGGGCCTCCAGCACCTCGCCGTCAGAGCCGTCAGAGCCGGGAACGCGCATGTCGCGATCCCGGCATCCCGGTGTCGATCCGATCCGTCATCGTCCGCCTAATCGAGGAATTCGACCGTCGTGCCGACACTCACCATCTTTGCCAGTTCCGTCGCGTCCCAGTTCGTCAGTCGCACGCAGCCGTGGCTCTGTGTCTTGCCGATCTTCGACGGCTCAGGCGTGCCGTGAATGCCGTAGGTGGGCTTCGACAGCGCGATCCAGACCGTGCCGACGGGGCCGTTCGGGCCGGGCTGCAGCGTCAGCACCTTGTCGTTTTCGCCCTGTTTGAAATTGATCTTCGGATTGTAGGTATAGCCGGGATTGAGCGCGATCCGATCGACCTGCACGGTGCCGGAGGGCGAGGGCGTATCCGACGATCCGATCGTTGCGGGATAGGCGGCAATCAGCGTGCCCGCCTCGTCATAGGCAAAGACCTGCTTGCGGGCCTTGTCGGCGACGACGCGCGTGACCTTGCCCGTCTTTGGCTCGCCCGGATTGATGACCTTGATGATCGTTCCGGGAATCGTGAAATCGACCCCGGGGTTCAGCTCGCGCAGATAGGCCTCGTCCATATGAAAGCGCTCGCCGAGCATCTCCGTCGTCGAGGTGAAGGACATATGCGGGAGAAGGGCCTTGTGGGCGTAATCTTCCGGAATTTCCGCGACATAGGGGCCCGCCGCATCGGCCGCCGTGATGGTGTAGGTGGTGATGGCAAGGCCGCCGCTGAGGCGTAGCCGTTCCAGAATGTCGTCCGTATTGTTCGGATCGAGCGTTTCCCCCGTCGCCTGCTGCCATGCCTCGATGGCCTTGGTGACATTCGAGCCGTTCTTGCCGTCGATCACGCCGGGGGAGAAACCCTCACGATCGAGGAAGACCTGCAAGGCGGTGATTTCGGCGCTCGACTTGCGGGTGATCGCGGCCGCGCGGGGCAGGGTTGTGCCCTGCGAGGCCGTCGGCTGCTCCGGCGGCAGCGCGGCCAGATCGTTTTCGTCCTGGGGAGCGGTCTGGTCCGTCATCGGAAGATCGCCGCGCTCGACGCCCGGGGGCACGAAATTACGATAGTCCGGCACCCCGTTCGCACCGCCACGCTGGCGAATATACGGGCGCTCGCCGTAGGCCTCGTTGCCGAAGGTCGTGTTGCGGGAAGGCTGGCCGCCGAACGCTTCGTCGCCATAAGGCTCCGCACCATAGGGATCCGGCGGCGGGCGGCGGCGGCCTTCGTTTGCGGCACGCGATCCCATGACCGTTGCAACGATGTTGCCCCAGTTGTCCACCAGCACCGTCCGGCCCCGTGCATCGCGCATCACCCGAACCTCGCCGTTCTCGGGGACATAGTCGAGGATATCGCCCTGCGGCGTCACCAGAACCTGATCCGGCGACAGCGCGATGCGGGACTGCGCGGCAGCCGGCGACGACACCGCCGCGAGGCCGGCCGTCACGAGGGCGGCCATGAGGAAAGAAGAGAGACGTCTCGGAGCAATGGTCACGACAAGAACCTGTTGATGGGCGGGCCGACCCGCGAGCTACAAGCGGAATGGGACGTTAATATGAAAAGACTGAATTCAACGTTAAAGAACTGCTAACCATAGGCCGGGCGCGACGGCCGATGGCGCAAGAGACGCCGCGGGCGTTGCGAGGAGGTGACGATATGCGCATGGATGGAAGCCACGATGGCAAAATCGTGACGCTGCTCCTCGATCCCGCCTCGGCCATGGATGTGGCCGCGCTGGTGATCGACGGGATCGATCTTTCGCCGGGCGACGCGATCCCGTCCGACGGGGATCCGCGCATCGACCAGGCGCTGAAGGGCTTTCTTTTCACCTGTGGTCCCGACCACATCCGGCACCCCGAGCCGACCGCGAACGGGGGACGGTATCCGCTGCATGGCTCCCTGTCCGGCACGCCGGTGCCGGCGGAGAGGCTGACCGCGACGGAGACGATGTGTCGTGCGATCGCCGATATCCGTCTCGCGGATGGCGGCCGCGCACGGCTGACACGCCGGTGGTCGATGATGGACGGTGCCGTTCATCTCGAGGATCGAATCGACAATATCGGCGGGACGCCGTTTCCGCCCATGTGGATGTATCATCTCAATATCGCAGGCCGATTCTTCGACGACGATACGCGCATTCGCGGCGCCATGATCCCCGATGGATCGCAGGGCTGGCGGTTCGGCGAGGGCGCCAGTGCGCATTGTCTCTTTCCCGCGATGAGGCCGGATGGCTGGGCGCGCGTGACGGTCGGGCCGTTTGCCGCGCTCGGACATCGCACCCTCGACATCCGGTTCAAGACCGACAGCCTGCCGTTCCTGCAGATGTGGCGCTGCCAGCGTGGTGACGCCGATGTGGTCAGCATCGAGCCGGCTTCCCACAGGATCGCCCCGCGTTCTGCGCTCTGCGAAAGCGGTGCCCTGTCCCTGCTCATGCCGGGTGAAGGGATCACCTACGCGCTCAGGTTCGGCTTTTGCGAAGACGTCTCGTCTGTCACGGCGTGATTGACGTTTGCCGCAAAGGCGTCCTACATCGTCGTCAACGAAGGTTGCGGCACGCCGCGCGCCGAGGAGACTGTGCATGGACGACATCCGCTCGATCAATGATGAATATTCGGTCACCGGCCAGATCACGGCGGCCGATCTCGACCAGATCAAGGCCTTGGGCTTCAAGTCGATCGTCTGCCACCGGCCCGACCACGAGCAGCCCGGCCAGCCGGACTTTGCCGAGATCGAACAGCGTGCCCATGCGCTCGGCATCGAGACGATGCACATTCCGGTCGGTCCTGCCGGCGTGACCGCCGACGCCGTCCACAAGATGGTCGATGCGCTCGATACGTTCCAGCGTCCCATCCTCGGCTACTGCCGCTCCGGCGCACGCTCGACCGCGGTCTATCAGCAGACGCAGCACATTCGCGGCTAGGGTATTCCGCGCGCTTCACATCGCGAAGATCCTCTAAATCGTTGTTTCCAAGCAATTCTGGACGCGAAATCCCTGCGCGATTTTGCCGGAATTGCTTGAAACCGTGACCCGCATGCCTGCGGCGATTGCCCGAGGTCTTGTCGATGCTCATGACGGAGGAACCGAGCCGTTAGCTCCCGGGGTCTCGGGCTTGACCCGACCCGGTGCGCTCGCGCCCGTCCGGTCGAAAGGTCTGATCAGCTCGACGACGTCGGTTCTTTCGCCGTTCCGGTGCTTGCCCGGAGTGACGGGGAACGCCGGCGAGCGACGCGGCGAGGGCTGAGCATGTGCTGTGCAAAACACTCTGCTCAACCGCCTGCAACACCTGAGACGTTGCGATCGCTACAAGGGGAGAGCTTGTTGGCGTTATGTCATCGCCTTCAGTGCCTGAGATGTAAGACATTCTCAGCCGCGACCGGGCCTCCGCAGTGCTCTACACGCGCGATTGCCTGTGCCCTCTATCAACGACGCGCACGCACCAGGCCGAAAAGTCGTCGATCGCCTGATCCCGAATCGTGTCGTGCAGCGTCTCATGTCGGCCGCCCGGATAGATGGTCGTCGTGACGTTTCGCAGGCCCGCCGTTTTCATCCGGCCGTCCAGCCATTGCATGGCCTTCGCGTTCTCTGTGGCCGGATCCTCTCCGCCGCCGACAAGGTTGACGGGCATGTCGGGCGGAAGCCGCCGGAGGCGGTCGGGTCGGGCGCCGGCATAGCTCATGCGAAACAGGTCGATCCAGAGGGAAACCGTCACGTCGAACCCGCAGAGCGGATCGGCGATATAGCGATCGACGGCTGCCGGGTCGTGCGATAGCCAATCGAGATCCGTTCGGCGTGTCTGGATGGTGCGCGCCCAAGCGCCGAAAGAGAGCCGGGTGACGAGCGGGCTCGGAACGTCCGAGCCCTTCAGCATGCGTTCGACAGCCAGCCACCCCTGGCCGAACCGGCCGGCGAGGCCCGGGTTGAAGTTGGCGTTCCAGACCGCAAGGCCGTCATAGAGACTGGGCTCGGCTTCCGCCGCATTCAATGCCACCAACCCGCCCATCGAGTGACCGAAGAGGACGACGGGAAGTCCGGGATGCCGGGAGACCGCATGGTGCCTGACGGCGGCGACATCCGCCAGGACCGCACCGATCCCGTCATCGGGCGCAAACCGCCCCTGCAATTGCGCGGGACTTCGCGTCGCGCCATGCCCGCGATGATCATGCGCATAGACCGCGAACCCCTGCGCCGCCATGGCCGCGGCGAAATCCCGGTACCGCCGGGCATGTTCTGCAAGACCATGGCTGATCAGAAGCACACCGCGCGCATCGGTGCCTGCCGCCATGTGGTAGAGCGCAAGATCCGTCCCGGACGGAGTTGCGAGCCGACCCTCCTCGAATGCCACTGCCGTCACCTTTTCGACCTGCCGCCGGAGCACCACTATCCCGCCCGGGAGCGGGGTCTGTCAACATGAGGATCGTCTAAAAAATTCGCGATGTACACGAATCGTGCTTGCGTTATTCTTGTTTTAGACCTTTATTGATCATGTTTTGTTCTGGAGGTTGAGATGAGATCAGCTTATAGGGAAATGGCGGTTTCCGCCAAGGCGCGGTGGCTGTGCGCCGTTCGTCCGGTACTGATATCCTGCGCGATCCTGGCGGCGAGCTGCGCCGCGTCTCATGCGCAGGCCGAGGACGGGGCCGCACCGGAAAGCGGGATCGGGAGGGCGGCACCCCGTCTTGTCGACAATGCGCTTCCGGCCGGAGCGTCCGGCGTGACACCCGTTCCGGCGCAGCCCGTGACGCCAGCCTCCGTGCGAAGGCCGCCCGAAGCCTCCGTTGCCGAGAAGGTCGATGGCGCTCGACCGGTAGCGGGAAGAACCGGCTTTGTTCTGGGTCTCAGCTGGCTGCCGGCGTTCTGCGAGGCGAAGGGCAAGCGACCGGAATGCGTGGGACAAGATGCCCAGCGTGCGGATGCCGGGCAGTTGACGCTGGCCGGTCTCTGGCCGGTCCGCAACAGCTTCTGCAAGGTCCCCGAAACGCTGCAGGCCGAGGATCGCAGGCGCGACTGGCTGTCGCTGCCGCCGGTACCGCTTTCGGCAGAGGTCGCCACGCGCCTTGCCACGTCGATGCCGGGTACGGCCTCGGGTCTCGATCGCCACACATGGCTGCGCAGCGGCAGCTGCCAGGTTCTCGATCCGGACGCCTATTTCTCGTTGCAGATCCGCTTGCTGGAGGCCGTGAACACATCGGCGGTCGGCGCGCTGTTTCGAAACCGGATCGGCGGCGACGTGACCGAAGCCGACGTCAAGGCTGCATTTGACGCGAGTTTCGCGGCCGGTGCCGGCGATCGCATTCGCCTTCAGTGCCGGCAGGTCGGTAACCGCGTGCTGGTTACGGGGCTGACGATCGGGCTGTCTGCAGCCATGGAGGAGACGTCCGATCTTGCGACCCTGATCCATGCGGCAGCGCCGACCACGTCTCGTTGCAGCGGCGGTGTGGTGGATGCGGCCGGCCGGGCTCGTCCCGAGCGTCCGTCCGTCGTCGGCCAAAGGGCGCCCGCGGCGGAGAAGGGCACGACCACGCTGGTCGACAGCCGCGAGGAATGAGGCAGATGGGTGTCCCCAAGTCTCGGCGAGGCTCCCGCGTCGGAGACGTCTGTCCGAAGCGCATCCGGGTGGAAATGAGGCCAAGCGTCATTGCTCCGCCGGCGCAATTCGCCTACATAGCGGGCCAAATTCCATTTCCCGCGGAGCATTGATCGAGCATGGCGCGTCAATTTATCTATCACATGGCCGGGCTGAACAAGGCCTACGGCACCAAGAAGGTCCTGGAGAACGTCCATCTTTCGTTCTACCCGGACGCGAAGATCGGTATTCTCGGCCCGAACGGAGCCGGTAAATCGACGGTCCTGCGCATCATGGCGGGTCTCGACAAGGAATATACCGGCGAGGCGTGGCTCGCCGAGGGGGCGACGCTCGGCTACCTGCCGCAGGAGCCGCAGCTCAATCCGGAGAAAGACGTCCTCGGCAACGTGATGGAGGGCGTGGCCCACAAGACGGCCGTGCTCGAGCGATACAACGAGCTGATGATGAACTATTCCGACGAGACGGCCGACGAAGGCGCGCGTCTGCAGGACGTCATCGACAGCCAGAACCTCTGGGATCTCGACAGCCAGGTGGAAATGGCCATGGACGCCCTGCGTTGCCCGCCGGCCGATGCCGACGTCACGGCGCTGTCGGGCGGTGAGCGTCGCCGCGTCGCGCTCTGCAAGCTGCTTCTCTCCCAGCCGGATCTTCTGCTTCTCGACGAACCGACCAACCACCTCGACGCCGAGACGATCGCCTGGCTCGAAAAGCACCTGCGCGAATACCCGGGCGCCGTGATGATGATCACCCACGATCGCTACTTCCTCGACAACGTCACGGGCTGGATTCTGGAGCTCGACCGCGGTCGTGGTATTCCCTACGAGGGCAACTATTCCGCCTACCTGCAGTCCAAGGCCAAGCGCCTCGCGCAGGAAGGTCGCGAGGATGTGGCCAAGCAGAAGGCGCTGTCGCGCGAGCAGGAATGGATCGCGTCCAGCCCGCGTGCCCGTCAGGCCAAGTCCAAGGCGCGTATCCGGGCCTATGACGAGTTGGTGGAAGCAGCGGAAAACCGGAAGCCCGGCGAAGCGCAGATCGTCATCCCGGTCGGCGAACGACTGGGTCAGGTGGTCATCGAGGCCGAAAACCTCTCCAAGAGCTATGGCGATCGCCTGCTGATCGACAACCTGACGTTCAAGCTGCCTCCGGGCGGCATCGTCGGCGTCATCGGCCCGAACGGCGCCGGCAAGACCACGCTGTTCCGCATGATCACGGGACAGGAAACACCGGACACCGGCAAGATCACTGTCGGTGAGACGGTCGATCTCGGCTATGTGGACCAGAGCCGCGACTCGCTCGGTGGCGACAAGACCGTCTGGGAGGAAATTTCCGGCGGCAACGACATCATCAAGCTCGGCAAATACGACATGAACAGCCGCGCCTATTGCGGTGCGTTCAACTTCAAGGGTGGCGACCAGCAGCAGAAGGTGGGCTCGCTTTCGGGTGGTCAGCGCAATCGCGTGCATCTGGCCAAGATGCTGAAGGACGGCGGCAACGTCATCCTCCTCGACGAACCGACCAACGACCTCGATACGGAAACGCTTTCGGCCCTCGAGGAGGCTCTGGAAGCGTTCGCAGGCTGCGCCGTGATCATCAGCCACGACCGCATGTTCCTCGACCGTCTGGCAACGCACATCCTCGCCTTCGAAGGCGACAGCCATGTCGAATGGTTCGAAGGCAATTTCGAGGATTACGAGAAGGACAAGGTCCGCCGCCTTGGCCCGGAATCGGTCAACCCGCGCCGCGTGACCTACAAGCGCCTGACGCGATAAGGCGCCGTCTGGAACGATGGTCTTCGGTCGTGCCGTTTCCTGCGAACGGCACGACCGGCATTGGAACGGATCACGAGCTCGCGCCTCGTGCAGATGCGGTATCGACGAGCGACTTGAGACGACGGCACGGGCTTGCGGCTTTCACGCGTGCGCGGGGGTGTGCATCCATGTGTGGCGTCTGCGCATCGGATGAGACGTCTACGTCGTCCGTCGAGCGTCCTGTCGCGCGCTGATACCTGAGACATCGCCGGTTCGATCCCCGTCGGTTCTCGAACAGGCCCGGGAAGACGGCGATCGAGATTTCGAGGTTTGCAGCAGAGCCCTGCTTTACGGAGACGGGGCAGACAACCTTTGGGGCAGGCCGTTGTCTTCCCGTTCCGGCTGAGGTTCCGCTTCTTGAGGCAGCCATATCGTCGGCGATCTCGGACTGGAAGCATCCTGCCGCTTGGGGGAGAGGAGCAGGGAGCGCTACGGTGGTGATCGTCGTTCTTGAATGTGGGTGGCCAGTCGTCGTGCCAGCTTTTCCGGCTCTTCGCTTGCCGTATCCAGCGTGAGATCCGGCGGGGTTGTCCACGGGTCGTATGAACGCGTCATGATTTGCTCCCAGGATGGCTTGATCAGGCCGACAATGTCGCTCTGGCGGGTTTCGACGCGTCGTCGGTGTACGGCGGTGTTGCTGCAGATGAGAGCGACATCCAGCGCGGCCGCCCCTGCATGTGCCGCGACAGACCGCCATCCCGCTCGGGAGGCTTCGACGGGGTTGACGCAGTCCGCAACGACGATATGGCCGAGCCGGAGGTTATCGGCAGCGATCGCCTGGGCGACAGCATAGCCCGAGGTGCTGTCCGCCGACGTCAGACCCTGGGAGGAGAGGATGTGCTCGATGGTGTCGATGCGGATGTGAAAGGCGTGCAGGTGACGACACAGACGGGAGGCCAGCGTCGTTTTTCCTGTCCCAGGCAGGCCCGAAAGGATAATGAGCATCGTCATGACGTCCTGCCGAAGGCATTGTCTATCTGCAGGCACCCTTTGCGGCTGCCGATGGAACCGGCGGTAATGGTACCGTGCGTCAGTGCGTCTTTTCCCTTGCAGCAGGCTCTTAAATCACATAAACATATCTTTATGTGTTGATGGGAAGAGCATGATTAACGAGACCGGATTGCGGCTGGACGAGGTGGTGGATGTGCTGAAGGCGGCGGGGGAGCCGACGCGCCTGAGGTTGCTCGCGCTTCTTGCTGCCGGAGACCTGACGGTGACGGATCTGACCGAGATCCTCGGGCAGTCGCAGCCGCGCATTTCCCGTCATCTCAAGCTTTTGACGGAAGCCGCTCTGATCGACCGCTACCAGGAAGGTGCCTGGGCGTATTTCCGCCTTCGCGGGCAGGGGCAGGGCGTCGCGCTGGTCCGCCGGATCCTGGATGCGGCGGATGGCGAGGATGCCGTTCTCGCCCGCGACAGCGAGCGTCTGACAGCGCTGAAGCAGGCCCGGTCCGATCGGGCGCAAGCCTATTTCAGCCGCAACGCCGCGGAGTGGGATGCCATGCGGCGGTTCCATGTGAGCGAGGCGGAAGTCGAGGCGGCGCTGGTCGCGGCCGTCGGGCCGGAGCCGGTGGAAAGCCTGCTCGATCTGGGAACGGGGACGGGCCGCATCCTCCAGCTCTTTCAGGGGCTCTATCAGACCGCCACGGGCGTGGATGCCAGCCGGGACATGCTGGCGGTCGCGCGTGCGAATCTCGATCGCACCGGCGTCTCCACGGCCTCGGTGCGTCATGGCGATATTTTCAACCTCCCGCTCGATGGGCGCCAGTTCGATCTGGTGACGATCCATCAGGTTCTCCATTTCCTCGAAGCGCCGGAAGCGGCGATCGAGGAGGCCGCGCGCCTGCTGGCCCCGGGCGGACGACTGGCGATCGTCGATCTCGCGCCGCACGCGCTCGAGCATCTGCGTCAGGATCACGCCCATCTGCGCCTCGGATTTTCGCATCAGGTGATGGGAGAATGGCTGGAAACATCGGGTCTTTCCGTCCAGCGCGTCATCGATCTCTCGCCGAAGGCGGCGCAGGATACGCCGCTCACCGTCACCATCTGGATCGCGGGAAAGCCCGCCGATTCCTCTGCCGATCAGACCCGCCGTCTTGCCTCAGGAGCCCGCTGAATGTCCACCCGCACGCTTTACCCGGCCGAGCGCGGCGATCTGCGCCTCTCCTTCGAATATTTTCCGCCGAAGTCCGACGAAATGGACGCACAACTGACGCGCACCGCGACGGCTCTGAACGCTTACGCGCCCGAATTCGTCAGCGTGACCTATGGGGCAGGCGGCTCCACCAAGGCGCGTTCGCTGACCACGGTCCGCCGCCTCATCGACGATTGCGCCCTTCCGGGCACGGCCGCACATCTGACCTGCGTCGGCGCGACGCGGGCCGAGGTGGATGCGGTCGTCGAGGAGTTCGCAGCGGCGGGCGTCCGGCATTTCGTGGCGTTGCGCGGCGATCCGCAGGGCGGCATCCGTGCGCAGTACCAGCCCTTTCCCGATGGCTACGAGAATGCGGCGGCACTTGTGGCGGCGCTTTCCCGCAGCGGCCGGTTCCAGATTTCGGTGTCCGCCTATCCTGAAAAACATCCGGAAAGTTCGGATGTCGATGCCGATATCGACATGCTCAAGCGCAAGGTCGACAATGGCGCGACGCGCGCGCTGACGCAGTTCTTCTTCGACAACAACGACTTCGAGCGTTATCTGGAGCGCGTTCGCAAAGCGGGCATCACCATCCCCGTCGTTCCCGGCATCCTGCCGATCAACCAGTTCTCGCAGGTCTCGAAATTTGCCGGTCTCTGCGGCGCCCGTATTCCCGAAGCCCTGTCGGCCCGGCTCGCCCATCTCGACGATTCGCCGGAAGAGCGCTTCAAGGAGGCGACGCATATCGCCGCCGAGCAGATCGTGGACCTTGCGCGCCGTGGCGTCCGGGATTTCCACCTCTACACGATGAACCGTTCGCCGCTGATTACGGCCGTCTGCGATCTCGTGGGTTTCAAGCGCACGGACGAGAGCGTTGTGGCGGGCGCTGCCGCCTGAACCGATCCCTGTTGCAGACGTACAAAAGCCCTCGAAGGTTCATTTCGAGGGCTTTTGCCTGCCAGATCAGGGAGACGATATTCTCCCGTCCCACGCTGAGAGCGTCCCGTCGGCCTCCTCCATCCTCAAGGCCGCCGGGATTTTCATCTCCTCCTAGATGAAGAGCATCATCGCAACGAATGCGAACGAGGCACCTATCATGAGAACATTCACGGACCGTGCGATTCCCATTCAACCCTCCAAGCGTTAACGCGTGAAACATAGGTTGAAAATGTCACACCTCCAAGGAAATCTTGTGCTGCACTGCAGTCGCTTTAGAGGTGGAGACGTGTGCAAATCGCCTATGTCTTTGGCTTTCCTGCTCGAATCCGCATTCACGGATTGTTGTTAGGTGTTAACAACTTTCCGGAGGAAGCCGATGATCGTTAACGTCTGCGGCCGAAAAGCGACAGTCCGGAGACGGGCGCCGGGTTGCGCGTGATCTCTACCGGAGCCCGCCGCGCCTCAACAAACGTCCGTCCAGCACGATCAGGCCGGCAGCGATCAGCATCATGCCGCCGATATCCGTGGCGTCGAGGCGCTCGCCGAGGAAGGCGACTCCGAAGAGGAGGGCGCTCGGCGGCACGAGCAGCGTCACGAGGGAGGTGTTGGTCGCGCCCGCCCGCGCCATGATCCGGAAGAACAGGATGTATCCGTAGGCGGTGGACACGAGCGCCAGAGCGAGGATGGCAAGGATCGTCGTCAGCGGCGGTATCGTCAGCGTCCATGGATGGTCGGCCAGCAGCGAGACGGGCAGCATGATGAGGCTCGAGGCCGTCAGCTGGCCGGCGGCGGTCACCGGCGGTGCCAGCGACCGGAAGCGGCGGCCGTAAATGCCGGCAAAGCCGTAGCTGATCGCGGCACCGAGCGGCAGGATCAGCGCCCAGAGCGGAATGCCGGCGGAGGTCGCGCCGAGATGGCCGAGAGCGCTCGGCCCGATCAGGAGGACCGTGCCGGCAAGACCGAGCGCGGTGCCGCCCAGCTTCCGCGGGCTCAGCTTCTCGTCGTCGGTCAGCGCATGCGCGATCAGCACGGTCCAGATCGGCGTCGTCGCGTTGAGGATGGAGGCGAGGCCGGCGCCGATCTGCGTCTGGCCGAGAAAGATCAGGCTGTGCGGGACGGCATTGTTGAGAAGCCCGAGAACGAGAAACGCGCGCCAGTGTGCGGCAAGCTGGGCATAGATGTCGAAGCGGCCGCGAATGAAGAGATGCAGCGCCATAGCGGCAATCGAGACGCGCAGGAACACCAGCGTGAAGGCGGGAACGTGCTGGACGGCGATGCGGCCGAAGAAGAACGAGGCGCCCCAGATGAGCCCCAGCAGCGCCAACAGGCCCCAGGTCAGCGGCGTCATCCGTGTTTCCACCGGTGTCATTGCCATCGACATTTTCGCGTTCCCCTGCCACGGACTGAAGGTCCGCTTCGTCTTCGCTCCGCGGCCTCGGATCCGGGCTGTAGCGCTTTGCGTGTGCGGCCACCACCCGTTTCTTGCTTTGGGGATCTCTGTCCCGAGAAAGAGCCGGATGCATCCGAGCGCCGATGTCGGATGGGTTGACCTTGCCCACGTCCTGCCGATCATGGCGGCGTGTTCGCATGCGTTGCCGTAGACCGGTCACGCGCGCGCCGATGCGCATAGACCGAAGGAGACGAACGCTGCCATCATCATCCACCGCACAGACGGCTGCCCAGGCGGCAGGTCATGGACAGGATCTCGTCTCGATCGCGCTGGTCATCGCGGTCGCCGCGCTTCTGGGGCTCGGTTTCCTGCGCCTGCGCCAGCCGCCGCTGGTCGGGTTCATCCTCACCGGCGTCGCGCTCGGACCGACAGGATTCGGCTTCATCGCCGACAGCGCCAATGTGACGCTGCTGGCCGAGATGGGGGTGATCGTGCTCCTGTTCTTCATCGGCATGGAGCTTTCCATCCGCGCCTTCATCCTCAGTCTGCGGCAGGCCTTGCTGGTGGCCGGCGGGCAGATCGGTGTCTCGGTCGGTGTGGCGCTGCTGATCTCGGCGATCTCCGGCACGCCGTTTGCCGAAGGGCTCATTCTCGGTTTCGTGGTTGCGCTGTCCTCCACCGTCGTTGCGATGACGATGCTCGACGATCGCGGGGAACTGCGCAGCGAGACCGGCCGGATCGCGGTCGGCGTGCTGATCGCGCAGGATATCGCCGTCGTGCCCATGCTCATTCTCGTCACCAGCCTCGGCGGGGAGGGCCGTGGCGGCGGCGAGATCGGGGTGCTGCAGATCGCGGTCAAGATGCTTCTGGCGATCGGTCTGCTCGGCGGCCTGCTCTGGTGGCTCGGGCGCCGGGGAAAGCTCCGGCTCCCGTTCAGCGCCGCCATCGAGGACAAAGTCGAAATTCTGGCGCTGGGTGCGCTTGCGGTCTGCTTTTCAGCGGCGGCGCTCTCGGGCGTTGCCGGCATGTCGCCGGCCTATGGCGCCTTTCTGGCAGGTATCGTTATCGGCAATTCGACGCTCCGATCGCGGGTCATTCCCGTCATCGAGCCGATCCAGAGCGTGCTTCTCGTCGCCTTCTTCCTCTCGATCGGGCTTTTGATCGACCTAACCTTCATCGCCGAGCATCTGTTTCTGGTGCTCTCGCTGGCCATCGTGGTCATCGCGGCCAAGACGGTGCTCAACATCGCGCTGCTGCGCCGCACGGGCTCGCCGCCGCAGGTGGCGCTGGTCGCGGGGCTTTCCATGGCACAGATCGGCGAGTTCTCCTTCGTGCTCGCGGCTGCGGGGCTCTCGGCCGGGGCGCTCGACCTCGATGCCTACCGCATCGCCATCGCCGTCACGGCCCTCTCACTGCTCGTGTCGCCGCTCTGGGTCTCCATCATGCATCGACTGGACGGGCTGGCGGCCGAGCACCGCGAGAGCTATCGCCACGCTTTTGCGATCGCCTATGCTCGGGAGCTTGCCGAGGTGTCGCGCGGCGGCGCGGCGCTGGTGGGGATCGGGCGCGCGTTGCGTCTGCGTTATCGCGCGCTGCGGCTCGCCCGGCAGCATCGCCGTGATCGTGCCGACGGGGCGTGATCCCACAACGCAGAAACGCCGCGGTCGTTTCCGACGCGCGGCGTTTCCGAGCCTCAGGACGGCAAGCGCTTACGGCAGCGCGTCGAGAACGGCCTGCGTCGCCCAGCCGTCGGCGGGGATGCCGAGGCGCAGTTGCTCGCGCTGCAGGGCGGCACGCGTGCCGGAGCCGAGAATGCCGTCGATCTTTCCGACATCATGGCCGATGGCGTCGAGCTTCGTCTGCAGCACCTTCATCGCTTCGTCGTTCAGGCCCGCTTCCGGGTTGCGCGCCTCGTAGGCCGGCGCACCGGCGAGGCGGGTGGCGAAGTAGGCGGCGGAGGTCGTGTAGATGAACGACTGGTTCCATTCGAGATAGATGTTGAAGTTCGGGTAGGTCATGAAGGCCACGCCTTTGCGGCCCTGCGGAATGACCACCGAGGCGGCGAGGTCGCCGAACTGCGTGTTGCCGTCGCGCGGCTTGACGCCAAGCGCGAACCACTGTCCCGCGGTCATGCCCGGCTGCAGGCCGGTCTTCTCCCAGGGCAGGTTTTCCGGCAGCGAGACTTCCTGGATCCACGGCTGTCCGGCGGTGTAACCGAGGCTCTTGATGAACTTCGCCGCCGTCAGGATGGCATCCGGCGCGCTTTCCTTCAGGTTGACATGGCCGTCGCCATCGCCGTCCACCCCTTGCGCGATGATGTCTTCCGGCAGCATCTGGACCTGGCCGATCTCGCCGGCCCAGGCACCCGTCGTCGTGGCCGGGTCGAGGTCGCCATGCTGGACCATTTCGATGGCGGCGATCAGCTGCGGGCGAAACATTTCGGGGCGGCGGCAGTCATGCGCGAGCGTAACCAGTGCGTTGCGGGTGTTGAAGTTGCCCTGCACGGCGCCGAAGTCCGTCTCCATCGCCCAGAAGGCGGTGATGACCGGGGCGGGCACGCCGTATTCCTGCTCGGCGCGGGCAAAGACGCTCGCATACTCTTTCATCTTCTTCGCGCCGATATCGAGCCGCGCCTTGCTGACGGTGCGGTTGGAGAATTCGGCGAAGGTCTGCTTGAAGACCCCCTGCGCCCGGTCGCGGCCGAGCACCTTCTCGTCGATGACGGCACCGGCCAGCGCGCGATCGACCACCTCGGCCGGAATGCCCTTGGCGACGGCTTCCGTCTTCACGCCGCTGAGGAAGGCGGCGAGATCGCCACCGCAGGGCGCGGCCGGTGCTGCAGCGGCCGGCGCCGCGACCGGGGGTGTCGCGGTCTGTGCCAATGCCGGTCCCGCAACGGCTGCCGATGTCATGAGCGCGAGCAAACTGGCGGTGACGCGGCGGGACGAGAGCGGGCGTGTGCGAAGCATAGGCGGGTCCTTGAAGATGTTCGGTCAAGATGACGGCAACAGAGGGCCGCCGGTCGCAGGACCGGCGGCATCAGGCCGATTTCACACGGCAATAGGGCGGAATGAAGAAGCGGAGAGGCCGAAACCGGTTGATGGTACCGGATTGGCAGCGGCGACCGTCAGTTCCCGGCCACCTGCTTTGGCTCGGAGACGGCCTTCACCCATTTGCGCCAGTTCTTTTCGGACCCCGCGAAGACGTTGATGTCGGTGTTTCCGGAAATGCCGGGGATCTGGCCGGTGCTGGTATACTGCCAGAAGGCCCAGCGGCGATCCTTATAGATCTCGACCGGGTGCTTGGCGACGGAACGCACCCAGAAATGATGCTCGTTGAACTGCCCGACGAGGTTGTCGCGGTGGAAATCGACGGAGGTATAGATGATAGGGCGCTTGCCGTAATAGGCCTCGAGCCGGTCCATGAAACGCTTCATCTCGCTCTGGACGGTCAGCGGCGAGGGGCGATAGCGGCACGTCTTGGATTCGCCGTTCCACTCCACGTCCAGCACCGGCGGCAGGTGCACCGCGCTTCTGGGAACGTTGCGGATGAACCAGTCGGCCTGCTCGTCGGCCGTCGAGCAGAAATAGTAAAAATGATAGGGCGCATAGGCGATTCCGGCGGCGCGCGCCTTCGGCCAGTATTCCTCAAAACGCGTGTCGACCACGTCCTTGCCCTCGGTCGCCTTGATGAAGGCGAAGGAGACGCCGGACTGCTTGACGGCTGCCCAGTCGATATCGCCCTGCCACTTGGACACGTCGATGCCGTGAATGCTGTGATGCTGGGGCGTGCGATCGCCGAAATCTTGCGGGTCCTTGTCGTGGAATCGCGGCGGTATGGAGGCCGTCTGCACGAGGTCGTAGTCGGTGGAGGTGCACGCGGACAGGAGCGTGACAATCGGCAGAAGAGCGAGGAGCAGCCGGCGCATGGGGTTCCCGTTCGTTGATGATGGAACGTTGTGCCTCACCGTTGACTGCCCATTCGTGCCGACCCCCCGGAGACCTTGAACCCCATGTTCATCATATCAACGTAAAAATTGGGTTAGTTTCAAGCCCCGTTCGCAGCATAGCGTTCGTGGCTTGTGTCAGACGACCCAAACGCATTGCGCGATCCGGCGGGATTTTCGGCGGTCACGCGCGTCTGCCGGCGGCCAATGCGTTCGGGAAGACTGTCACATGCGCCGGCAGATGACGAGCCAGGCATAGCCCCGGCCGATGGATCGGGTCTCGGAGATCATGCCGCGCGCCTGGGCCTTCGCCGCGACGACCGCCATCAGTTGGGCGCGGGGCGTGACGTGGAAGCGCGTAAGCCAGGCGGCGAGAAGGCGGCGTGCGATCGGCGGCAGACCTTCCTGCTGGCCGAAGTCGGCAATGTGCAGGGCGCCGCCCGGCGCGAGCGCGTCGAGCGCTCTGTCGATGGCCTTTTCCCAGTCGGGAATCATCGACAGGGCGTAGGAGATGACGATGCGGTCGAAACCCTCGACGCCGAAGGCGCCTGCGTCGAAATCCGTGGCATCGGCCGTCCTCAGGGTCGCATCGCTGCCGGCAAGCGCCTTTTGAGCGGAGATCAGCATTTCCGCTGAAATATCCAGACCATAGAGCTTCGCACGGGGGTAGCGCTGAGCAATCAGCGCCAGGTTCCGCCCGGTGCCGCAGCCCACTTCCAGCACGCGGTCACCGCTTGCCGCTTTGAGGTCCTCGATCAGCGTATCCCGACCGAAAAGGTAGTATTTGCGGGTGGCGTCGTAGATGTGGCGCTGGGTGCGATACATCCGGTCCATGCGACCGGCATGCGCGCTGTCGGAGATGATGGACTGGTGCATCTGGCTCACGCCTGCCTGCGGTAGATATGGAACCCGCCATAGATGGCGGAGCGATCCTTGACGTTGAGGGCACCCGATCGCGTGCGATCGTAGTGCCAGTGTGCAAGCAGCCTTTCGGCCACGCGGCCTTCGAGGATGCTGCGTTCGGCCGCCGTGCGGAAGATGACGATGGCGCCCGGCGCGGCCGTGCGGGTGATCTCGGTCCAGAGGTCGTCGAGCTGCTGATCCGTCATCCAGTCTTGCGCATCGAGGAGCACGTAGCGATCGACGGTGCCCGGCAGCTTGCGCGCAAGGAGATCGGTAAAGCTTTCGTGATGGACGTGCACCCGCTGTGCATTGTCGCGAATCGCCTCGTAGGCTTCCGGCTGGAGATGCAGCGGCAACATGCCCTCGTGCGGCAGGGGGTAGCGGCGGCCGAAGGCCTGCCAGGCGAAGTAGTTGTGGCGAAGCGGGAAGTGGCAGACGAGCTTTTCCAGCCGGTGGCGAAGAACCGGCGCCAGCGTCTTCTCGGTGCTGAGACTTGCCAGCTCGTCGAACTGCTGCGGCGGGATGCCGAGGCCGAAGAGAGAGCTCTTGCGGCCCGTCAGCCAGCGGATCACCGGACGCTCGAACAAGGGCGCCAGGCGTTCGTCGAAGAACTGGCGTTGCTCGCGCAGGGAGCGGGTGGCCACAAGCTCGGCCGGGTCCACGCCGTGGGCGCGGGCCAGCATGTGGCTGAGCCAGATGAAGCGGCCGAGCAGGCCGGTGCGAAAGAGATTGGCGCCGAAAACCGAAATCCGCCGGCGACCGTTCAGCTTGCGGCCTTCCCAGTAGCTGCGCGTCGATGCATCGAGATGGGGCGCGATGAACCGGTCGTAGGCGGCGACGTTGGAGGCCAGCTGTTCGCGGGCGAGAAAACGCACGAGGTCGCTATGCGCGGGAAGGTGGCGGAAGGCGGCAAGCTTCAGCCGGTTCAGCGCCACATGATGCCTGTTCAGGTCCACGACGTCGATGCGCTCCGGCGTGGCGGAGAGATAGGCGAGCATGTTGCAGCCGCCCGAGCCGATCGTGACGATGTGGTGTTCCGGCCGGATCTCCATCGCCTCCATGTCCACGGCGGGATCCTCCCAAATCTGCGGGTAGACGAGGCCGGAGAAGAGAAGGCCGAAGAGACGCTCCGACAGGCCGGATGCTGTCAGCGGCTGATGCTGGATCAGCGCCTTGCGAAGCTTCTGGTTCTTGCGCCCCTTCGGCGCATCCGCGACGCGCGGGGAGGAGACGAGATCGATGGGCGCAAGATCGGTCATGGTTAACAGCCGTTCGTTGAAGATGCGACGCTTCTAGGATGCTTGCGCAACACTTTCGTGACGCGGGCTGTGGACCCCCGGTTCAGCGTTCCGATCGTTTACCAAACCTCCAAAGTTCGCTTGGCAGGCGGCAGGCGATCAACCAAAGGTATAGGCTGGCGACGTCCGTCGGCCGTTCGAACGGCTGCGGAGGGCGTGGCGCCCCCGCGAAGCAGGTGATTCCTTTTGGAAAGAGCATGATGTTGACGTGGCTGCAGAAGAGACGATCCGAGCGCAAGAGCGCGAATGACGCGCCCGTCGACGGCGCGACGGCAGCATCGATCGCGCCTTTTCTGCACATCGATCATCTCACCGGCATTTCCAACCGTTTCGCGCTCGAACACGACCTCACGGCGGCGCTGAGTCGTCCGCAGGGGCAGGGGCGCGGTGCGCTGCTGTTGATCGACCTCGACCGGTTCAAGTTCATCAACGATGCGATGGACCATGCTGCGGGCGACGAGGTGCTGATCCGAATCGCCAAGCGTCTCTCCAACGTGCTGACCGGTGTGGGAACGATCTACCGGCTGGGCGCGGACGAATTCGCGGTCCACGTCGCCGGATCGCCGTCCCGTGGCAAGATCGAGGACATCTGCGCGACGATCAAGATCGTCCTGGGCACGCCCTTCGAGCTCACGGCCGGCGAGGTCTGGATCGTGGGGAGCATCGGCATCGCCGTGCCGGCACCCGACGACGTGTCCATGTCGGTGCTTCTGCGCCGGGCGGACCTTGCCGTGATGAAGGCGAAACAGATCGCCGGCAATAGTCATGTCTTCTACGAACCTGGCATGTCGGACGAGGCCTCGGCGCGCTCGGAACTCGAATACGATCTCTCGCGGGCGCTCGACCGGAACGAGTTCTTCCTCGAATACCAGCCGATCGTCTGCTCGGAAACGCGCACGATCCGGGCCTTCGAAGCGCTGATCCGCTGGCGGCATCCCCAGAAGGGCGTGATCGCGCCCGACCAGTTCATCTCGATCGCGGAGACGACAGGCCTCATCCTGCCGATCGGCAACTGGGTCATTCGCACGGCCTGCGAAGAGGCGCGGCGCTGGCCGGCGCCGATCGGCGTCGCGGTCAACGTGGCGGGCGACCAGTTCCGCGATCCGACCTTCCTCGCCTATGTTCGGGACTGCCTGCGCCAGTCGGGTCTCGCACCCGAGCGCCTGACGATCGAAGTGACCGAATCGATCTTTTCGGTCGATCCCGCCATCATCTCCGACAGTCTGACGGAACTACGGGCGAAGGGCGTGAAAATCGCGCTCGATGATTTCGGCATCGGTTTTTCCTCGATCAACAATCTGCGTCGCTTTCCGCTCGATCACCTGAAGATCGACCGGTCCTTCACCGCGGCCATGCTGGGCAGCAAGCGGGATGCGGAGCTTGTCGATATCATCCTGAAGCTCGGCACCACCTTCGATGTTTCCACGACGATCGAGGGCGTGGAAACGGAGCCGCAGCTGGAATATGCGCGCGCCCGTGGTGCGAACGCCATACAGGGCTTCCTCATCTCGCGTCCCGTTGCAGCAGGTGACGTCTCCGCCATTCTGGACCGCAACCGCGGGCACCACACCAAGGCCTGAGCCGTTGTCCCGCGGCTGGCGGGTTGCGCTCCCCCTGTCGAAACGGCCATAGTGGCGGCGGCGTCAGCCTGGATGCAGTCTCGTGCCGCGGACGGGCATTCGCCCGCGCGCGTTGCCACCCCTGTCTTGCAGGGGGCACCGTCGTGGCAGCTTCATTCGCTGCATGGCCTGCTGTCCTGCCGCTTCGGCCGGCCGTGGGTCCTGCAGTCATGCGGAACCGGATCATGCGCAGACGCACGTTTCTCATGTCGATGGCCGGCGGGCTGTTCACACTCGTTGCCGGTGCCGGCGCCTGGCTGACGGTCGCGCCTCCCGACCTCCTGAAGCTCGGCGACAGCTATGCGGCGAAGATGGTCTGTTCCAGCCTGTTCGTTGCCGGCCGCAATGCGTCGGAGGTTCTGGCCGATGACGTACAGGCGCCGGGCCACCCCTTGCTCCGTTTCATTCGCGTGTCCGTCGACGAGCAGCGCAAGACGGTGACGGCGCGCATGTTCGGCTTTGCCGCACCCGGGCACGCGATCTTCCGCGACGGGCTCGGCTGCTCCAACGTGACCGACGGCGCCTTTGCGGCCTTCCCCGGCAACCGGTCGCTGCGCCGCCGCGGCGTCGAGCCCGACACCACGCAGCCCTGGCCGGAAGGTGGCGCGCTGGTGGCGGATGCCGGGGTTCAGGCGCTGATCGAGGACGACCAGCGGGTCGGGCCCGGTCTGCGCGGTCTCGTCGTCATCCGGGACGGGCGGATCATCGCCGAACGCTATGGTCGCGGTTTCTATGCCTCCACGCCGCTTCTCGGCTGGTCGATGACGAAGACGGTGACGGCCGCGCTGATTGGCCTGCGCATCCGCGACGGGCAGATGGCGCTCGATGCGTCCGATCTCCTGCCGCAGTGGCGCAACGACGAGCGCAGCCGGATCACCTTGTCGGACCTGCTGGGCATGCAGAGCGGCCTCGGCTTCAACGAGAGCTATGGCAGCGTGACGGATGCGACGCGCATGCTCTTCCTCGAGAACGACATGGCGGCCTATGCCGCGTCGAAGACGCTCGATACCTCGCCGGGCACCCAGTTTTCCTACTCCAGCGGAACCTCCGTTATCCTGTCGCGCCTGTGGATGAATTCGTTTGCGAGCCCGCGCGAAGCGCTGACGTTTCCGCGGGCGTCCCTGTTCCGGCCACTCGGCATGAGCAGCGCGATCCTCGAGCCCGATGCGCACGGCACCTTCGTCGGTTCGTCCTATATGTATGCGACGGCGCGGGACTGGGGGCGATTCGCGCTCTTCCTGCTGCAGGACGGCGCCTGGAACAACGAGCAGATCCTGCCGCCCGACTACGTCCGCCTCATGCGCACGGCGACGTCCGCCTCCAACGGGCGGTTCGGCTCGGGGCAGGTCTGGATGAAGACGGGGCCGGAGGCTCAGGGCTTTCCGAGCGATGCCTACTGGATGCGAGGGCATGACGGGCAGTCGATCCTGCTCGTGCCCTCGATGAAGCTCGCCGTGGTCAGGCTGGGCCTGACGCCGCGCCGGGCGGGCTATGATGACAGCGTGCTCCATCGCGACATCATCGCCGCGCTGGCACAGCCGCAGCCCTGATGGCACAGGGACATCCGGCGTTCACATTCTGATCGTGAGAAAAGCGCTGGCAGGATCATCGCGCTGAGGGGCCGAGTTTTGCGGGACGGGAGCGCAAGCCGGTGATTGATCGCGGTTCAGCCCCTGGCCGGATGTGCGATCAGCGCATGCCGAGGGTGTCGAGCAGACCCTTGCGCTTGGCGTGATAGTAATAGCCGCTCGCATAGAGCTTGACGGCATTGTCGTTCTGGTTTTCGGCAACGACCCAGGCGCCGCGCAGATATTGCGTCGCATATTTCAGGTTGGTTTCCGCATCGAACAGGCCTTCCGGCGGGCCGTCGTAACCAAGACCCTTGGCCGTGTTGTAGCGGATCTGCATGAGGCCGTAGTTGCCGTTGTGGTAGGCGCGCGGATTGTAGGTGCTCTCGCGGCGGACGACGCGATGCACCAGCTCTTCGGGCACGCCGTTCAGCTTGGCGTAATGGGTGATCAGCTTGTCGAGTTCGGGACGCGAACTGGTGGGTTTCTCGCGGCCGAGGAGGGCGCTGGCGGCCGATTCCATCTTGGAATAGGCGACCGAGATCAGCTGCGGTTTGGCGGCGGGAACGATCATGCGCTTGGCGACGAGCGTTTCCAGGCCGACCGGCTCGCCGGTGTCGAAATCGGAATCCATGGCGCCGGCGCTGGCGATCGTCGGCTGGACGGGGACCTTGCGCACGGTGATCATCGCATTGGCGGTTTCCGGCAGGGCATCGGTCGCGGTGCTGGCGAGAAGCGGGTTGGCGGCATTGACGGATGTGGTCGTCTTGGCCGGGGTCAGGGACGCGACCTCCGTGTTGGCCAGCGCCGTCATGGCCGAGGGGTTGGCCGGTGCGGTCTTTGCAGCCTCGGCCGATGCCGTGGCCACCGCTGTTGTGGTCGTCGCCGCGGTAACGCCCGGTGCGGTTGCGGATGCCGACGCGTTGGCCGTCTGGGCGGCGAGGGCGGCTGCGGCCGTGGTGGCTGCGCCGTCCGGTGTCGGCAAAGCGTAAGCCGTCATTTCCGTTCCGGGCTTGGCAAGCGGCGTGACCGTCTGCGCTGCCATCAACTGCTCCATCGGGGTGCGCTCCACGCTCGAGCAGCCGGCCATCAAGGTCGCCGAGATCAGTGCGCATGCCGTAAGAGATTGTTTATGAACGGAAAGACGTGAAACTGCCATGCTGTCGCTTTCGTGCTTTGTGGCCCCGTAGCCTTACCAGTGCTGCAGCCAAAAGCCGCCATGTCGTGCCCGTCATTAACCTATATGAAGGCTGGTCGCAAGCGAGGGCGGGAGATGGACCCGTCTGGCGGCTGTTTCCACAGCCGCGAAAGCCCGGAAATGCGGGCGCCGGAGCGCGTGTTTTTCGAGCCCCGGCGCCGTTCTTGCCATCCATCGGTACCCGGGAGCATGGTGGTGGATCCTCGCTCGACCGCCATGCTCCCGGGTGTCCTGTCGTCAGTGTGCCGGCTTCCAGCTCTGGCCGATCGCATCCATCACGTCACCGAACCACGGCGTGGCGGTGTTGAAATGCTTGCCGCCGCGAATGCGGGGAAACTCGATGGTGCGCAGCTTGCCGCCCTGGTCCTCGTCATGACCGGTGACGCCCGAGACCTTGTCGAGGGCGCTCTGGACCGCGAGATCGACCATGCCCTGGATGAGGCGGAGGTCGTCGATATTGGCCGGGGCCGAGCGGGCGTAGTAGCCCGACTTCTGCACCATGGCGCGCTGGGCGCCGAGAAGATCCGCGAACTGCTTGGAGAACCAGTTGCCGACATTGATGGTGTCGAGCTTGACGTGGCCGAAGGCATCGCGCTTCACGGTCTCGCCGGCGGCTTCGCGCTCGGCAACGATCGCATCCATGCAGGCGCCTTCGCTGACGAAGAGGGTGACGTAGCCGGTCTTTGCCATGACGGCGCGCAGGCGCTCGGCCTCCGCCTGCAGGTCGAAGGCCGTTTCCGGGAGATAGAGACCGTCGATGGTCTTGAGCGCCTTGTTCATCATGAAGCCGTCGACGAATTCGGTCGTCTCGACCGTCTGCATGTAGGCGCGTGCCGTCGCGGCTGTCAGCCAGCCGCAATGGCGGCCCATGACTTCGTGGACGATCAGCGTCTTGGGTGCGGCGCTCTGCTCGTTGCTGACATTGTCGAAGAACCTCGCGCCATACTCGGCTGCGGTCCAGGCGCCGAGCGACTGGCGGATCGGCACGACGTCGTTGTCGACCGTCTTCGGCAGGCCGACCACGGTCAGGTCGTAACCGTTGGCGCCGAGATAGGCGGCAAGGTCGGCGGCCGTCGTGTTGGTGTCGTCGCCGCCGATCGTGTGGAGAATCGTCACGCCGTCGGAGGCAAGGCGCTCGGCTGCGACGCGCAGCGGGTTTTCACCTTCCTTCACGAGGCCGCGCTTGACGCAGTCGGCGGCGTTGGTCAGCTTCACGCGGCTGTTGCCGATGGGGGAGCCGCCATAGCGGTGCAGAAGGCCCGCTTTTTCGCGCATCTGCGGCGTGATGGCGATCCGGTCGGCCAGAAGCAGGCCATGATAGCCGGAGCGGTAGGCCATGAGTTCGATATCGGGGGCGATATCCGTATAGCGCTCGATCAGTCCGCCTACGGCAGACGACAGGCACGGAGCGAGACCGCCCGCCGTGAGCATTGCGACTTTCTGCTTGGCCATGATTCCTCCTCGGGATGATGCCATTCATCGGGTTCCGCACCTGTCCTAGCCCAGATCCCCCTCAAGTAAAATGACATGAACCGCAGGGCTGCCGAGCGTTGAGCGCAAATTGCAGCATGAAAATAGTGAGGGCCATCACAAAGGTGTCATTCGAGGCCGTCCTCGTCTTGCAATCGCCGGCGACATCTGATCAGACTTCGGCTCCTTGCGGGACCGCGACCCGAGATGTCTGCTGTTCCGATGCAACAAATCGCATGTGCGACGCTTTAGTCCAGACAATCACCGCCGGACGAAACGGGCCTGAGACAGGCCGGACAAACGGGAAAGAACATCCTCATGTCGATCTGGGATCGCCTCATCGGAATCGTGACATCGACCGGCAATGCGCTGTCGGGTCTCGTCGAAGCGATCCGGACGCTGTTCGAGGGCGACCCGGAAACACGCCGCAAGGTGGCTTTTTCCGTGGCCATGATCGCGCTGTCGGCCAAGATGGCAAAGGCCGATGGCGTGGTGACGGAGGCCGAGGTCTCGGCGTTCCGGCAGATCTTCAAGTTCCCGGAAGATCAGGCGCAGAACGTCGCCCGGCTCTACAATCTCGCCCGTCAGGACGTCGCGGGTTACGAGGCCTATGCCGAGAAGCTGTCGGGGCTTTGCGTTTCAGGCGAAGCCAATTGCCCGGTGCTTGAAGATATCATCGACGGACTGTTCCATATCGCCAAGTCCGACGGGGCGCTGCACGAGAAGGAGCTCACCTTCCTGCGCCGCGTCGCCGAGATCTTCGGCATGGACGATGTGAAGTTCGAGACGATCCTCTCGCGGCATGCCTATCTCGAAGGTGTCGATCCCTATGCGCTGCTCGGCGTGTCGCGCAAGGACGACTTCTCGACCATCCGCCGGCGCTACCGCGTTCTCGTCTCCGAGTATCATCCCGACCTTCTGGTCGCCCGCGGCGTTCCGGCCGAGCAGTATGCGTCGGCAAACGACCGGATGGCCGCGTTCAACGCCGCCTATGCGGCGATCGAGAGAGAACGTCGCGCCGCATGAGCCTTTCCGTCTGCGACTTTCCGAAGGCGCGGTTCGTCGCCTCGCCCAATCACAACGAGCGGCTGGGCGTGTCCGGTCCCGATATGATCATCCTGCACTATACCGGCATGCCGACGGCGGCCGGTGCGCTCGACTGGCTGTGTCGCGAGGAGAGCCAGGTTTCCAGCCATTACTTCGTGCATGAGGACGGCCGGGTGGACCAGCTGGTCGCCGAGGACCGGCGCGCCTGGCATGCCGGAAAGAGCGTCTGGAAGACCGAGACGGACATCAATTCCCGCTCGATCGGCATCGAGATCGTCAATGCGGGACATCCCGGCGGATTGCCGGATTACCCCGCGGTCCAGATCGCGGGGGTCGTCGAACTGTGTCAGTTTTGTGTCGAACGCTGGTCCATTGCCCCCGAGAGGGTGCTGGCCCACAGCGATATCGCCCCGGTCCGCAAGGTCGATCCAGGGGAAAATTTCCCCTGGAAGAACTTGTATGAAAACGGCGTTGGCCACTGGGTCACGCCGGCGCCCGTCGGCGGCGGACGCTACTTTCAGCGGGGCGACCACGGCCAGCCCGTCGAAGCGGTTCAGAGCATGCTGTCGCTCTATGGCTATGGCCTTGAGGTGACTGGCGAATTCTGCGAGCGGACGCAGGGCGTCGTGGAGGCTTTCCAGCGGCATTTCCGACCGAGCCAAGTCGATGGAATCGCCGATATTTCGACGCTCGACACCTTGCATCGGCTGCTCGGTTCGCTGCCGCAGTTCGCGCGCTGACGATCACCGTCACATTTACCGTTTCGCAGCATTTTGCTGCATCGCCATATCATGACCATGTTCCACACGGATTTTGACGCCGTACCGAGGGCGGGGTCCTGAGGGTTGCGTACCGTTCCCCGCTGATGACCATGATCATGGATCGGACGAGGCCGGGGCGGGGCGTCCGCTGGCTTCCCGATCCCAGCGGAGATTACAAAATTCATGAGACGAACGACTGTCGTCCAGGCAGCCGCCTGCTTTTGCGTGCTTTTTTCGGGGGTTCAACCATCATTCGCCGGCGCTTTCGCACCGGTCGTGCCGGCACCGGAAGCCGCCTACCAGACCGCTTCCACAGAACTTTCCTTTCAATCCTCACCGACGAGAACAGCCTCTCTCGAGGACGTCAAAACGTCCGAGATGACGCGTTCGCTGCCCGATATCGGGCGCACGCTCGGCTTTCCGCTGACCAGTTTCGAGATGGACGCGCCGGCCTATTCCGGTCTCATCGCCACCTATGCGCAGGCCTTCGGCGTGCCGATCGATCTGGCGCATGCCGTTATCCGGGTCGAGAGCAATTTCAACCCGAAGGCGCGCGGCAGCGCCGGTGAAATCGGGCTGATGCAGATCAAGCCGGCGACGGCGCGGATGATGGGGTATGACGGCAGCCGGGCAGGGCTGTTCGATCCGGAAACCAACATCAAATTCGGCATGAAGTATCTCGCCAAGGCGCATCGGCTCTCCGGCGGCTTCACCTGCGGCACCATCCTGCGCTACAACGCCGGTCATGGCGCCACCCGCATGAACCCGGTCTCCCGGCGCTATTGCGGCAAGGTCCAGACTCTGCTGGACTCGTAAAGGCGAGGGCGGAGCCCCCGTTCGAGATGGTGCAGTCCGGAGATGACGATGAGCGCAACGTTCGACACGATCGTGATCGGCAAGGGTATGATGGGCGCGGCCGCCGCGCGCCATCTGGCGGTGAGCGGGACGAGCGTCGCGCTGATCGGCCCGGACGAGCCGCGTAACTGGGCCACGCATGAGGGCGTCTTCTCCAGCCACTATGACAATGGCCGGATCACCCGCACCATCGACAGCGACGGCGACTGGGCGCGCATGGCCCGCCGCTCCATCGAGCGCTATCACGGGATCGAGACCCGATCCGGCGTTGCCTTCTATACCGAGGTCGGTTGCCTGATCGCGGCGGCAGACGGGGGTGCGTATCTGCGCAACGTCGATGCCGCTGCACGAGGGCTCGACGTCCCCATCGCCCGGATGGCGAAGACCGACCTGCAATCGCGCTTTCCCTATTTTTCCTTCCACGACCATGAGAGCGGAATTTTCGAGGCGCGCGCTGCCGGGCATGTGAACCCGCGGGCACTGGTGGCCGCAGAGACCGTCTGTGCCGCCATGGCCGGCGCGTCCGTCATCAGCCACGTGGTGACCGGCCTTGCCGAGACCACGGACGGCGTAACGGTGACGACCGCCGATGGCGCCGCTTACCGGGCGCAGAAGGTGCTGGTGGCGACCGGCGGGTTCGCGCTGTCGGACAGGCTCCTGAGACGCAGGCTTGCCATGCAGGTCATGGCGCGCACGGTTCTCTTCGCGGAAGTTGCCGAGGCGGATCGGGAGCGCCTGTCTCTCATGCCGTCGCTCATCCGCAACGGGCCGACGGAGGCCGAAAGCTTCTACCTTCTGCCGCCGATCCTCTACCCCGACGGCAAGACCTACATCAAGATCGGCGGAGACCCGGACGATCTTGCGCTCGGCGACGAAGGGGCGATCCGGTCATGGTTCCGTAGTGGCGGACGCGGCGAGGCCGCGGCCCATCTGGCGCGGCATCTTGCCGATATCCTGCCGGACCTCGCACCGGTCTCCACGCATTTCTCGCCGTGCGTCGTCTCGCTGACGCAGAGCGGCTATCCCTATATCGGCTATGTCGAGTCCGACCGTGTCGCGGTTCTTGCCGGCGGCAACGGCATGGCGGCGAAGAGCTGCGACGAGATCGGCCGGCTCGGGGCCTCGCTGATCCTTGACGGTGCGGTGGACGACGACGGCTACACGCAGTCTTTCGCGCCGATCTTTGCCTGAGACGGCTACGTCCGCTCGTGGATATCGCTGGCCAAGGCCGGAAGTCTCCGCTATCAGGGCGCTGCCAGTCGGCCGGGCAGCCGCTCTCCGCTATGACCGAAAGGTTGCGGGGGGAGGAAAGTCCGGGCTCCACGGAAAAACGGTGCCGGATAACGTCCGGCGAGGGCGACCTCAGGGACAGTGCCACAGAAAGCAAACCGCCCGCGTCTGACGCGGGTAAGGGTGAAAGGGTGGGGTAAGAGCCCACCGCGCGTCTGGTAACAGGGGCGGCACGGTAAACCCCACCGGGAGCAAGACCGAATAGGGATGACGTGGGAGCCGCAAGGCTGCCGGCCTGTTCCGGGCCAGTCATCCGGGTGGGTTGCACGAGGCGGCGCGCGAGCGTCGTCCCAGATGAATGGCTGCCACGTTCCGGTCCTCAACCGGCCGGAGCCATACAGAACCCGGCTTACAGGCCGACTGGCGCTTTTTCCCTCCCTACCATTCCTGCGTGCGATACCGCGTATCGGCATGCCCGCACATTTCGTCTATGTCGCTGTTCTCTCAAGCATTTGAGCGTTTCCGAATGCTGCCTGCGGTATTTCGGGACTGTTGGAACGCGCTTTGTAAACAAAGTCTTGCCGGGGACGTCGTAACCATTTGTTAAACTTAACAGTCTATCAATGAGGGGTGGAGGCGGCCCCTCCAGCGACCCAAATCCCATTGACCCCCATATGGTCCCATGCTATCCCAATCATGCACTGCACAGGGGTCGTTGACGGCCCGATCATCGCGAGTTTGGTGGTTGCCCCGACAGGGGTTTTGGAACGGGCCTCTCGCCCGGCGGTGGCGTATTGTGTCTGCTTCCGGGGTTGCTTGCGGGCGTTTGCCGTCGGCGCATTGGATGAAAACGGCTGTCGCGCGTCATGAACCGCTTTCTCTCGCATGCCACGAACCGTATCGATGCGAAGGGACGGGTCTCCGTTCCCTCGTCGTTTCGCGGCGTGCTGGCGAAGCTGGATATCCGGGAGCTATACTGTTTCCAGGATTTCGTGTTCCCGGCCATCAGTGCGGGCGGACCGGAATTGCTGGACCGTTTCGAGCGGCAGATTGCGGGCGAGGATCCGTTTTCGCCGCAAGCCAACGAGATGTCGCTCCTCATTCACGGGGGCGGGGTCTTCATGAAGCTCGACCAGGAAGGTCGGTTGATGGTCACGGATTTCATCCGCGACTTCACCGGCATCACCAACGAGGTGACTTTCGTTGGCCGGGCGGATCACTTTCAGTTATGGGCGCCGCAGGTGTTTCAGGAAGCACAGGCGGCGGCACGTCAGGAACGCAGGTTGCGAGGTCTGCGCCCCGGCTAGCATGGAGAGACGGAATGGTGGCGGATCTTGGCGACAGTGCAACTGGAGCCGATGGCGGACCGGTCCGCCACATTCCGGTTCTTCTCCCAGAGGTTTTGAACAGTCTCCAGCCGGGACCCGGCAAGACGATCCTCGATGGCACGTTCGGTGCCGGCGGGTACACGTCGGCGATTCTCGAGGGCGGCGCCGATGTGATCGCGCTCGATCGCGATCCGAGCGCGATTGCTGCCGGGCAGGCCCTCGTTGCGGCGAGCGCCGGTCGGCTCACCCTCGTGCACGCGCAATTTTCCGAGCTGGCCCGTCATGCGCCCGAAGGCGGGCTCGATGGCGTCGTGCTCGATATCGGCGTGTCCTCAATGCAGATCGACGAGGCCGATCGCGGTTTCTCGTTCCAGCGTCGCGGTCCGCTCGACATGCGCATGTCGAGCCATGGCGTGTCCGCGGCCGATGTCGTAAACCGCGCGAAGGTCGGCGATCTCATCCGCATCTTCGGGTTTCTGGGCGAAGAGCCGCAGTCGGGCCGCATCGCGCGCGCCATCGAGAAGCGCCGGGCGGACACCCCGTTCGAGACGACGCGCGATCTTGCCGGGCTGATCGAGGTGGTGACCCCGCGCAAGGCCAAGGACAAGATCCATCCGGCAACCCGCGTCTTCCAGGCGCTGCGCATCTTCGTCAACGACGAGCTCGGCGAGCTGGCTCAGGCGCTGTTTGCCGCCGAGCGCGCGCTGAAGCCCGGCGGGCGGCTGAGCGTCGTCACGTTCCACTCGCTCGAAGACCGGATCGTCAAGAAATTCTTCCAGGACCGCGCCGGCAAGGCATCGGGCTCGCGTCATCTTCCCATCATGCACGAACGCCCGGCAACCTTCGCACCAGTTGGTAAGGCGATGATTGCTGCCAGCGAAGACGAATCATCCAGGAATCCGCGCGCCCGCTCCGCCAAGCTGCGGGTCGGGGAACGCACGCATGCTCCAGCCGAGGCCGCCGACATGTCGATTTTCGATCTGCCAGACCTTGCAAGTCTTTCGAAGCTGGGAGGCTGACGCATGCTGAGAACGCTCGATATCGTGCTGATCGTCGTCATGACCGCTGCGGCGACCGTGACCTATACGATCAAGCACAAGGCGGAGAACAAGCTCGAGGAGGTCCGCTCGCTCGATGCGCAGATCAAGCTCGAGGAAGACACGATCGATCTGCTGCGGGCCGACTGGGCGCTCCTGACCCAGCCGAACCGGCTCGATCGTCTCGTCAAGGCCTATGACAAGGACCTGCAGCTCGTTCCCACCGATCCGACGCAGCTTGCGCATCCCGAAGAGCTGCCGATGCTGAAGGCCGATGTCCCGCCGCCCGAAGAGAAGGACAGCAAGGGCAAGAAGAAGGCCGCCCCGGCCGTCGCATCCAGCGAAAGCCGGGAGACCGACGAAATCTCAACAGGTTCGGTGGCGCGCTGATGTCGTTTCTTTCCCGCATCATGGTCGTCAAGAGCAAGGCGCATTTCTCTGCCGGCGGCAACAATCACCCCGGCGACCTTTCGCGCGGCGCACCGTTCGAGGGCATCCGCAAGCGGCGTGGCAACCAGGCCCGCAGCCGCGTCGCCATCGTCATCGCCGGCTTCTCGGTCGTCTATTGCGTCATCGGCGGGCGCCTGATCCAGTACGGTTTCGCCCAGCCCGAGACGGTGTCGAGCATCGGCCGCGCCGACAATCTGATGGCCTCGCGGCCCGACATTCTCGATCGCAACGGCCAGATTCTGGCAACCGACATCCGCACCGTGTCGCTCTTTGCCGAGCCGCACAAGATCGTGGATGCGGACGAGGCCGTCGAGCAGCTGGCGACCGTGCTGCCCAACCTCAACAATGCCGACATCTACAACAAGCTGAAGTCCAAATCGCGCTTCCAGTGGCTGCGCCGTCAGCTGACGCCGAAGCAGCAGAGCGAAATCCTCGCGCTCGGCATTCCCGGCATCGGCTTCCGGCCGGAGAAGCGCCGCTTTTATCCGGGCGGCGTCACCGCATCGCATGTCGTCGGCCACGTCAATGTCGACAATCGCGGCATTGCCGGCATGGAGCGCTGGATCGACAATCAGGGCCTTGCCGATCTCGCCGCCATCGGCATGACCAGCGATGCAAAGCTTGAGCCCGTGCGCCTGTCGATCGACCTGCGCGTCCAGAACATCATGCGCGATGTCGTCGTCGATGCGATGGCCAAGTTCAAATCTCTGGCCGCCGGCGGCGTCGTCATGGACGTGAAGACCGGCGAGATTCTCGCCATGGTCTCCTATCCCGACTACGACCCGAACAAGCCGGCGGACGGCGCCAAGGAAGGCTGGATGAACCGCATGTCGAACGGCACGTTCGAGATGGGCTCCACCTTCAAGTCGTTCACCACGGCCATGGCGCTCGACAGCGGCAAGGTCAAGCTGACGGACAGCTTCGACGCGCGTTTCCCCATTCGCATCGGCGGCTTCACCATCAAGGACTTCCACGGCAAGCATCGCGTGCTGACCGTGCCGGAGATCTTCCAGTATTCGTCCAACATCGGTACGGCCAAGATGGCGGATATCGTCGGCATCGACGCGCACAAGGAGTTCCTGACGCGGATGGGCCTTCTGACGCGGATCCCGACGGAACTGCCGGAAATCAAGATGCCGAGCCAGCCGAAGGTCTGGAAGAAGATCAACTCGATCACGATCTCGTTCGGCCACGGCGTCTCTACCACGCCGCTGCAGACAGCGGTCGCCGGTGGCGCGCTGATCAACGGCGGCAAGCTGATCGAACCGACCTTCCTGCCGCGCTCCATCGAGGAGGCCGCTGCCGCCTCCACGCAGGTCATCAAGAAATCCACCAGCGACGATATGCGCTACCTGTTCCGCTGGAACGGTGTTCACGGATCGGGCCGCAACGCCCGCGTTCCCGGCTTCAACGTCGGCGGCAAGACGGGCACGGCCGACAAGGTGGTCAACGGTCGCTATTCGAGTGACGCCAACTTCAACGCCTTCCTCGCCGGCTTCCCGATCGACGATCCGCGCTATGTGGTGCTGACCTTCATCGACGAGCCGAAGACGGACAAGGGCAACGGGGCGGCGCTGGCCGGCAACACGGCGGCGCCGATGGTGCATGACATCATCAGCCGGTCCGCGCCGCTTCTGGGCGTCGAGCCGAAGTTCGGCGCCGACGGTTCCGCCTTGCTTGTGGCGTATTGAGCGGTAAAGGACGGTCACGCGGCCGTGATGGCCCGAGGGAATCGTGTTGGGAAAAGTGCAATCGATGAAGATCAGTGACCTAGCGACGCTTGCGAACGGTAACGATGGGGCAGGCACGGTCCTGCCTCCAGGTCAGGCCGATGCCGATATCGGCGGACTGACGGCCGACAGTCGCAAGGTTTCGCCCGGCACTCTGTTCGTCGCCGTTCCCGGCAACAAGGCGAACGGCAGCCTCTATGTCGATGATGCCGTGTCGCGGGGCGCGGTGGCTATCGTGACCGAGGACGATCTCGGCCCCGATCTTCCCGTGCCCGTCCTTCGCGTCGCCTCGACCCGCGCGTTTCTGTCTCTGGCCGCCGCACGTTTTTACGATGGGCAGCCGGAAACGATGGTCGCCGTCACCGGCACGGCGGGAAAGACCTCCGTCGCCTCGTTCACCCGCCAGATCTGGGCGCATGCCGGACTTGCCGCTGCGATGATCGGCACGACCGGCGTCGTTGCGCCCGGTCGCAACGATTATGGTTCGCTCACCACGCCCGATCCGGTCTCCCTGCACAAGCTGCTCTCGGAACTGGCCGCGGCCGGCGTCACGCACGCGGCCATGGAAGCCTCCAGTCACGGGCTCGACCAGAGCCGGCTCGATGGCGTGCGCCTGTCGGCCGCCGCCTTCACCAATCTCGGTCGCGATCACATGGATTACCATCCGACGATCGAACACTATCTCGGCGCCAAGATGCGTCTGTTCGAAGCGCTGCTGCCCAAGGGCGCGCCGGCCATCATCTTCTCCGACGACGAGTGGTCGGATGCCGCGATCCGGGCCGCGAAAGCCGCCGGCAGCGACGTGCGCACCGTCGGCCGCAAGGGCGACTATCTCGCCCTGAAGCGCGTCGAGCATTTCCGCCACAAGCAGATCGCCGAAGTGCATGTCGATGGACGCATCTTCGAGGTGAACCTGCCGCTCGCGGGTGACTTCCAGATTTCCAATGCCCTGGTGGCCGCAGGGCTTGCTTTGTCCACAGGCGTGGATGCGCCCACGGTGATGCTGGCGCTCGAAAAACTGCAGGGTGCTCCGGGCCGGCTGGAACTCGTGGGTCAGACGCCGGAGGGCGCGCTGGCCTATGTCGATTATGCTCACAAGCCGGACGCTCTGGCGCAGGTCCTCTCCTCCGTCCGCCCCTTCACGACCGGACGCGTCGTCACGGTGTTTGGCTGCGGTGGCGACCGCGACAAGGGCAAGCGGCCACTGATGGGTGAGATCGCGCGCCGCTTGTCCGACATCGTCATCGTGACAGACGACAATCCGCGCTCCGAAACGCCAGCGACGATCCGCAGCGAGATCCTGGCCGCAGCACCCGGCGCGACCGAGATCGCCGACCGTGCGGAGGCTATCCGCCATGCCGTGGGAATGCTCGGCCCCGGAGATACGCTGATCGTTGCCGGCAAGGGGCACGAGCAGGGACAGACGGTCGGCGCGGTCACGCTGCCCTTCTCGGATCATGCCGAAATTCGCAAGGCTCTTGGTGTGCAGCCGACCGCGCGCCAGGAAACGGGAGGCTGACGACATGGGTTTTCTCTGGACGAGCGCCGACCTGATGGCGGCCATGCATGGGCGCCCCGTGGGCAACCTGCCGCAGGGCATTACCGGCATCTCGATCGACAGCCGCGCCATGGGCAAGGGCGAGGCTTTCTTCGCCATCAAGGGCGACCGGGTGGACGGGCATGACTATGCGGGCCTCGCCATCGCCAATGGTGCCGCGCTTCTCGTGGTCAGCGAAGGCAAGCTGCCGGCGCTCGGGCGCCTGATCGCGCCGATGATCGTCGTGGACGACGTGCTCGCGGCCATGGTCCGGCTCGGCTGCGCGGCGCGCGACCGCAGTGCGGCCAAGATCATCGCGGTCACGGGCTCCGTCGGCAAGACGACCACCAAGGAGATGCTGCGGCATGCGCTGTCGCCGAGCGGCCGCGTGCATGCGTCCGTCGCCTCCTTCAACAATCACTGGGGCGTTCCGCTGACGCTCGCGCGCATGCCCGAAGCCACGGACTACGGTGTGTTCGAGATCGGCATGAACCACCCGGACGAGATCCGGCCGCTGGTGCGCATGGTGCGCCCGCATGTCGCCGTGATCACCACGATCGCCCCGGCGCATCTCGGCAATTTCCGCGATCTCGACGAGATCGCCACGGCGAAGGCCGAGATCATGGAAGGGCTGGTCGATGGCGGTCATGTCCTGCTCAACCGCGACAATGCGCAGTTCGGCACGCTGGAAAAGGCGGCCGCCATGCTCGGCGTCTCCAACGTCCACAGCTTCGGCGTCGATCAGCGCGCCGACTTCCGGATGATCGAATATGCGGCAACGCCGGAGGGCGGCACGCTGTGGGCGATGATCGATGGCCGCACGCTCGAGATTCCGCTCGGGGCGCCCGGGCGGCACATCGCCGAGAATGCGCTGGCCGTGCTCGGCGCGGCGAGCCTTGTCGGCGCGGACCTCGAGACGGTGATATCGGCGCTCGCGACGCTGCAGCCGGAAAAGGGCCGTGGCGAGCGCCATCGCCTGTCCGTGGGCACGGGCACGCTGACATTGATCGACGAGAGCTACAATGCCAATCCCGCCTCCATGCGCGCAGCCATCGCCCTTCTCGGCGAGGCGGAGACCGGCATTGCGGGCGGACGGCGGATCGCCATTCTCGGCGACATGCTGGAAATGGGCACGCATTCCGCGCAGGCCCATGCGTCTCTCGCGGCTCCGCTCCTGCAGCAGGGCATCGACACGGTCTGGGTTGCCGGACCCGAGATGACGCATCTGCGGGATGCCCTGCCGGAGACGGTCTCCGTCGTGCATTGCGATGCGGTCGACGATCTGCGCAATCACGCGGTCGCCTCGGTGCGCGCCGGCGATGTCGTCATGATCAAATCCTCGAAGGGAACGGGCTGCGGACGGATCGTCCAGGCGCTTCTCGATACATTTCCGGCGCAGGCCGAAACGGAGCGAGCGCTCTAGCGCGCGCTTTTCATCAACGATCCTCTCCGGTTGCGAGGGGGTGTCGACATCGAATTCTCGGGGAAGGGTCCCTCATGCTCATCTGGCTTGTCGAACTGGCGGACCATTTCCAGTTTTTCAATCTGTTCCGGTACATCACCTTCCGCACCGGTGCGGCGCTCTTCACCTCGGCCATGATCGTCTTCCTGTTCGGTCCGAAGATGATTTCGTCGCTGCGCGTGCGTCAGGGTCGGGGGCAGCCGATCCGCGCCGACGGACCTCAGACGCATTTCAAGAAGGCGGGCACCCCGACGATGGGCGGCCTGATGATCCTGGCCGGTATCGTCGTCTCTTCGCTGCTGTGGGCCGACCTCTCCAGCGTCTATGTGGTCTCGACCCTGCTCGTCACGCTCGGCTTCGGCGCCATCGGTTTCTACGACGACTATCTCAAGGTGACGAAGCAGTCCGACAAGGGCTTTTCCGGCAAGGCGCGCCTCGGGATCGAGTTCGCGGTCGCCGCCGTCGCTGTGTTCTTCATGATGCGTTCGGCGATTTCGGCGGGCACGGCCGGCTCGACGTTCGGCTCCTCGCTGACGTTCCCGTTCCTCAAGGATTTTACGCTGAACCTCGGCTATTTCTTCATCCTGTTCGGCGGCTTCGTCATCGTCGGCGCCGGCAATGCGGTGAACCTGACGGACGGGCTCGACGGTCTCGCCATCGTGCCTGTCATGATCGCGGCGGCGTCGTTCGGCGTCATCGCCTACCTTGCCGGCAACGCGGTGTTCGCGAACTACCTGCAGATCCATTTCGTGCCCGGCACGGGGGAGTTGGCCGTCATTCTCGGGGCGGTGATCGGGGCGGGGCTCGGTTTCCTCTGGTTCAACGCGCCGCCTGCTGCCATCTTCATGGGCGACACCGGGTCGCTGGCGCTCGGCGGTCTCATCGGTACCGTCGCCGTCGCCACCAAGCACGAGATCGTCATGGTCATCATCGGCGGCCTGTTCGTCATGGAGACCTTGTCCGTCATCATCCAGGTCTTCTGGTTCAAGCGCACCGGCCGCCGCGTGTTTCTCATGGCGCCGATCCACCACCATTTCGAAAAGAAGGGCTGGACGGAAAGCCAGGTCGTCATCCGCTTCTGGATCATCGCCGTCATTCTGGCGATGGTCGGTCTCTCCACGCTGAAATTGCGGTAAGCCGATGATCCCGGTCACCACGCTCAACGGGCGGCACGTCGCCCTTTTCGGTCTCGGAGGCTCCGGGCTTGCGACCGCGCGCGCGCTGGTGGCCGGCGGCGCCACCGTGACGGCGTGGGACGACAATGCTGAGAGCGTGGCGAAGGCGGCGGCCGAGGGTATCGGCACGGGCGATCTGCGGCAGGCCGACTGGTCGGCCTTCGCCGCCTTCGTCCTGTCGCCCGGCGTGCCGCTGACCCATCCGACACCGCACTGGACGGTCGATCTCGCGCGCAAGGCCGGGGTCGAGGTGATCGGCGACGTCGAGCTGTTCTCGCGCGAACGACGGGTTCTTTCGCCCGAGGCGCCGCTGATCGCCATTACCGGCACCAACGGCAAGTCCACGACGACGGCGCTCATCGCGCATATCCTTGCCGCCAGTGGCCGCGACACGCAGCTCGGCGGCAATATCGGCACGGCGGTGCTGACGCTCGATCCTCCGACGGAGGATCGCTTCTATGTGGTCGAGTGCTCGTCCTACCAGATCGACCTTGCGCCGTCGCTGGAACCGACCGCCGGCATCCTCCTCAACCTCACGCCCGACCATATCGACCGGCACGGGACGATGGAAAACTACGCGGCGATCAAGGAACGCCTCGTCGCTGCGAGCCGGACGGCCATCATCGGCGTGGACGATGCCTGGTGCGAGGCGATTGCGGATCGCGTGGCGCTCGCCGGTCGTGCCGTCACCCGCATCGCGCGTCACCGGTCGCTGGGCGACGGCTACTTTGCCCAGGACGCCGCCGTGATGCGCGCCGAGGCCGGCCTTGCGGAGGTCTTTGCCGATCTCTCCGGCATCGCGACCTTGCGCGGCAGCCATAATGGCCAGAACGCGGCAGCGGCGATCGCCGCCTGCCTTGCGGTCGGCGTGTCGAAGGCGGACATTCTTGCGGGGCTTGCCTCTTTTCCCGGGCTGAAGCATCGCATGCAGCCTGTCGCCACGGTCGGCGACGTGACCTTCGTCAATGACAGCAAGGCCACCAATGCGGAGGCGGCAGCGCCGGCGCTGTCGAGTTTCGAGCGGATCTACTGGATTGCCGGCGGCGTGGCCAAGGAAGGCGGGATCGCGTCACTGTCGCCGTTTTTCCCGAAGATTGCCAAGGCCTATCTGATCGGCCGTGCCGCCGACGATTTCGCGGCAACGCTCGGCGATGCCGTCCCGTTCGACCGGTCGGAGACGCTGGAGAGGGCCGTGGCCGATGCCGCGGCGGACGCGGCGCGCGACGGGTTGACGGCCGCCGTTCTGTTATCACCGGCTTGCGCAAGCTTCGACCAGTACAGAAACTTCGAGATGCGCGGGGATGCGTTCGTGGCCCATGTGGCCGCTCTTCCCGGCGTGACCATGCTGATTTGACGGCCGTGGCGGTTTTGCCGCCGCGGTTCGACGGTTTACGGCGCGACGGCGCTCTTTGACGAGGATGATGACATGGTGAGTCGTGCGGAGCGTGGCCCTGTGGCCGACTGGTTCTGGACCATCGACAGGTTCTTCCTGGCGACGTTCATTCTGTTGATGGGCATCGGCTTCATGCTGTCCTTCGCCGCGAGCCCTGCGGTCGCCGAACGGCTGGGGCTCGACAGCTTCCACTTCGTGAAGCGTCAGGCGGCCTTCCTCATTCCGTCGCTGATCGTCATGATCGGCCTGTCGTTTTTGACGCCGCGTCAGGTCCGTCGCACGGCCATCGTCATTCTCGCCGCGTCCATCGCGATGATGATCCTGGCGCTGTTCTTCGGCGTCGAGATCAAGGGCTCGCGCCGCTGGTTCTCCATCGGCCCGATTGGCATCCAGCCGTCCGAATTCATGAAGCCGGCCTTCGTTATCGTCTGCGCCTGGCTCTTCTCCGAACACGCCCGCCAGCCGGAAATTCCCGGCAATCTCTTTGCGATCCTGCTTTACGGCATCGTCGCCACGCTCCTTATCGCCCAGCCCGACCTCGGGCAGACCATCCTGACGACGGCCGTCTGGGGCGGCATGTTCTTCATGGCGGGAATGCCGTGGCTCTGGATCGTCGTTCTCGGCGGTTCGGCCGTCGGGGGTCTGGTCGTCGCCTATACGCTGCTTCCGCACGTGGCCGGCCGTATCGACCGGTTCATGACCGGCGAAGGCGACACGTTCCAAGTGGACACGGCGCGCGAAGCGATCATCCGCGGCGACTGGCTGGGGCAGGGTCCCGGCGAGGGCATCATCAAGCGGATCATCCCCGACAGCCATACCGACTTCATCTTCTCGGTCGCGGCCGAGGAGTTCGGCATCGTGTTCTGCATGGTGATCGTCGCCATCTTCTCGTTCCTCGTCATGCGCGGCCTCAGCCATGCGTTTCGCGAGCGCAACGACTTCAACCGGTTCGCGGTTGCCGGCCTCGTGCTGCAGATCGGCATCCAGTCGATCATCAATGTCGGGGTCAATCTCGAACTGCTGCCCGCCAAGGGCATGACGCTGCCGCTGATCTCCTATGGCGGGTCTTCGATGATCGCGATCTGCGTCACCGCCGGCTTCATTCTGGCTCTCACCCGCCACCGCCCGGAAAAGCGCGCTCTGGAGCGCAGTCTGTTCCGCACCGGTGCGCCCGTCGCTGCGGAGTAGGATCACGGCATTCCATGCGCGCTTCTCCGGGGTGTCGATCATGACATGACAGCGTCGCGCGTCCCTCCGACACGCGACGCTGTGGCACTTCAAGCGGCTGCAGAATGGGTCAGGAAACCGGTCCCGATTTCCGACATTATGCGCTAGAACATTTCGTCCGTGCTTTTTTGACACATCTTCGCTGCGCAGGTTTGCGCAACACGCTTCGTACTGGAGGTCTCGAGTCTTGACCAAGGGCATCGTCATGCTAGCCGCCGGAGGTACCGGCGGTCATCTTTTTCCAGCCGAGGCGCTTGCGCACGAACTGGCCGCACTGGATTTTACGGTGCACCTGATCACAGACCACCGGGCCGAGCGCTATGCCGGTTCCTTCCCGGCCGAGCGCATCCATGTTGTGCGCTCCGCCACGATCGGCTCGCGCAATCCCGTGAAGGTCGCGTCCTCGCTCTGGCAGCTGTGGAGCGGCCTGCGCGAGGCCCGCGCTATTCTCAAAGAGGTGAAGCCGAAGGTGGTCGTCGGGTTCGGAGGCTATCCGACCGTGCCGCCGCTTCTTGCCGCCAGCCGGCTGCGGATCCCCACGATCATTCACGAACAGAACGCCGTCATGGGCCGCGCGAACAAGGGTCTTGCCGGCCGCGTCACCGCAATTGCCGGCGGCTTCCTGCCGGAGACGAATGGGCGCTATGCCCGCAAGACGGTGACGACGGGCAATCCCGTGCGCCCGGCCGTGCTCGAAGCGGCCGAGGTTCCCTATGCGGCCTCCGGCACAGGCGAGGCCTTCCGGCTCGTCGTGTTCGGCGGCAGCCAGGGGGCGCAGTTCTTTTCCAAGGCCATTCCCGCGGCCATCGCCCTGCTGGAGCCCGAGCTTCGCGCCCGGCTGCATGTCACGCAACAGGCGCGCCCGGAGGACCTTGACGGAGCCCGGACGGCAATGGCGAAATTCGAGCTGACGGCGGAGATCTCGCCCTTCTTCACCGATATGGCCGGACGGATCGCCGCGGCTCATCTGCTCGTCTGCCGCTCCGGTGCCTCCACCGTATCGGAAATCGCCGTCATCGGTCGTCCTTCCATCCTCGTACCCTATCCCTTCGCGCTCGATCACGATCAGGCGGCGAATGCGGCGGCGCTTGCAGAGACCGGAGCGGCACGGCTCGTGCCGCAGAAGGACCTGACGCCGGAGGTTCTGGCGGGCTTCCTTCGCGATGCGATGAACAACCCTGAGAGCATGGCGGCCATGGCGACCAGCGCCAAGGCTGCAGGCCGGCCGGACGCCGCGCGCTTGCTTGCCGGCATGGTAGAGGCTATTGCCAGCGGCCAGACAATTGCCCAATTCAAGGAAAAACGCTCATGAAACTGCCGCAGACGATCGGCCTCGTCCATTTCATCGGTATCGGCGGGATCGGAATGAGCGGCATTGCGGAAGTGCTGCACAATCTCGGCCACCGCGTCCAGGGTTCGGATCAGTCCGACAGCGCCAACGTCCAGAGGTTGCGCGAGAAGGGCATCGAGGTCTTCGTCGGCCACAAGGCGGAGAACCTCGGCGAGTCCGAGGTCGTCGTCGTGTCCACGGCGATCAAGAAGACCAATCCGGAGCTGATCGCGGCCCGCGAGAAGCTGCTGCCCGTCGTGCGCCGTGCCGAGATGCTGGCCGAGCTGATGCGGTTCCGCAGCTCGATCGCCATCGGCGGGACGCATGGCAAGACGACCACGACCTCGATGGTCGCGGCACTGCTGGAAGCCGGCGGTCTCGACCCGACCGTGATCAATGGCGGCATCATCAATGCCTATGGCACCAATGCGCGCATGGGTGCCGGCGAGTGGATGGTGGTGGAGGCCGACGAATCAGACGGCACTTTCCTGAAGCTTCCGGCCGATGTAGCTGTTGTCACCAATATCGACCCGGAGCACCTCGATCATTACGGCACGTTCGACCAGGTGCGCGCGGCGTTTCGCCAGTTCGTCGAAAACGTCCCGTTCTACGGTTTCGGCGTGATGTGTCTCGACCATCCCGAGGTGCAGACGATGGTCTCCAAGATCGAGGATCGCAAGGTCATCACCTATGGCGAGAACCCGCAGGCGGACGTGCGGTTCTTCAACATCCGCATGGACGGGGCGACTTCCATCTTCGACGTCGCCATCCGGCGTCGCCGCACGGGCCAGCTGATCGAGCTGAAGGACCTGCGCCTGCCGATGCCCGGTCGTCACAACGTCTCCAACGCGACGGCCGCGATTGCCGTCGCCAACCGGCTCGGCATGAATTCCGAGGATATCGCCAAGGGTCTTGCCGCGTTCGGCGGCGTCAAGCGGCGCTTTACCTTTACCGGCGAGTGGAACAACGTTCGGATCTATGACGACTACGGGCACCACCCGGTCGAGATCAAGGCCGTGCTGCGCGCCGCACGCGAGGCCTGCCAGGGCCGAATCATCGCCGTGCACCAGCCGCATCGATTCTCGCGCCTGCAGAGCCTGTTCGAGGATTTCGCGGCCTGCTTCAACGATGCCGATACGATTCTTCTGTCGCCCGTCTACTCGGCCGGCGAGGAGCCGATCGAGGGCATCACCTCCCAGGAGCTGGTTTCCCGGATCAAAGCGGGCGGACATCGCGATGCCCGCTATGTGGACGGGCCGGAAGCCCTTGCGCCGCTCGTCTCCACCATTGCACAACCCGGTGACTTCGTGGTTCTTTTGGGCGCCGGCAGCATTACCTACTGGGCTGCGGCGCTGCCAAAGGAATTGGCCGACATCACAGGGCAGGGGACAGGACAGGACGCATGAAACAGGTCGACGGAACAAAGCTGCTCGCATCGCTTGGCGAGGGCGTCAACGCGCTTCGGGGACGGCTGACGCCGGATGCGCCCATGGACCGCGTGACGTGGTTCCGCGCCGGCGGACTGGCCGAGCTGATGTTCCAGCCCCACGACGTCGACGATCTCGTGACGTTCCTGAAGCTCGTTCCCGAAGACGTGCCGGTGATGGTGGCCGGCGTCGGCTCCAACCTGCTGGTGCGCGACGGCGGCATTCCCGGTGTCGTGATCCGCCTTTCCGCCAAGGGCTTTGGCGATATCGAACGTGTGGGCGACAACCGCGTGAAGGCCGGCGCGATATGCCCGGACAAGAACCTCGCGGCGATGACGCTCGATCACGGCATTGGCGGCTTCTTCTTTTACTACGGTATCCCCGGTACCGTCGGCGGCGCGTTGCGCATGAACGCGGGCGCGAATGGCGGCGAGACGCACGAGCGGGTGGTCGAGGTGCATGCCGTCGACCGTCAGGGCGAGACGCACGTGCTGAGCAATGCCGACATGGGCTACAGCTACCGGCATTCGCATGCGCCGAAGGACCTTATCTTCACGCACGCGGTTTTCGAGGGTTACCCGGAAGACAAGGCAAAGATCCGCGCCGACATGGATGCCGTGCGCCAGCACCGCGAGACCGTTCAGCCGATCCGCGAGAAGACCGGCGGCTCGACCTTCAAGAATCCGGAAGGGCATTCCGCCTGGAAGCTCATCGACGAAGCCGGCTGCCGCGGCATGATGATCGGCGGCGCCCAGATGTCGCCGATGCATTGCAACTTCATGATCAATACGGGTCAGGCAAGCGGCTACGAGCTCGAATATCTCGGCGAAACCGTGCGCCAGCGCGTGATGGAGCATTCCGGCATCAAGCTGGAATGGGAGATCAAGCGGATCGGCAAATTCATGGCCGGTTATGAGGTGCGGGAGTTTCTGGGCCGGGCGACGGTGTGATGGCAGGCGAGAGCGCATCGCCTCTCGTTCACAATGAGCGAATGAAGCTCGTTGCGAGTTCTCTCGACCGGCTTTCCACGGCATTGGTCGTTGTTGGCGTTCTTGGTCCTGTTGTTGCGCTGACGCCCTCGACTGCTTCGCTATGGAGCGTTTTCAATGCGACCTGTTGGCTAATCGGCGCAGTTATCCTACATTTAATTTCTCAACGTGTTCTTGGAAGGTTGAAGACATGACACAACAAGTGCTGTTCTGGTGGGGTGTACCGATCACGGTGTCAGTCTTGGGTCTGGCGTGGCTTGCTGTCGATTACATGCGTTATCCCAACCAGGATAAGAAATAAGTTTTCTAAGCGGCGAGCCGCCTCTTGGGCGACAAACACTCTGCATGGATTTGTAAGTTGTATAAAAGGCCGCGATGTCAGGGACATCGCGGCCTTTTTGTTTGTTCTGATTCCGCTTGAACTCAGACTTCGTTTTTGCCCGAGAGCAGGATGCAGACGAGCGTGATGACGGCGGCGAACAGGAGATAGTAGCCGACGGCCGTCATGCCGTACGTCGCTTGCAGATAGGTGGCGATGTAGGGCGCGAGCGAGGCACCAAAGATGCCGGCGAAGTTGAAAGTGATCGACGAACCCGTGTAGCGCACATTGGTCGGGAAGGGGGCGGCGAGCGCCGTTCCGATCAGGCCATAGGTGATGCCCATCAGCGCCATGCCGATGACCACGAACAGGACGACGCTCGCTTCGCCGCTTGTCAGCAGACCCGGCAGGAAGAAGGAGAAGATGCCGATCAGCACGGTGACGCCGATCAGGATCTCGCGGCGGCCAAAGCGCTCGGCAAGCTTGCCGGCGATCGGAATGAAGATGCCGAAGAGAACGGCGCCGAGCAGCTGGATTTCCAGGGCATCGACGAAGGGCAGCTTCAGAACCTTGATGTTGTAGGACAGAAGATAGGCCGAGCCGATGTAGAACAGCACGAAGGTGGCGAGCGCCACGAAGGTGCCGAGAACGAGGCTCCGCTTGTGGCTGCGGAAGAGTTCGACGACCGGGACCTGAACGCGCTCGTGGCTGTCGATGGTCTTCTGGAACGCCGGCGTCTCGGTGATGGAGAGGCGCACCCAGAGACCGACAGCGATCAGTAGGATCGAGGCGATGAACGGCACGCGCCAGCCCCAGCTGAGCAGTGCTTCCTGCGACATGACATGCAGCAGCAGCCAGAAGACGCCCGAGGAGAGGAAGAGGCCGACGGGCGCGCCGAGCTGCGGGAACATTCCGTACCAGCTCTTCTTGCCTTCGGGCGCATTTTCGGTCGCCAGCAGAACGGCACCGCCCCACTCGCCGCCGAGGCCGAAGCCCTGGCCGAACCGGCACAAGGCCAGCAGCAGCGGCGCGAGAACGCCGATCGATTCGTAGGAGGGGAGAAGGCCGATGATGACGGTGGAGATACCCATCGTCAGAAGGGCTGCGACCAGTGTGGTCTTGCGGCCGACGCGATCTCCATAATGGCCGAAGACGACCGCGCCGAGCGGGCGGGCGAAGAAGGCGATGGAAAAGGTGGCGAAGGAAGCCAGCAGCGCCGTCGTCGGATCGGTGTTCGGGAAGAACAGCGTCGGGAACACCAGAACGGCAGCCGTCGCATAGACGTAGAAGTCGAAAAATTCGATGGTGGTGCCGACGAGGCTCGCCAGGAGCACGCGAGCCGGGGAATTGGTAGCGCGTGCGTCCAAGACATCTGCCTTCGACGATACCGGAGATATCGCGTTGCTCATGATCTTGTCCGTGTTGAGGATCCGCCACCCTCATAGGTAGCTGACGGCTTCTTACGGCAAGTTAATGTCGGAAGAAACCCTTTTTGCGCAAGAATATGGCGCAATCTCCGACGGCATCGCGTGAGGTGGAACGATGTCGCATAGCCGGCTGCCGTGCCGCCTTATCGCTGCCTTGTCTTTGGGCGGATGCGCGGCGAGGGCGCTTCATTCGACAGAAAAGTGCCCGGGAATCGATTGCAGCCATGCAGGGTCCGCACCCGTGCCATTTTGAACACAGGGTGCAGCTGCCGTGTCGAAAGACCCGCCCGGATATGCCGCTCACCGCACCTGGTTAACGAAAGTAAACGGTTCGTTAACCTTAATGACGCTTTAGTGAGCGCAGGCAGGCAGGCTTTGAGTCGGGTTCGAACCGGTCGCTTCGCTGCCGCAGAATGGGTCAGAAATGTCGGGGGTTTTCATGAGTGGCAAACACGTCGCAGTGCTGATGGGGGGCTTCTCGTCGGAGCGGCCGGTCAGCCTGTCTTCGGGCGCCGCCTGTGCCGATGCCCTGGAAGCCTTCGGCTATCGTGTCACCCGCGTGGATGTCGACCGGGATATCGCGACGGTTCTCGGGACTCTGCGCCCGGATGTGGCGTTCAACGCGCTGCACGGGCCGTTCGGCGAAGACGGCACGATTCAGGGCATCCTGGAATATCTCGAAATCCCCTATACGCATTCCGGCGTGCTGGCCTCGTCGCTGGCCATGGACAAGGGGCAGGCGAAGATCGTTGCGAAGGCTGCGGGCATTCCCGTCGCCGAGGCGAAGGTCATGGATCGGCACGATTTCGCTCACGACCACCCGATTCCCACGCCCTACGTGGTCAAGCCGGTGCGCGAGGGGTCGAGCTTTGGCGTCGTCATCGTGCAGAAGGACCAGTCGCACCCGCCGCAGATCATCACCTCCAGCGAATGGCGCTATGGCGACCTTGTGATGGTCGAGCGGTACATTCCTGGCCGCGAATTCACCTGCGGCGTGATGGGCGGCGAGGCGCTTGGCGTGACCGAGATTATTCCGCAGGGCCATGCCTTTTACGACTTCGATGCGAAATATGTGGCCGGTGGCTCGAAGCATGTCATTCCGGCAGAAATTTTACCGAATATTTACCAAAACATTCAAAGACTGGCCGTTGCGGCACATCATGCGATGGGGTGCCGTGGTGTCAGCCGCTCCGACTTCCGCCTCGACGAAAGCGCGTCCGAAGACGGCGAACTGATCTGGCTCGAAATCAACACGCAGCCGGGCATGACCCCGACATCGCTGGTTCCTGAAATGGCGGTTCATGCCGGCCATTCCTTTGGTGAGTTCCTCAGCTGGATCGTGGAGGATGCGTCGTGTTTGCGTTGAGAGGTCGTTTCCAGGAGCGCGTCCGTGCGCCGCAGGAATTCCGGGACATGGATGGTCATGTGGTCCTGCCGCGTCCGCTGCGCCGCGTCGTCCGCTTCTTCGTTGCGCTCGGCACGGGCCGCATCCATTTCGCACCTCATACCGGGACTGTCTCGGCGCTGGCCTTGTTTGCGGCAACCGGTCTTTACGGCATGGCGATCGGCGGGCACACGCCTGAAGTCGCCAAGGCGACAACATCGGCCGCCGGCTTTGCCATCGAGGACGTAAAGATCTCGGGCAACGATCAGACGTCGGAGATCGACATTCTCCAGGAAATCGGCCTCGACGGTGCGACGTCTCTCGTTGCGCTCGACATCGATGCCGCTCGTCAGGCGATCGCGAAGATGCCCTGGGTGGAAGAGGTGACGGTCCGCAAGGTCTATCCCGGCACCATCGAGGTGAACCTCAAGGAGCGCAAGGCTTTCGGGATCTGGCAGCACGGGTCCGATCTCTCGCTCATCGAAAAGAGCGGCAGCGTGATCGCGCCGCTGCGCGACAACAAATTCGCCGAACTGCCGCTGTTCGTCGGCCGCGATGCGGAAACGGCTGCAGCCGACTTCTACGCCCGCTTCGCCGACTGGCCGGAAATCGCCGGCCGCGTGAAGGCCTATGTCCGCGTTGCCGGCCGTCGTTGGGATCTGATCCTCGACAACGGCGTCATGGTGAAGCTTCCCGAGCAGGATCTCGACCGCGCCATGCAGGTGCTGTCCACGATGGAAGAGGGCCAGCAGCTGCTGGAACGCGACATCGCCGCCGTCGATCTTCGTCTGGAAGACCGCACCACCATCCAACTGACCCCCGGCGCCGCAGAGCGCCGACAGGTCGCCCTTGAAGCCCGTACCAAACAGCTCAAGAAAATCGAGAGCCAAGAGGACCGCATATGAGCCTGTTCGGTTCGTCGCATTTCGGCCTGCCGCGTCTGAAGCCCCTGTCGGCGAAGCGATCCCACATCGTTTCCGTGCTCGACATCGGTTCGACGAAGGTCGTCTGCATGATCGGCCGCCTGACACCGCGCGCCGAAAGCCAGATCCTGCCCGGTCGCACGCATGCGATCGAGGTCATCGGTCTCGGCCATCACAAGTCGCACGGCATGAAGAACGGCGTGATCGCCGATCTGGATGCGGCCGAAAGCGTCGTCCGGCTCGCCGTCGACGCCGCCGAGCGCATGGCCGGGCTGACCATCGACAGCCTGATCGTCAACGTCTCCGCCGGCCGCCTGCAGAGCGACATCTATACGGCGTCCGTCGATCTCGGCGGTCAGGAAGTGGACGGCGCAGACCTCAAGCGGGTTCTTGCGGCCGCCGGCCAACGCTCGCAGCGTCAGGACCGCGTGATTCTCCATTCCCTGCCAACGGGCTTCTCGCTCGACGGCGAACGCGGCATCCGCGATCCGCTCGCCATGTTCGGCGATACTCTCGGCGTCGATATGCACGTGCTGACGGCCGAGCGTGCGGCGCTCAAGAACCTCGAACTGTGCATCAACCGCGCGCATCTCTCGGTCGAGGGCATCGTCGCGACGCCTTATGCCAGCGGCCTCTCCGCCCTGGTGGATGACGAGGTCGAACTCGGCTGCGCCTGCATCGACATGGGTGGCGGCACGACGACGATCTCGGTCTTTGCGGAAGGCAAGCTCGTGCATGCCGACGCCGTGAGCCTTGGCGGTCATCACGTGACGACGGACCTCGCACGCGGTCTCTCGACCCGGATCGAGGACGCCGAGCGACTGAAGGTCGTCCATGGATCGGCCATGCCGAACGATGCCGACGAGCGCGAGATGGTGACGGTTCCGCCGATCGGCGAGGACGATCGCGACCAGCCGACTCACGTGCCGCGCGCCCTCGTTTCGCGAATCGTGCGTGCCCGCGTCGAAGAGACGCTCGAACTCATTCGCGACCGCATCCAGCGTTCCGGCTTCTCGCCGATCGTCGGCAAGCGCGTCGTTCTGACCGGCGGCGGAAGCCAGCTGACGGGCCTGCCGGAAGCGGCGCGCCGTATTCTCGCCCGCAACGTGCGGATTGGTCGTCCCCTCGGTGTTTCCGGCCTGCCGCCGGCCGCCAAGGGACCGGCCTTCTCTACGGCTGTCGGCCTGATGATCTATCCGCAGGTCGCCGAAATGGAGACGCACGCCGCCCAGGGCGGGATGCTGTCTGCCCTCGGCGGCGGCGACAGCCGCTTTGCCCGAATGGGCCAGTGGCTGAAAGAGAGTTTCTAGGTTCGCGTAAGGTAGAACCGCCATAAGGGTAAATTGAGATCTGGCCGGCTCGGCAAGGCGACCAGAAACCAGGAAGGAACGGGTAAAATGACCATTAACTTGCAGAAGCCGGATATCACCGAGCTCAAGCCCCGCATCACTGTCATCGGTGTCGGCGGCGGCGGCGGCAACGCCGTCAACAACATGATCACCGCAGGTCTCCAGGGTGTCGACTTCGTCGTCGCCAACACGGACGCCCAGGCGCTGACCATGACCAAGGCCGAACGAATCATCCAGATGGGTGTCGCCGTTACCGAAGGTCTCGGCGCGGGTTCGCAGCCGGAAGTCGGTCGCGCGGCCGCCGAAGAGTGCATCGACGAGATCATCGATCACCTCTCCGGCACGCATATGTGCTTCGTCACCGCCGGCATGGGCGGCGGCACGGGGACGGGTGCTGCTCCGGTCGTCGCTCAGGCGGCGCGCAACAAGGGCATCCTGACCGTCGGCGTCGTCACCAAGCCCTTCCACTTCGAAGGTCAGCGCCGCATGCGGCTTGCCGACCAGGGCATCGCCGAACTGCAGAAGTCGGTCGATACGCTGATCGTCATTCCCAACCAGAACCTCTTCCGCATCGCCAACGACAAGACGACGTTTGCCGATGCCTTCGCGATGGCCGACCAGGTCCTGTATTCGGGCGTTGCCTGCATCACCGACCTCATGGTCAAGGAAGGCCTTATTAACCTCGACTTCGCCGACGTTCGTTCGGTGATGCGCGAGATGGGCCGTGCGATGATGGGCACCGGCGAAGCCTCCGGCGATGGCCGCGCCATGGCCGCTGCCGAAGCCGCCATCGCCAACCCGCTTCTCGACGAAACCTCGATGAAGGGTGCGCAGGGCCTGCTGATCTCGATCACCGGCGGTCGCGACATGACCCTTTTCGAAGTCGACGAAGCCGCGACGCGTATCCGCGAGGAAGTCGATCCGGACGCCAACATCATTCTCGGCGCGACGTTCGACGAAGAGCTCGAAGGCATGATTCGTGTCTCCGTCGTTGCAACCGGAATCGATCGTACGGCCGCGGAGGTGGCCGATCGGACTGCCAGCTTTCGCCCGGTAGCATCCAAGCCCGCCGCACGTCCGGCAGCACCTGCCGCCGCACCGTCCATGCAGGCCCAGCCGGCACCCGTCATGCAGCAGCCGGCGCCTCAGCCGCAGGCGCCGCAGGCCGACCACATCGCCGAAGCCATCCGCCAGGCCGAAATCGAACGCGAACTCCTGATCCAGGCGCGCGCCGCCGAAAAGGCCCAGGACGACTTCCGTCCGCAGAGCAAGCTGTTTGCCGGCGCACCGGAAACCGCACCCGTCATGCGGGCTCCGGCACCGCAGGCGCCGATGCAGCAGGCTCCGGTCGAGATGCCGGTCTACCAGCCGCAGCCGATGCAGGCCGCACCGATGCATGCCCAGCATGCTCCGGCGCACCACATGCCGCATGAGCCGATGGTTCAGCGTCACGAGCCCGCGCCGATGATGCGCCAGCCGGAATCGGTTCGCATGCCGAAGGTCGAGGACTTCCCGCCGATGGTGAAGGCCGAAGCCGAGCACTGGTCCCAGCCGGCCGTCGCGCATCACGAAGAGCGCGGTCCGATGGGCCTTCTCAAGCGAATCACGAATTCGCTCGGCCGCCGCGAAGAGGAAGATCATTCCGTCGCGTCGGACATGACCTCGGGAGCGCCGAGCGCTGCGTCGCAGCAGCGCCGCCCGCTGTCCACCGAGGCGAGCGTCTACGCACCGCGTCGCGGTGCGCTCGACGAACGCGGCCGCGTGAACCCGCAGCCGCGTGCGCAGGACGACGATCAGCTCGAAATTCCGGCCTTCCTTCGCCGGCAGTCGAACTGATTTCCACCCGCCTTCTACCTTGCCGGAACGCCTGGGCCCCAAGCCCAGGCTTTTCCGTTTTTTCGCAAGCTTTGCAGGGACATAGGCGTCAGGGAAGAAGCGTTACAAAGCGAAAGAAACAGTGATTTGGAATGACCGGGCGAGGGCCTTATCTTCACACTGGAAAGTCTGCGGATATCAAGTCTCCCGATCGCGACGAAGACTGGGGGCGGCAAGTTCGACTTGCCGTCGAGAGGTTGACCTGAGGCTCAAAGACGTATCTTGCAGACACGGAATAAGGCGGTTCGCCGCCAGAATTGTGAAAGTGAAGAGTATGGGACTGGGAATTGGACTGCTGGGGTTTCAGACGACGATCGCCGATCAGGCAACCCTGAGCGGGACGGGCGTGCATTCGGGCGCCGACGTTTCGATCACCTTCCATCCGGCTGAAGCCAATACCGGCATCGTCTTCCAGCGCATCGAAGGCGAGCGGGTCCTCGGCGAATATCGCGCCGTGTCGTCCAACGTCGGCAATACGGATCTCTGCACCATTCTCGGCACGTCGCCGGCCACCTGGATCGCCACGATCGAGCATGTGATGGCGGCGATCTACGCCGTCGGCATCGACAATCTGCTGGTCGAGGTTCACGGCGCGGAAATGCCGATCATGGACGGCAGCTCCGCACCCTTCATCGAGGCCATCGAGCAGACGGGCATCAAGGCGCTCGCCGTCAAGCGCCGCTACATCCGCATCCTGAAGCCGGTGCGCATCGAGAACGGTGCCTCGTGGTCGGAGTTCGTGCCCTATGACGGCGGCATGCGCTTCGAGGTCGAGATCGACTTCGACACGCCGCTGATCGGCCGCCAGTCCTGGCAGGGCGACATGACGGCCGCGACCTTCAAGAACGAACTGTCGCGCGCCCGCACCTTCGGCTTCATGCGCGATGTCGAGCGGATGTGGGCGGCCGGGCGTGGTCTCGGCTCCTCGCTCGAAAATTCGGTCGTCATTGCCGACGACCATACGGTCATCAATGTCGAGGGCCTGCGTTACGCCAAGGACGAGTTCGTCCGCCACAAGACGCTGGACGCCGTCGGCGATCTCGCGCTTGCCGGCCTGCCGTTTATCGGCTGCTACCGGTCCTATCGTGGCGGCCACAAGATGAACGCCAATGCCTTGCAGGCTTTGTTCAGCGATCCCACGGCCTACGAGATTGTGGAAACGGCGATGCCGCGCACGCGGGTTGCACGCGAGAAGCAGGTCGCAGGCGCGTCCGAACTGTCGGCCTGACGCACAATATCCATAAGAATTGCCTTAAAGCCGGTCATATGACCGGCTTTTTCATGGACGCGATGCCACAAAATTGCGTTAATCGGTCACCATGACGTTGCGGACTTGTTCTAGTATGATCTAGAACCGCATGGTCGGCGGCGGGGCAGCTGCCACTCGAGTTGGGATGTTCTGATGGTTTTTGCAGACGGCTTCGAATGGAAGACGATCACGCGCGTGGCGATGGTCGCGCTTGTAGCGGCGACAACCAGCGTCGTCGTGACCGCCTGCCAGAACGACCCCGACATCGACATCACCAAGCTGACGGCCGAGACCGATCCGCCCGAGGTTCTCTACAATCAGGGTCTCGCCAACCTGAATGCCGGCAAGACGACGGAAGCCGCGCGCAAGTTCGACGCGATCGACAAGCAGCAGCCGTTTTCCGAATATGCCCGCAAGGCGCTGGTGATGAAGGCCTTCGTCAACTACCGCCAGGGCCAGACGCAGGACGCGATCAACGCGGCGACGCGCTATCTCAATCTCTATCCCGAATCGGAAGATGCGGCTTACGCCCAGTACATTCTGGGTCTTGCCTATTCCAAGCAGATCCCAACGGTGACGCAGGACCAGAAGCCTGCCTTCAAGACCATCGAGGCCATGCAGGCTGTCGTCGATAAATATCCGAAATCGGAATATGTCGAGGACGCGCAGGCGAAGATCCGCTTTGCCAAGGACCAGCTGGCCGGCAAGGAAATGCAGGTCGGGCGCTACTATCTGGAGCGTAAGGAATATCTCGCCGCCGTGACGCGTTTCCGCACCGTGGTCGAGCAGTATTCCGGCACGAACCAGGTCGAGGAAGCGCTGGCCCGACTGGTCGAGAGCTACTTCGCCATGGGCATCACCAGCGAGGCGCAGACGGCTGCGGCCGTTCTCGGTCACAACTATCCTGACAGCCAGTGGTATGCCGACAGCTACAAGCTGCTGCAGTCCAACGGCCTCGAGCCGCGCGAGAATGGCGGGTCCTGGATTTCCCGGGCCGGCAAGAAGATCCTCGGCGTCTGATCCGAAAGAACAGAAGACCGGATGCTTTCCCAGCTCTCGATCCGCGATATCGTCCTGATCGAACGGCTCGACCTGTCCTTCGATGCCGGCCTGTCCGTGCTGACCGGCGAAACCGGAGCCGGCAAGTCGATCCTACTCGACAGCCTGTCTCTGGCGCTGGGTGGGCGCGGCGACGGTTCGCTCGTGCGCCATGGCGGCACCAAGGGGCAGGTGACCGCCGTCTTCGATGTCGCACCGGATCATCCGGCCCGCGTTCTGGTGCGCGAAAACGGCATCGACGATGATGGCGACCTGATCTTCCGCCGCGTACAGACCTCCGATGGGCGCACCAAGGCCTATGTCAACGACCAGCCGGTGTCCGTCCAGCTTCTGCGCCAGGCGGGGCAGTTGCTCGTGGAGATCCACGGGCAGCATGACGATCGTGCGCTGGTCGATACCCACGCCCACCGGCTGCTTCTGGATGCTTTCGGCGGCCTGACGGCCGATGCGGAAACGGTTGCCGATCTTTTCCGGATCTGGCGCGATGCCGAGCGGGGCCTGAAGCGCCACCGCGAGAAGGTGGACGCCGCCGCCCGCGAAGCCGATTATCTGCGCGCTGCCGTGGAGGAGCTCGAGGCCCTGTCGCCGCTCGATGGCGAGGAGGACGAGCTTGCCGAGCGGCGGGCGACGATGATGAAATCCGAGCGCATCGCTTCCGATATCAGCGAGGCCAGCGATTTTCTGAACGGCAACGCCTCTCCCGTGCCGCAGATCGCCTCGCTGGTGCGGCGCTTAGAGCGCAAGAGTCACGAGGCGCCGGGCCTGCTGGAGGAAACGGTCAACCTGCTCGATGCGGCGCTGAACCAGCTGTCCGACGCGCAGATGGCGGTGGAGGCGGCGCTTCGGCGCACGGAATACGATCCGAAGGAACTGGAGCGGGTGGAGGAGCGGCTGTTTGCGCTGCGCGCTGCCGCCCGCAAATATTCGGTTCCCGTGACAGAGCTTCCGGCGCTCGCCGTTCGGATGATCAACAGCGTGGCCGATCTCGATGCGGGCGAAGAGAAGCTGAAGCAGTTCGAGGCGCAGGTCGCGATCGCGCGGGCGGATTTCGATGCGGCGGCGGCGGCTCTTTCCTCCAAGCGGCACAATACGGCGAGCGCCCTGTCAGAGGCCGTGATGGCGGAGCTTCCGGCGCTGAAGCTGGAGCGGGCCCGCTTCATGGCGGAGGTCGCGAGCGACCCGACGCAGCTGACGGCCGAAGGTATTGATGTGGTCGAGTTCCATGTGCAGACCAATCCGGGCACGCGGCCGGGGCCGATCATGAAGGTCGCGTCGGGCGGCGAGCTTTCGCGCTTCCTGCTGGCGCTCAAGGTGGCGCTGGCCGATCGCGGCTCCGCACCGACGCTCGTCTTCGACGAGATCGATACCGGGGTGGGCGGCGCCGTTGCCGATGCGATCGGGCAGCGGCTGAAGCGGCTGTCGAAGACGGTGCAGGTGCTTTCCGTCACCCACGCGCCGCAGGTCGCGGCGCGGGCTGCGACCCATCTGCTGATCTCCAAGGGCCCGTCCGAGAAATCCGCCGAGATGATCGCGACGCGCGTGGCACGCATGAACGACAAGGACCGCACCGAAGAGATCGCCCGCATGCTGGCCGGCGCCTCGATCACCGAGGAAGCGCGGGCGGCGGCGGCGAAGTTGCTGGCGGGCGGCGGCTGAGAATTGCGGCCGCGTTTCCATGCGTTTTTTCCGTATTCTCGCAAGGACATCGGCGCGGGATGAGCGTGGGATGGCGAGCATCGTCCCCTTCTCAAAAGAGCGATTTTCGCTACAACACTCCCGATAGCAGGAGTGACCGCCATGACCGACATCAAGCCCGTGGATGCGCTGAGCGAAGCCGATGCCGTGGAAGAGCTGGCGTTCCTGGCTTCCGAGCTTGCCCGCCACGATGCGCTCTATCATGGCAAGGACACGCCTGAGATTTCGGACGCCGACTATGATGCGCTGAAGCGGCGCAATGGCGAGATCGAGGCGCGGTTTCCCGATCTCGTGCGGCCGGATAGTCCGTCCGGCAAGGTGGGCGCTGCTCCCTCCGGTCTCTTTCAGCAGGTCACGCATGCCCGGCCCATGCTGTCGCTCGACAACGTGTTTTCCGACGAGGACGTCAGCGATTTCATCGCCAGCGTCTACCGCTTCCTCGGCCGCCTGCCGGATGATTCCATCGCGTTTACGGCCGAGCCGAAGATCGACGGCCTGTCGATGTCGCTGCGCTACGAGAACCGCAAACTCGTCTCGGCCGCCACGCGGGGCGACGGTACGACGGGGGAGAACGTCACCGCCAACATCCGCACCATTGCGGAAATACCGCAGACGCTGCCCGACGGCGCGCCGGACGTGGTGGAGGTGCGCGGCGAGGTCTACATGGCCAAGAGCGACTTCCTCAAGCTGAACGCGCAGATGGAAGAGGAGGGGCGCCAGACCTACGTCAATCCGCGCAACACGGCGGCGGGCTCTCTTCGCCAGCTCGACCCCGCCATCACCGCGACCCGCAAGCTGCGCTTCTTCGCCTATTCCTGGGGGCAGATGTCGGCGATGCCGGCGGATACCCAGTCCGGCATGGTCGAGGCGCTGAAGGTCTGGGGTTTCCCGGTCAATCCGCTGACACAGCGGCTGACGTCGGTCGCCGCCATTCTCGACCACTACCGCGCGATCGGCCTCACGCGCCCGGAGCTCGACTACGATATCGACGGTGTCGTCTACAAAGTCGATGATCTCGTGCTCCAGGGCCGGCTCGGCTTCCGCTCGCGCTCGCCGCGCTGGGCGACCGCGCACAAGTTCCCGGCCGAGCAGGCCTTTACGGTGCTCACGGCCATCGACATCCAGGTCGGGCGAACCGGAGCGTTGACGCCGGTGGCGCGTCTGGTGCCCGTCACCGTCGGCGGGGTCGTCGTGACCAATGCGACGCTGCACAATGAGGATTATATCAAGGGTCTCGGCAATGCCGGCCAGCCGCTGCGCGAGGGGCGCGACATCCGCATCGGCGATACGGTCATCGTCCAGCGTGCCGGCGACGTCATTCCGCAAATCGTCGATATCGTTGAGGAGAAGCGGGCGGAGGGCAGCGCCCCTTACGTTTTCCCGAAGACCTGCCCGGTCTGCGGCAGCCATGCGGTGCGCGAAGTCAACGAGAAGACCGGCAAGGTCGATTCGGTGACGCGCTGCACCGGCGGCTTCGTCTGCCGGGCGCAGGCGGTGGAGCATCTGAAGCATTTCGTCTCGCGCAATGCCTTCGATATCGAAGGCTTTGGCGCAAAGCAGATCGATTTCTTCTTTGCCTCCGACGATCCGACCCTGTCGATCCGCACCGCACCCGACATCTTCACGCTGGAGGAGCGCCAGCAGGGCTCCCTTGCCAAGCTCGAAAACATCGACGGCTTCGGCAAGGTCAGCGTCCGCAAGCTCTACGAGGCGATCAACGAGCGGCGTCAGGTGGCGCTTGCGCGTTTCATCTATGCGCTCGGCATTCGCCATGTCGGTGAGACCACGGCAAAGCTGCTGGCGCGGTCCTATGGAAGCTACGAGGACTTCGACAAGGCGATGCGGGCGGCGGGCGAGCCGGGGGCGGAGGCCTGGGACGACCTGAACCGGATCGACGGGATCGGCGACGTCGTCGCGCGCGCGATCGTGGAGTTCTACAAGGAAGACCGCAACGTGGCGGTGGTCGATCGTCTCCTGGGTCAGGTGACGCCGCTCGACGCGGAAGCGCCATCGGGCGAGGGCAGCCCGGTCGCGGGCAAGACGGTGGTCTTCACCGGCTCTCTCGAAAAATTCACGCGCGACGAGGCCAAGGCCCAGGCGGAAAGCCTGGGGGCCAAGGTGTCCGGCTCCGTGTCCAAGAAGACGGATATCCTCGTTGCCGGTCCGGGTGCGGGCTCCAAGCTCGACAAGGCGCGCGAACTCGGCGTCCAGACCATGGACGAGGACGCGTGGCTGGCATTGATCAGCGGCTGATGCCGTCGATCGACGTCCGTGTATGAGCGGTTTATTTTGCACGCGCGTCGTCTTTGAATTGTCTTTCTGCACCGCACACGATACCGGATGCCGCATAACGGAGGGGAGATCCGGGATGGAGACAGTTTCGACAATCGCGAGTCTGCGCCAGTTGCTGGGTGAACATCGGCGGGCAGGGCGCTCCGTCGGTCTCGTGCCGACCATGGGCTATCTTCACGACGGGCATATGGAGCTCGTGCGGCGGGCGCGCGAAAGCAACGACGTCGTCGTCGCCAGCATTTTCGTCAATCCGCTGCAATTCGGCGCCGGCGAGGATCTGTCGCGCTATCCGCGCGATCTCGCGCGTGACCAGGCGATGCTGCTGGGGGGCGGCGTCGATATTCTGTTTGCGCCCGGTGTGTCCGATATGTATCCGCGAGCGATGGAAACGGTGGTTGATCTTCCCGCGCTCGGCGCCGAGCTTGAGGGGGCGGTGCGTCCCGGCCATTTCGCGGGTGTGGCGACCGTGGTGACGAAGCTTTTCAATCTCGTCCAGCCGGACCGTGCCTATTTCGGCGAGAAGGATTTCCAGCAGGTGCAGATCATCCGCCGGATGGTGGAGGATCTTGCGCAGCCAGTCGAGGTGGTGGCCGTGCCCACGGTGCGCGAGGCCGATGGCCTCGCCTTCTCCTCGCGCAATGTCTATCTGTCGCCGGTCGAGCGCCGCGCGGCGGTGATCGTGCCGCAGGCGCTGGACGAAGCGGCGCGGCTGCTGGCTTCCGGTGTCGCCTCTGCGACGGAGCTGGAGCAGGCGATCGCGGACTTCATCCGCCGCGCGCCGCTCGCCGTGCCCGAAGTCGTCGCCGTTCGCGATCCCGAGACGCTGGCGCCCCTCGATACGGTCCGGGACCGGGCCGTTCTGGTTCTTCTCTTCGTCCGGTTCGGCGCCACGCGGCTTCTCGACAATCGCGTCTATCCCCCGTCCTCTTCTTGCGAAAGCCGTTTGCCATGAGCGTTCAGCCTGGTTCCGCCATCACCCGTCGCCGCCTGACGCCCTCCGCCATCCAGGCGCTGAAGGGCGAGCGGCCGATCGTCAGCCTCACGGCCTATACGACGCCGATCGCCCGGCTGCTCGATCCGCATGTCGATTTTCTGCTGGTCGGCGATTCGCTCGGCATGGTGCTCTACGGCATGGACTCGACGCTCGGCGTCACGCTGGAGATGATGATCGCGCATGGCCAGGCCGTCATGCGGGGAACGTCGGTGTCTTGCGTCGTCGTGGACATGCCGTTCGGCTCCTATCAGGAAAGCCGCGAGCAGGCGTTTCGCAATGCGGCGCGCATCCTGAAAGAGACGGGATGCAGCGCCATCAAGCTCGAGGGCGGGGCGGAGATGGCCGAGACGGTCGATTTCCTGTCGAGCCGGGGCATTCCGGTGCTCGGCCATGTCGGGCTGATGCCGCAGCTGGTGAACACGACGGGCGGGTATCGCTCGCTCGGACGAACCGAGCGCGAGGCGGCCAAGATCCGCCGGGATGCCAAGGCGATCGACGATGCCGGCGCCTTCGCGATCGTGGTCGAGGGGACCGTGGAGCCGCTCGCGCGCGAGATCACGGCCTCGTTGCGGGCGCCGACCATCGGCATCGGCGCATCTCCCGCCTGCGACGGGCAGATCCTCGTCTCGGACGACATGCTCGGCCTCTTCAACGACTTTAAGCCGCGCTTCGTCAAGCATTTCGCCGAGCTTGCGCCGCAGATTTCGGCGGCCGCCGAAGCCTATGCGGCCGAGGTGAAGGCGCGCAGTTTCCCGGGGCCGGAGCACACGTTCACGGTGAAGAGCTGAGGGCGGTACGCCACCCTCTTCATGCATGACGCGGCTTGATCGGGCCATCAGCGGAATTCATTTGCCGCTGGCGGCGTCCGTGGCTAAAGCCGGGGCCTCACGCCGCAGGCCCGGCACCGTCCTTGGATCTTCAATATGGCATCTCGTGATTTCTGGGACGGCGCGCGCCGTGGCGTTCCCATCGTCCTTTCCGCGTCGCCTTTCGGCGCCCTCTTCGGCGCGCTGGCGATCGACAACGGGTTCAGCATCGTCGATGCGATGGTCATGAGCGCGACGGTCTTTGCGGGGGCCAGCCAGATGGTGGGGCTCGATCTCTTCGGGCACGCCGTCCAGCCGTGGCTGATCGTGCTCTCGGTCTTTGCCGTGAACTTCCGCCACGTGCTCTATTCGGCTTCCATGGCGCGCCACATCGCGCATTTCTCCCTTCTCCAGAAGGCGGCCGCGCTGTTCCTGCTGACCGATCCGCAATATGCGGAAACGGAAAAGCGGGGCGAGCGCGGGGAGCCGGTGACCTTCGTCTGGTATATGGGGCTCGGCCTGGCGATCTACCTGCCCTGGCTGGTCGCGACCTTTCTCGGGGCCGTGTTCGGCGGGCTGATCGGCGATCCCAAGGCGATCGGGCTCGATGTCATGCTACCGATCTACTTCATGGCGCTGGTGCTCGGCTTCCGCAGCCGTGACAACTGGCTGCCGGTGGTCGCTCTCAGCTCGGTCGTCTCCGTGATCGCCATGCATCTCGTCGGCTCGCCGTGGCATGTCAGTATCGGGGCGCTTGCCGGCGTCGTGCTGGCCGCCTGCCTGCCCGTGACATCCGGGGAGACGGCGCGATGAGCTTCGACCATTTTCTGCCGCAGGACCTGCGTCTGATCGGCATCATCCTTCTCGCAGCCATCGCCACCTATCTGACGCGCATTGGCGGGGCGATCATGATGGCGCGGATGGAGCGCATTCCCCCGCGCATGGAGGCCGCACTGAACGCCGTGCCCGCAGCGGTTCTCTCGACGCTGGTCGCACCGGCGCTCTTTTACGGCGGAGCGGACGTCACGATCGCCATCTTCGCCGCCTTCCTCGTCGGCCTGCGGTTTTCGGCACTGCCCATGCTGTTTGCCGGCTGGGCCGTGGTGATGGTGCTGCGGTACACCGGATTGTTCTGATCGGGCCGACGAGCCTGTCGCCCGTCGGCCCTTCTCTGCATCTCTAGAGCGCGGCCGTCGCGGCCTCCAGCCATGCCTTCACCTCCGCGCCGTCCACGAGCGGCGTCAGCTTCTCGCGCGTTTCGGCATGATAGGCATCCACCCAGGCGCGTTCCTCCTCCGTCAGAAGCTCGGGGAGGATCAGCCGGCGGTCGATGGGGCAGAAGGTCAGCGTTTCGAAGCCGAGCATCGTCTGGTCGCCGCCCTCGACGGACGCGGCCTCCAGCACATGCAGCAGGTTCTCGATCCGGATGCCGAAGGCGCCGGGACGGTAGTAGCCGGGCTCGTTGGAGAGGATCATGCCGGGCAGAAGCTCCTGCATGCCGGCGCGCGAGATGCGCTGCGGCCCTTCATGGACGGAGAGGTAGGAACCCACACCATGCCCGGTGCCGTGACCGTAATCGGCGCCGGCCTTCCAGAGGGCGATGCGGGCGAGGGGGTCGAGTTCCACCCCGCGCGTGCCCTTGGGGAAGCGGGCGGTGCTGATCGCGATCATGCCTTTCAGCACCAGCGTGAAGAAGCGCTTCTGCTCCGCCGGCACGTCGCCGATGGCGACCGTGCGGGTGATGTCGGTGGTGCCGTTGACGTATTGCCCGCCGGAATCGACCAGGAACATGGTTCCCGCTTCGAGCGGCTGATCGCTTTCCGTCGTCACGCGGTAGTGCATGATCGCCGCGTGCGCACCCGCACCGGCGATCGTGTCGAAGGAGACGTCCTTCAGCGGGTTCTGCAGGCGCTCGCCGCAGGCAATCCGTACGGCCTCCAGCTTTTCCGTGGCGGAAATTTCGGTAATGGTGCCGGGCGTCGTTCGGTCGAGCCAGGCGAGAAACTCGACCATGGCCGCGCCATCCTGCAGATGGGCGCGGGCGGAGCCCTCACGTTCGACCGGGTTCTTGCATGCCCGCGGAAGCCGCGCCGGATCGGGTGCCTCGATCACGGTGCCGCCGTCCTTGCGGATCCGGTCCGCGAGCGCGAAGGCGGCGTGATCCGGGTCCAGCATGAGGCTGAGGCCGGACGCGGCGAGTGCCGAAACGCGGGCACCAAAGCTGTCCAGCGCGGCGATCTCGGCCATCTGGGTCAGATAGGCTTTTTCCTCGATACCGGTCTTGCGGGCGTCGAGGAAGATTTCCGCCTTGCCATCGGCGTGAATGATCGCGCGGGCGAGAGGATGCGGCGTGTGGGGCACGTCGTTGCCGCGCAGGTTGAACGTCCAGGCGACGGAAGAGGGGTCGGTGAGGATGACAGCGGCGGCGCCGGCTTTCACCACCATCTCGGCCATGTCGGCGATCTTCTCCGTTGCAAGAATGCCGGCCTGTTCGATCTTCTGGATGACGACGCGGCCCAGCGGCGCGTCCGGACGTCCGGTCCAGAGGCGGTCGAGGGGGTTGTGGTCGAGGTGGACGAGGGCACCGCCGATCTTCGCCAAGGCGGTTTCCAGCTTGCGGACGTCCGCCCCCGTGTGCAGCCAGGGGTCGATGCCGAGGCGGAAGCCTTTCGGTGCGTGACGCTCGATCCACAGGTGCGGCGGCTCGCCGATCAGGTCGCCGCCGGTAAAGACCGTTCCGTCCACCTGTTCGGCCAGCTGCGTGACATACCGCCCGTCCACGAAGACGACCGCCCTCTCGCGCAAGACGAGGGCGATGCCGGCCGAGCCGGTGAAGCCGGTGAGCCAGGCCAGACGCTCGGCGGAGGCCGGGACGTATTCTCCCTGAAATTCGTCGGCCCGCGGCACGAGGACGCCGTCGATGCCGAGCGCATCGAAGGAGGCCCGCAGACCATCGGCCCGTTCGCGACCGAACTGCGGTGTGGAGGTGACGTCGAAGGACTGGAACATGATGTCTTCCTGCATGCGGCTGAAATGGGACCCTCCGCCTTATAGCAAATCCGGTCCCGATGTCCCATCGGTGCAGGCGGTGACCAGAGCACCCGGATGCATTCATCATACTTATGCAGATTCCGCATGGCACCTATTCGCGTCAGACCCTAGCTCCCATCGGACAATGCTTTAGAAGCACCGCCAACGGACGGGCCGCGAACACCCCGTTACCGCAGATGCCGCAAGGCAATCGTCTGAGTGATCCGTTCGATCGGTTGCCTTCTCCTCCTCCCTCCGGGCGCCGTTTTTGGGATCACGCAGGGTCCGCTTGAGCGATCCTCCTCCTTTGGCTCGCGGACATTGGCCGGCTTGCCGGTCACGGGCGATGCTTCGGCATCGCCTTCGTCTTGAAAAAGCCGTCCGATGCTTCCGCATCGGACGGCTTTTTTCGTCATGCCCGGTGATGTAAGCCGCCCCTCAGGCGCGGCTGTCGAGATGAATGGTGACCCAGCCGTTGCGCCAGAGCGTGCGGACGTGGCGCAGCTTCTGGGCATTGTAGGCCGAGAGAACCTTCCAGCGCTGTTCCGCGAGAATGCCCGAGAGAATGACGGAACCGCCGGGCACGAGGTGGCGGGGGACATCCGGCGCCATGCGCATCAGCGGACGGGCGAGAATGTTGGCGATGATGAGGTCGAAGGGACCGTGTTCGGCAAAGGCCGGGGACTGGAAGCCGGTGGCGGTGACGGCCGCGATGCCGCTGGCGATGCCGTTGCGGCGAACGTTTTCGCGGGCGACGCGGGTGGCGATCGGATCGATATCGGTGGCCAGCACCGGCACGGTCTTGATCTTGCGCAGGCCGATCGCGAGAACGCCGCTGCCGGTTCCCAGATCCAGCGCATTGGTGACGGTTCGCGACCGTACGACGCTTTCGATCATCTCCAGGCAACCGGCCGTGGTGCCGTGGTGGCCGGTGCCGAACGCTTCGCCGGCGTCGATCTCAATGGCGATCTGCCCGGCACGCACCTTGTCCCGGTCATGGGAGCCGTGGACGAGGAACCGGCCGGCGGCCACGGGGCTCAGGCCCTCGAGCGATTTGGCGATCCAGTCGATATCGGGGATTTCCTCGCGCAGGATGTCGGTGCCCGGCTTCCAGCCATCGACGATCTGCGAGAAACGCGCGCGCAGTTCGTCCTCTTCGGCAAAGTCCAGATAGACGGAGGCCTCCCATATGTCGCGCTTCTCATCGATCTCCATCGTGGCGATGGCATAGCCCTCGTCCTCGAAGGCATCGGTCATCAGAGCGAGAATGCTGTCGGCACCTTTTTCGGTGGTGGTGAGATAGAGGCGCAAATCAGCCACGGTCGGTCCTTCAGGTCTCTTGAGCTTCGGATGAGCGCTTTACCACGACCGCGCGGCATTGCACGGCCAAAATGCCCGTTGCTGCCACAGGCTCTGCCCACGCGGCGAAAGGCCGCTCAGCGTTTCGTCAGGTTTTCGAGCTTCTGGACCGCCGTGTCGGTGTTCTCGCCATAGGCGATGGTGCCGCGGAAACGGCCTTCCGCATCCAGCAGGAAGACGGAGGCGGAGTGATCCATCGTATAGTCGCCATCGGGCTTTGCCGCATCGAGCGGGACCTTCTTGGCATAGACCCGGAAGCCCTTGACCATGTCCATGACCTTGTCCGGAGGCCCGGAGATGCCCGTGATACGGTCGGAGACGTTGGAGACGTACTGCCCGAGGATCTCCGGCGTATCGCGTTCGGGATCGACGGTCACGAAGAAGGCGTTGAGCTTCGTGTTGTCGGGATCGACCTTGGCAAGCCATCCGTTCATCTCGAACAGCGTCGTCGGGCAGACCTCCGGGCAATGGGTGAAGCCGAAGAAGACGGCCGAGGGTTTGCCGGTCAGGGCCTTCTCGGTGATCGGCTCGCCATTCTGCGCCACCAGCCTGAAGGGAACGCCGAAGGGGCCGCCCGCATCCGCCTCCCTGGTCTCCGTCATCTTGTAGGTCAGGAAGCCGAGCGCCGAGGCGGTGACCAGAACGGCGATCCAAAGCACGATTCGAAGGAGTTTCATGTCAGGCCCGTTTCACGTCCATGCCGCTGCGCTTGATGTCACGACCAAGGCTTACTGCATAATTCCGTCGATCGGAATCGATTTCAGAAGCAGAGCGACAGGCTGCCGGCGGCAAGCGCCAGGATCATGTCCGGACCATATGCCCACCAGCCGAGCATGCCCGCCCAGCCCAGGAGCAGGAGGCCGGCTGCAAGGAGAGCGATGCGCGAGGCGTTGCGGGGCGAGATGCGGTCCATGATGCCGCTGTTATAGACGGTTTTGCCCTTCGCCAGAAGGCCGGATGAAGCTTTGTTATCTTTACCGGATCTTTAACGCATCGCGCTTATGCTTCTTTTCCGTGCAGGTCTTTCCGCGCGTCGACATGAGGTCGGCCGTTCCCGCCATCGCCATCTGTGACCGCTGCTCTCCCATCTGCGCGCGACACGATTCGCGCCATCCCGGACCTCGATCATGCATCATGAAGCCCGCCAGAGATCCCTGACCGTCAGCCAGAGGCTTGCCACGCTCGGGGTCGTCACCTTCGTCGGAATCAGCGCGATTCTCGTGACGGGATGGTACGAGCAACGGCAGGTTGAGCGCGTTCTCGCGGAAGCGAGCATCGCGAAGTCCGTCGAGAACCGCGCCATCGAGCTGCGGGTCACCAGCCTCGACCTCGTGCTCGCGGCCATGGATACGATCGTCGACAAGGCCGACAAGGTCATCGCCCCGGACCGTATGAAGGAAATCGATGCCGCCGTGTCGGATCTTCGGAACGCCAGCGGCGACGTTGCGGGTCTTGCCGTCGCTGTCGGCAAGCCGGAGCTCGGTGCTGGGGTTGCCGAGATGATCGTCCAGCTGAACCAGTCCATCCAGACGGACCTGAAGGCGCTTGTCGAATCCGGTGCCGACCAGGCCGCGTTCGATGCGATCGACGACCGGATCGATACGGCCGGGTCTCAGCTGACGGAACGTTTTTCGAGCCTTGCGGAAGCGGGCATGGCGATGACGCAGATGCGTGTCGAAGAGGCGGGTGCGATTTCGCGCTCGGCCTTCATCTGGCAGTTCGTCTGCGGCCTCGGTGCCATGGCATTGGTTCTCGGCCTCCTGACGGTGCAGGGCAATATCCTGCGCCGCGGCATTCTCGGCGTGCGCGACAGCATGCAGCGCATTCATGGCGGCGACTACGCGACGCCCGTCGGTTCGGTGGAGCGCAGCGACGAAATCGGCGACATGGCGCGTTGCGTGGATCGCTTCCGCATCGACGCCATCGACAAGCAGCGGCTGGAACGCGATGCCGCCGACAGCCGCAGCCACAACGACACCGATCGCCGCCAGCGCGACGTCGCGGCCGCGGAAGATGCCCGCCAGGTCCAGCTCGCCGTCAGCGCGCTCGGCCAGGCGCTGAACAAGCTTGCCGACGGCCAGTTGACCGTTGCCATCGATACGCCGTTCCGGGCCGACCTCGAATCGCTGCGCCTCGATTTCAATCAGGCCGTCGAGAAGCTGCGCACGGTGCTTTCCGGCATGCGCGACAACAGCGCCTCGATCACGGCCAACGGACGCCAGATGCGCTCTGCCGCGGACGATCTTGCCAAGCGCACCGAAATGCAGGCGGCCTCCCTCGAGCAAACCTCCGCCGCGCTCGACCAGATCACCGTCACCGTCCGCACCGCGACCGACAAGGCGGAAGAGGCGAGCCAGATGGTCAGCCGCACGCATGCCAATGCCGAGGAGTCCGGCCGGATCGTCGGCGAGGCCGTCGCGGCCATGGCGCGCATCGAGGATGCCTCCGCCGAGATCGGCAAGATCATCAACGTCATCGATGAGATCGCCTTCCAGACCAATCTTCTCGCGCTCAACGCCGGCGTCGAGGCCGCGCGGGCCGGGGAGGCCGGCAAGGGCTTTGCCGTGGTGGCCCAGGAAGTCCGCGAACTGGCGCAGCGCGCGGCCGGCGCGGCCAAGGACATCAAGGGCCTCGTCAACCGGTCGTCGACCGAGGTCGGCACCGGTGTACGGCTCGTGCAGGAAACCGGTGAGGCGCTCGGCCGCATCGGGACGGACGTCGATCTGATCAACGAGCATATGCGCACGATCGTGGTCGCCGCCCGCGAGCAGTCGACCGGACTGACCGAGATCAACGTCGCCATCGGCCAGCTCGACCAGATGACGCAGCAGAATGCGGCCATGGTCGAGCAGACCAATGCGGCCAGCCACACGCTGGCGCAGGACGCCGAGAGCCTTTCGAGCCTGATCGCCCAGTTCGCCATCGGCGGCGCCGCGGCGTCCTATGCCACGGCATCGGGCCCCTCGCATTCGCCCCGGACGATGGCGTCGTCATCGAGCCATCGCCCCGCGGCGTCGGCGAAGAGCGCGGTCTCCGCAAAGAGCCCCATCGCCATCCGTCCCGCGACCATCAAGCCGGCTGCCGCCAATGCGCGCCCGGCGCCATCGCCCGCCAAGGCGCTCATGGGCAAGCTTTCCGGCGCGTTCGCAACGCCGCCGGCCTCCAGTTCCAACGATCAATGGGAAGAATTCTGATCATGAACATCACCTCCAAGCAGTCGGGAAGCTCGATGGAAATCGTCTCCTTCCACCTCGGCAACCAGGAATTCTGCATCGACATCATGGCGATCCGCGAAATCCGCGGCTGGGCGCCGGTCACGCCGATGCCGCACACGCCGCCTTATGTGCTCGGCCTCATCAACCTGCGCGGCGCCGTCATTCCCGTCATCGACATGGCCTGCCGTCTCGGCATGAACATGACGGAACCATCGGAACGTTCGGCGATCATCGTGACGGACATCGCCGGCAAGCTGGTCGGCCTGCTGGTCGAGCAGGTTTCCGACATGATGACGATCCGCAGCGAGGACCTGCAGTCGGCACCGGAGATCATCCCGGAAGCCCAGCGCGCCTTCTGCCGCGGCATCGTGGCGCTGGAAAAGACCATGGTCTGCTTCCTCAACCTCGACACCGTCATCGCCGACGAACTGGCCCAGGCTGCCTGATCGGGCTGCCTGATCGATGGCCTCTCGTTTTGGCGGTGCGTGCCGGGGTAGCCCGGCAGGCACCGTCGGTCTATGCTGCGTCTCTCAAGATCATGCCTTGGGAGACGCCCGGCCGATGAAATGCCTTTTGCTTGTCGATATCCAGAACGGCTTCTGCCCCGGCGGCCATCTTGCCGTGCCCGGTGGGGATGCCGTCGTGCCCGTTGCCAACCGGCTGATGGCAGAAGGCGGCTACGACCTCATCGTCGCGTCGCAGGACTGGCATCCGGCCGATCACGGAAGCTTCGCCTCGCAGCATGAGGGCGCCGCGCCCTTCACCATGGGAACGCTGAACGGCCAGCCGCAGATGCTGTGGCCGGACCACTGCGTCGAGGGTACCGAGGACGCGGCCCTCCGGCCCGATCTCGACCAGAGCCGGATCGACACGATCCAGCGCAAGGGGCTCGATCGCAACGTCGACAGCTACTCCGCCTTTCGCGACAACGATCAGGCCGCACTGACGGGGCTCTCCGACCTTCTTCTCGCACGCGGCGTGACGCGGCTCGACATTTGCGGGCTGGCGACGGATTACTGCGTGAAGTTTTCGGCCCTCGATGCCCGCGCCATGCTGCCGGAGGCGCATATCCGCTTTATCGAGGATGCCAGTCGCGGGATCGATCCCGACAGTGTCCGTATCGCGATCGATGAGATGACGCAGGTGGGAATCGCCGTCGTTACCTCGGCGACGGTTCTCAGCGAGACGCGGAGCTGATCCGGATTTCGCTGAAGGGACAGCGCCTTATTGCGGCGCGCCCTTCTTCCACGTCACCTGCTGGTTGAAGAGCGGAACGGTCGAGATCGACATCTTCGCCGACCCTTCGACGACCTGGCGGGAATGGGCGAGATAGATCAGCGTGTTGTTCTTGCGATCGTAGATGCGGGTGACCTGCAGCGATTTCCAGATCAGGGAGAGACCCGAGCGAAACACCTCTTCGCCGCCCTTGGACAGGTCGATGTCGTCGATGACGACAGGGCCGGTCTGGCGGCAGGCGATGGAGTTGTTGGAGGGGTCCTCGAACCAGTTGCCCTTGCGCAGGCGATCGATGACGCCGCGATCGAAATAGGTCACATGGCAGGTGATGCCCTCGATCTTCGGGTCGCTGACGGCGTCCACGATGATATCGTTACCGGTCCAATCCACGCCAACGTCGCCCACGGTTTCCGCCGTGGCTGGTGCCGCAAGGGCGGCGAAGCTCATGAGGGCGGCAGCGGCGGCAAGGCGGATCTTGGGCAGGGACATGGGCGGATCTCCGGGTCGGGTTCACAGCCGAAATAAGCGTGCGGGAGAGCAATACAAGCCGTCGGTGATGAATATGCTGTCCCACGACATGCTTATGTCCTCTCGCGATGACACGTCGGGAGATTGGCGGTTAGGTAGGGATTTCTCACGCATCGGACAATATTAATATATATTTTCTATCAAATAAGTCGATTAATTCGCACTCTGTCGGTGTTTCAACAAGGAGCGCCCTATGGGAGTGATCGAACCGCAGTCTATCGACTACACGCAGCACCCGCGCGTGAATTCCAGCGATCCTGTCCCGCCGCGCGGGCGACCGACACAGGCTGCGCATGTTATTGCCAGCGACGAAGAGGCTCTTGCTGTCGCGCACCGGCTCGCGGCGCAGTTTGCGGTCGGCGCCGCTCTGCGCGACCGGGAGGGCTTGCTGCCGATCGCGGAGATCGACGCCTATTCGCAAAGCGGCCTCTGGGCGATCAATGTGCCCAAGGCCTATGGTGGGGCCGGTGTTTCCTACCGGACGCTGGCGCAAGTCATCGCCATTCTCGCTGCCGCCGACCCGTCCATCGCACAGATCACGCAAAATCACCTCGCGATCACAGGTCATATCGATCTCGACGGCACGGAGGAGCAGAAGACGGAGTTCTTCGGCTGGGTTCTGTCCGGCCTGCGCTTCGGCAACGCGTTCTCCGAACTGAACAGCAAGACCGTCGCCGCTTTCGAGACGCGGGTCGTCCGGGACGGCGACGATGTGGTCGTCAACGGCGAGAAATTCTACACGACGGGTGCCTTGCTGTCGCACATCATTCCCATCGTGGCCGTCGATGAGAACGACCAGGGAGTCCTCGTCTTCGCCGACCGCGAGGCGCCCGGCATCACGGTCACGAACAACTGGTCGAGCTTCGGTCAGCGAACGACGGCCTCGGGTTCCGTCAGGATCGAGAATGTCCGCGTTCCGAAGCAGCGTCTGCTGCCGATTGCCGCCTTCGATCGTCCGACGATCGCCGGCCCCGTCTCGCAGATCATTCAGGCGGCTATCGACGCCGGGATTGCGCGCGGTGCCATCAACGAGACGATCGCCTTCGTCAAGACGCATAGTCGGCCCTGGGTGGACAGCGGCAAGGAAACGGCAGGCGAAGATCCCTTCACGATTGCCGCGATCGGCGACCTCAAGATCAGGCTGCACGCCGCCGAAGCCCTGCTGGCGATCGCCGGCGATGCGATCGATGCGGGATATGTGAACCCGACGGAAGAGGTGATTGCCGACGCGACAGTGAAAACCGCCGAGGCGAAAGTTCTGACGACGGAGATCGCCATTCTCGCGACGAACAAGCTCTTCGAACTGTCGGGGACGCGATCGACGCTGGCAAAATACGACCTCGACCGCCATTGGCGCAACGCCCGTGCGCACACGCTGCACGACCCGGTGCGGTGGAAGTTCTTCCATGTCGGCAATTTTTATCTGAACGGTCTCAATCCGCCGCGTCACCCCTGGAGCTGAGGCAGCCAGCGCTGCGCGGCAGTGCCGAAATGGCTCCGTTTTTTCGTTCATCATGAAGCCGCGGGTGTGCCCTGCGGCTTGTGCATTTTTGACAATCCTCAGATTTCGGGATGCTCGTAAAGGAAATGGTTACCATGTTTCGCCATTCTTTCGCCTAGCCGCAGTGTTCTAGGGAGCGCGCAACATCAGCGCCAGGCGACCCAAACGGCCGGCTTCGACGACAGTGCGTAGTGCTGTTTTCGGATTGCGTAACCAATTTGGGTAAAGAGTTCCATGGCGCTAGCGATTGAGAATGTTCGACAGGTCGACACGCGTTCGCAGACGCACCCCCTCCGCCAGAACGCCCCATCGCCGCAGAGTGCCGGCCCGGCCAGATCGCAACGCTCACGTCTTTTTCCTGCCGTCCTCGCCGCTGGTGTCGGTCTGGCCGGCGTCGGCTGGCTCATGGCCACCATCCTCACCATGCATGGCGTCGCCGGCGATCTTGCGACCGGCGGACGTCCGACCTTCCAGACGTCGCTCGGGCTCAACGCCATTCCCCGCGGCCCGGTGGGCGAGCGGACGGTGCATGTGGCGAAATTCTCGCGTCTGGTGAAGACGCCGGTCGTGGCCGTCGCCGCTGCCAGGACGCAGCCGCAGATGGCCTCCGCCAGCACCGTTCACCGCATCGTTCTGGCCGCCCTGCCGCCCAAGCCGGCGACGCCGGCCGCGCCGGTTCAGGTCGCGTCGCTGGACACCCGCTCGGATGTCGTCGTTCCCTTGCGCGAAAATGCGATGCTGGAGCCGGATGCCCGGCCGACAGGATCGCTGCCCAAGCCCTTCAGCCTCGTTCTCAGCGACGACGAGACGACGGATCATCTGCCGGACCTCGGGCCGCTGCCGCTCGCGCGCCCCGGCATCGCCATCGAGGCGGACGAGACGCCGACCGCGGCCGAGCGCCCGCGCAAGCCGTCGATGCAGCTGGCCTATGCCAAGCCGAACGCGCCGATCGACCTGGAGGACGACGAGCCGTCGATGGCGCCGCGCAAGCCGCTGTTCGGCAGCCGCAAGGGCGTGGCCTATTACGATATCTCGGCCGGCGTCGTGCATATGCCGAACGGCGAGAGGCTGGAGGCGCATTCCGGAATCGGCAAGCTGCGCGACAATCCCGATGCCGTGCACATTCCGATGAAGGGCCCGACACCGCCCGGCACCTACAAGGTGACGATGCGGGAATCGCTGTTTCATGGCGTGGAAGCCGTTCGCCTGACGCCGATCGACGGGGTCGCGCCGCATGGTCGCGTCGGTCTGCTGGCCCACAGCTACCTTCTGCGCAACCGCGGCGACAGCCATGGCTGCGTCGCCTTTGCCGACTATCCGCGCTTCCTCAAGGCCTTCAAGCGCGGCGAGGTGACCCAGATGGTCATCGTCAGGAGCATGAAGGGCGGCTTCTCCAAGCCTGCAAAGACGCTCGCTTCGCTCTTCTCGCGCAACGGGTGAGGTTGGTGTAAAGAGAGGGCCTTGTTTCTTCACAATAACAACGGCGCGGCCTGTCAGGCAGGCGTTTCTGCAGGGCTTAAGCGATGCTTCCTTGGATCGAGATTGACACGGCCGATATTCCCGGCGGTGGCGGGCAGTTGCGGCTGAAAAGCCGGGGCCAGGAGTTTTCGATCATGCTCGGCAGCAACGAGCTGATGAACAGCCGGCTCAGCGGCTCGGAAGAGGCACTCGCGACTCTTGCTCGCGACGCAATCGGCGATCGCTCGCGTCCGGCCTTCCTTATCGGCGGGCTCGGCATGGGGTTCACGCTACGGGCCGCGCTCGCAATCCTGCCGGCAGATGCCGAGGTTGTCGTGGCCGAACTGGTGCCCGCCGTCGTGCGATGGGCGCGGGGGCCGATGGCGAGCGTGTTCAAGGGTTGTCTCGATGATCCCAGGGTGACGGTCTACGATGGCGATGTCGGCGCCTGCATCGCGGCCGCGCGTTCGGCCTACGACGCGATTCTGCTCGATGTGGACAACGGTCCGGACGGGCTGACCCGTACCTCCAACGACCGTCTCTACGACCATGGGGGCCTGCGGGCCGCGCTATCGGCGCTTCGCCCGGGCGGCGTGCTGGCCGTCTGGTCCTCCGGGCCTGATCCGCGCTTCACGCGCCGGCTGAAAGAGGCCGGCTTCAAGGCCGAGGCGGTGACGACGCGAGCCAACGGCAAACGGGGCGGTGCGCGCCATGTGATCTGGGTGGCCGTGAAGCGATAGACGGCGTCAAACCTTCTCAACGAAACCGTCCAGCACGCGTTTCTGGCCGGCACGGTCGAAATCGATGGTGAGCTTGTTGCCTTCGATGCCGGCGATGTTGCCGTTGCCGAACTTGATGTGGAAAACGCGGTCGCCGATGCCGAATTTCGATGGGGTCTCGACCGTCGAACGGACGGTCAGTTCGCCCTCGATGGTGCGGGCCTTGGGGCCGCTTTCGCCATAGCCGATGCGATCGATGGCGACGCCGGAGCGGTTGCCCCAGTTGTCGCGTGTCGCGTCCGTCTTGTTGGCCTGCGCGCGCTTCCAGCCCGGCGTCGCATAGGTGTTCTGGAACGGCTCCTGCTTGTCGAAGCGGGACTGGCCGTAGCCGCCGCGCCCGTAGCCGCCATAGGACTGCTCCATCTCGGCGACCTCGACGTGATCGACCGGAAGCTCCTCGATGAAGCGCGAGGGGATGGTCGATTGCCAGAGGCCGTGGATGCGGCGGTTGGAGACGAACCAGAGGTGGCAGCGGCGCTTGGCGCGGGTCAGGCCGACATAGGCGAGGCGGCGCTCTTCCTCGAGCCCGGAGCGGCCGCCTTCGTCCAGCGAGCGCTGGTGCGGAAACAGGCCTTCCTCCCAGCCGGGTAGAAACACCGTTTCGAACTCCAGCCCCTTGGCGGAGTGCAGCGTCATGATGTTGACGGCGTCGAGGTTCTCGTTCTGCTCGGCATCCATGACCAGCGATACGTGCTCGAGGAAGCCGCGCATGCTCTCGAACGCCTCCATCGAGCGCACCAGCTCCTTCAGGTTTTCGAGCCGACCCGGTGCTTCCGCCGTCTTGTCGACCTTCCACATATCGGTGTAACCGGATTCCTCGAGGATGATTTCGGCGAGCTCCGTATGCGGCGTGTTTTCGAGCAGGCCCTGCCAGCGGCGCACCATGGTGACGACGTCGAACAGCGACTTGCGGGCCTTGGCCTTCACCTCGTCGGTCTCGATGATATCAGCGGCAGCCGCCAGCATCGGGATATCGCGGGCGCGGGCATAGTCGTGCAGCAGGCGGATGGTGGTGTCGCCGAGGCCGCGTTTCGGCGTGTTGACGATGCGCTCGAAGGCGAGATCGTCGGCATCCTGGCAGACCAGCCGGAAATAGGCCATCGCATCGCGGATCTCCATGCGCTCGTAAAAGCGCGGACCACCGATGACGCGATAGTTGAGGCCGAGCGTGACGAAGCGGTCTTCGAACTCGCGCATCTGGAAGGAGGCGCGCACGAGGATCGCCATGTTGTTGAGCAGGTGCTTGTCGCGCTGCAGCTGCTCGATCTCTTCGCCGACGGCGCGGGCCTCCTCTTCCGAATCCCAGGCCGCGTGGACCTGAACCTTCTGATCCTCGGGATCGTGGCGGTCGGTGAAGAGCGTCTTGCCGAGGCGGCCCTCGTTGTGCGCGATCAGATGGCCGGCGGTGGCGAGGATATGGGCGGTCGAGCGGTAGTTCCGCTCCAGCTTGATGACGGTCGCGCCGGGAAAATCTTTGTCGAAGCGCAGGATGTTGTCCACCTCCGCGCCGCGCCAGCCATAGATCGACTGATCGTCATCGCCGACGCAGCAGATATTAACCGTATTGTCCGCCGTGCGCGGCTCCCCCTTCGCGGGGCTCGGTCGCTGAGCCAGGAGCCTCAGCCACATATACTGGGCGGTATTGGTGTCCTGATATTCGTCCACCAGGATGTAGCGGAAGCGGCCGTGATATTCGCGCAGCAGGTCGGGATGCTTGCGGAAGATGGCGATCGGGTGAAGCAGCAGGTCGCCGAAGTCGCAGGCGTTCAGCGTGCGCAGGCGTGCCTGATAGGCGGCGTAGAGTTCGCGGCCCTTGCCGTTGCCGAATGCCCGCGCGTCGCCTTCCGGAATGTCGGCGGGCGTCAGGCCCTTGTTCTTCCAGCCGTCGATCAGCTGGGCGAACTGCTTTGCCGGCCAGCGCTTGTCGTCGATGGATTCGGCCTGCAGGATCTGCTTGATCAGGCGGGTGACGTCGTCCGTGTCGAGAATGGTGAAGTCGGAGCGGATACCGGCAAGTTCGGCATGGCGCCGCAAGAGCTTGACGCCGATGGAGTGGAACGTGCCGAGCCACGGCATGCCCTCGACCGCGCCGCCGACGAGGACGCCGATGCGCTCCTTCATCTCGCGCGCCGCCTTGTTGGTGAAGGTGACGGCGAGGATCTGGCTCGGATAGGCGCGTCCGGTCGCCATGATATGGGCGATGCGCGTGGTGAGCACCCGCGTCTTGCCGGTGCCGGCACCCGCCAGCACGAGCACCGGGCCATCCAGCGTTTCCACGGCGAGGCGCTGCTCGGGGTTGAGGCCCGAGAGATAATCCGGTGCGCGATCGCGGTCGCGGGCCGCCATGGCGCGGGCTGCAAGGCCGGACGGGCCCTGTGCCGGGGCGGCGCCCTGATCCTGTCTGGCACGCCCATCGCGTGCATCCGCCGGCCCATCGGCCGGCACGGCGGCGCGGCGTTCGCCCCGCCCGGGCGCACGGGCGGGCTCTTCGTCGAAGAAGGGAATGTCGTCGAAACCGTTGCTCATGCGGCTCAATGTAGTGATTCGGGATCGAAAGGCCAGAATTGCGTTCTTCTTTTATTCCCCGCGCCACGTTGCGGTTCTCTCGCGAAGAGAGGAAATCCATCATCATTACAATTGCGTAATGATGAGCCTGCGGGATTGCGTGACATGCGGGCTGCCCGGTACCTTGGGACAAACCGTTGCATTCCGTTCATCTGAACCGTCCCTTCCGGGAATGTCGACGTCGGAGACCTGCATGCAGATCTGGAAACAGCTGGCGCTCAGCCTCGTCCTTCTCCTCGTCGGCCTCGCCGCCTGGGTGCGCGTCGTGCCGTCCGCCGGGCCGATGCTCGTGTCCGTCGGTGTGCCCGGCAGCGTCATAGCTCTGGTCGCGCCGTCTGCAGCTTCCGGCGACAAGGGACAGGGAGAGGGGCAGGGACGGGGCGGTCAGAGCGGGACGCAGCGGGCAGCGGCCGGCAACCAGACGCCGCTCGTCGTGACCGAGGCTGCGGGAACCGCGCTCGTCAACGACCGGCTGAACGCCATCGGCAACGGCGAGGCCATCCTCTCCGTGACCGTGACGCCGCTCTCGACCGGAAACCTGACGGAAGTGCTGGTCAAATCCGGCGAGCGGATCGAACAGGGGCAGGTGATCGCCAAGCTCGACAGCGACGAGCAGGTGCTGGCCGTCGCGCAGGCCAAGGTGCTGCTGGACGCCGCCCGCGACAAGGTGGAGCGCAACCGCCGCCTCGGCAATGCCGTTTCGATCGCCACGCTGCGCGAAGCCGAGTTCGCCGAGCAGGCGGCGGAGCTGGCGCTGAAGACGGCGGAACTCGATCTCACGCGGCGCGACATCGTTGCGCCGTCCAAGGGCATCGTCGGCATCATCACCGTCAATCCCGGCGATTACGTCACCACCTCGACGCCGATTGCCGTGGTGGACGACCGATCGCAGATCCTCGTCGATTTCTGGGTTCCCGAGCGTTTCGCCAATAATATCAAGGTCGGTCAGGAGGTCTCGGCGGTTGCCGTGGCGCAGGTGACGCGCCAGCTGACCGGTGCCATCCACGCCATCGATAACCGGATCGACCAGGCAAGCCGGACCTTGCGGGTGCGGGCGCGTCTCGCCAATCCGGACGACAGCCTGCGGGCCGGCATGTCTTTTTCGGTCAATGTCCGTTTTCCCGGTGACAGCTATCCCACGGTCAATCCGCTCGCCGTGCAGTGGAGCGCCGATGGCTCCTATGTCTGGCGCGTCGTGGACAGCAAGGCCGAGCGCGTGCCGGTGACGATCATCCAGCGCAATTCCGACAAGGTGCTGGTGGATGCCAAGCTCGAAAAGGGCGACATGGTGGCGACCGAGGGCGTGCAGAGGCTGCGCGACGGCGGGGCGGTCAAGGTCGCCAATGCACCGGCGGGCGCTGTAGGTGATGCGGGCGAGCAGAAGGTTTCGAGCGCACGACCCGTGGCCATGACCGCCGAGGCCGCGCGATGAGCGGCGCGCACAAGGCGGGCGCGGGTGGCTCTGCGGGGTTTACAGCGCTCTTCATCCGGCGGCCGATCCTCGCGCTGGTGGTCAACACGCTGATCATCGTCGCGGGTCTTGCGGCGCTCAACGGCGTGGAGATCCGCGAACTGCCGGAGGTCGACCAGCCGGTCGTGTCCGTCAATACGCGCTTCGAAGGGGCGGCACCGGAGACGGTCGATCGCGAACTGACCTCGGTGATCGAAGGCGCCGTCTCCCGCGTGCAGGGCATCAAGGACATCTCCTCCACCTCGCAATATGCCCAGAGCCGCGTGACGCTGCAGTTCAGCGACACGACCGATATCGGGCAGGCGTCCAACGATGTGCGCGATGCGCTCGGCCGGGTGACGAACGATCTGCCCGATGGGGCCGATGCGCCGCAGATCGTGAAGGCGGATGCCGACAGCCAGCCCATCCTGCGCCTTGCGCTCACCTCCGACACGCTGTCGATGGAAGACCTGACGCTGCTGGCCGAAAACGAGGTGACCGACCGGCTCGCCTCGGTCGAGGGGGTGGCCGACGTTCAGCTGAACGGCGAGCAGGAGAAGATTTTCCGCATCGACGTCAATCAAGGCAAGCTCGCCGCCCGCGGCCTGACCGTGGCCAACCTGCGCACGGCGCTGGCCAGTGCCTCGCTCGACGTGCCTGCGGGCTCGCTGACCAGCGCCAACCAGGACCTCTCCGTCCGCGCGACAGCCGACTTGCAGACGCCCGAACAGTTCGAGAAGGTCATTCTCGGGCCGAACGTGCGTCTCGGCGACGTCGCCACGGTGACGATGGGACCCGACATCGGCACGTCCTCGCTCCGCTCCGGCGGCAAGCAGGGCATCGGCCTCGGCATCATCCGGCAGGCGCAGTCGAACACGCTCGACATCTCGAACGGCGTGAAGACGACCGTGGCCGAGATCGGCAAGATCCTGCCGCCGGGCACGGAGCTTACCATCACCAGCGACGATGCCGTCTTCATTCAGGGCGCCATCCACGAAGTCGAGATCGCCCTCGTCGCCTCGGTGATCATCGTGACGGTCGTGATCTACATGTTCCTGCTCGACTGGCGGGCGACGCTGATTCCGGTTCTGACCATGCCGATCGCGCTGATCGGCACCTGCGCCGCCATCTACATGGCCGGCTTTTCGATCAACATCCTGACGCTGCTTGCCATCGTGCTGGCCACCGGCCTCGTGGTCGATGACGCGATCGTCGTGCTCGAGAACATCGTGCGACGGCGAAGCGAGGGAATGGGACCGCGCGCTGCGGCCGTTCTCGGCACGCTCGAAGTGTTCTTCGCGGTCATCGCGACGACGGCGACGCTGGCGGCCGTCTTCATTCCCCTGTCCTTTCTGCCGGGGCAGACGGGTGGGCTCTTCCGCGAGTTCGGCTTCGTCCTCGCCTTCGCCATCATTCTGTCCGCCTTCGTGGCGCTGACCTTCTGTCCGATGCTCGCCTCGCGCATGCTGAAGGCGCAGAATGCCGGTCACGGCCATAGCGGGATTCTCGGCCGCATCGGCGGCATGTTCGCCCGTGGCTATCGTCGCTCGCTCAAGGCCTGTCTCGATTCGCCGCTCGTCGTGTTTCTGGCCGCCGGGATGGTTGTCGTCGCCGGCGGCATCGCGTTCACGACGCTACCGTCCGAGCTGACGCCGACGGAGGACCGGGCGCGTATCCTCCTGCGCATGCAGGCGCCGCAGGGCGTCTCGCTCGACTACACGCAGGCGCAGATGCGCCGGGTGGAGGATGCGCTGCAGCCGATGGTAAAGGCCGGCGAGATCGCCAATGTCTATTCCATCTCGGGGCAGGGCGGGTCGGTCAACAACGGCTTTATGGTCCTGTCGCTCTCACCCTGGGGCGATCGCGCGCGGACGCAGCAGCAGATCTCCCGCGAGATCTCGCGCCTCTCGGCCGAAATCCCCTCGATCCGCGTTTTCCCCGTACAGCCGAACAGTCTCGGCATTCGTGGCGCCGGCAACGGCCTGCAGCTGGCGCTCGTCGGCAACGACTACAAGGCGCTCGGCGATGCCGCCGCCAAGCTGGTGCGGCAGATGGAGGACAGCGGCCGCTTCGAAAACGTGCGCCTGAACTACGAGGCGAACCAGGCGCAGCTGTCCGTGACCATCGACCGGGAGCGGGCGTCCGATCTCGGCATTGACATCAACGGCCTGTCGGCGGCGCTGCAGGCCATGCTCGACGGCAACAGCGTCATCGACGTCTATGTCGAAGGCGAGGCCTATCCGGTCAAGCTGCTCTCGACCACCAATCCGGTCAACGACCCGACCGACCTCGAAAACCTGTTCCTGAAGACCGGGGACGGCAAGATCGTGCCGATGTCGTCCATCGCCACCGTGAAGGAGCAGGCCGTCGCGCCGCAGCTGTCGCGCGAATCGCAGTTGCGGGCCGTGTCGCTTTCGGCGGGGCTTGCGCCCGGCACAGGCCTCGGCGAGGCGCTCGCCTATGCCGAACAGCTCGCCAAGCCGCTGCTGCCGGCCGGATCCCGCGTGGTGCCTCTGGCGGAAGCCGCCACGCTCAACGAGAACTCGGGCGCGCTCTTCGTCACCTTCGGCTTTGCCATCATCATCATCTTCCTCGTTCTGGCGGCCCAGTTCGAAAGCCTGATCAGCGGCCTCGTCATCATGTCCACGGTGCCGCTGGGGCTGGCCTGCGCCGTGTTCGCGATGGTCCTCACGGGCAACTCCCTCAATATCTACAGCCAGATCGGTCTGGTGCTGCTGGTCGGCATCATGGCGAAGAACGGGATTCTGATCGTCGAATTCGCCAACCAGCTTCGCGACCGCGGGCAGGGCCTGCGCGAGGCGATCGAGAATGCCTCCAATATCCGGCTTCGCCCGGTGATGATGACGATGATCGCGACCATCGTCGGTGCCGTGCCGCTGGTGCTGGCCAGTGGCGCCGGGGCGGAAGCGCGCATCGCGCTCGGCTGGGTTCTCGTCGGCGGTCTCGGCCTTGCGACGGTGGTCACGCTGTATCTCACGCCGGTCGCCTATCTCGCCATCGCCCGCTTTTCGAAGCCTCAGGTGGACGAGGAGCGACGGCTGCAGCGTGAGCTTGCAGCCGCCTACGGCGTGCACGAGGTCGAGCCGGAAGAGACGCTGCGCGCTGCGGAATAGGCCTTGGCGCGACGGCCTATGTCTCGGATCGGTGCACCTGTGGCGCTTGCGTCCCATGTGACTCCAAAATGCGCGGCAAAGCTGACGTGGTGCAGGAGACGCTGGACAAAGCGATTCCGGATTCTACAGTAGGGCATTGATATTTCAGCAGGACCGCAGGCAGGATGCCTGCGGTAGAGGATGCGGTCGATGGCTCTGAAGGCGATCAGGTCGGGCGTTCGCAACGAGACGGGGATCGTCGAGGCGATCGCGGCGCTGAAGGCGCGGTTCGGCGAGCGGCTGCAGACGGGGCAGGCGATCCGGGCGCAGCACGCCCACACGACCACCTATATCCCGGCACAGCTGCCGGACGGGGTGGTGTTTCCGGAGAACAGCGCCGAGGTGCAGGCGATCGTCGGCATCGCCCGCGAAAACGGGGTGCCGCTGATCCCGTTCGGAACGGGTTCCTCGCTCGAAGGTCACGTCAACGCGCCGCATGGCGGTATCAGCCTCGACATGAGCCGGATGAACCGCGTGCTCTCTGTCAACGAAAGCGATCTCGACTGCACGGTGGAGCCGGGCATCACGCGCGAGGACCTGAACCGCGACCTGCGCGCGACCGGACTGTTCTTCCCGATCGATCCCGGCGCCAATGCGTCGATCGGCGGCATGGCCTCCACGCGCGCCTCGGGAACCAATGCGGTGCGCTACGGCACGATGCGGGAAAACGTTCTCGCGGTCACCGCCGTCATCGCCGACGGGCGCGAGATCCGCACGGCGCACCGGGCGCGCAAATCCTCGGCGGGTTACGATCTCACGCGGCTGTTCGTCGGCGCGGAAGGCACGCTCGGCGTGCTGACCTCGGTCACTCTCCGGCTGCACGGCATTCCCGAGACGATCGCGGGTGGTGTCTGCGCGTTTCCGGATGTGGGGGCCGCCTGCAATGCGGTTATTCTCACCATCCAGTCCGGCATTCCCGTTGCGCGCATCGAGCTTCTGGACGAGACGCAGGTGAAGGCGAGCAACGCCTATTCCGGTCTGCACCTGCCGGAAATGCCGACGCTCTTCGTGGAGTTCCACGGCAGCCCGGAGAGCGTGGCGTTGCAGTCTTCGGCCTTTGCCGAGATCGTCGAGGCGTTCGGCGGCGGTGCTTTCAGCTGGACCTCGAATGCCGACGAGCGCGCGGTGCTGTGGAAGGCGCGGCACGATGCCTATTGGGCGCAGAAGGCGCTTCGACCCGATTTCGCCATGCTCTCGACAGACGTCTGCGTGCCGATCTCGCGGTTCGCGGACTGCGTCGAGGCGACACGGGAGGATATTCGCGAAAACGGCCTGATCGCGCCCATCGTCGGCCATGCCGGCGACGGGAACTTTCATGTCGGTCTGCTGTTTGACGACAAGGATCCGGCCTTTGTCGACAGGGCGGAAGCTTTCGTGGAACGGCTGAACGCGCGGGCGCTGGCCATGGACGGGACCTGCACGGGCGAGCACGGCATCGGGCAGGGGAAGATGCCGTTTCTGGAGGCGGAGCTTGGCGATGCGCTCGATCTGATGCGGCAGGTCAAGCTTGCGATCGACCCCACCGGAATCTTCAATCCGGGTAAGATTTTTACGCGATGAACGAGAATTTGCCGCCGTGCCATGCTACTGCATCGCCTGCGCGGTGCCTCGCCCGCACGGGAACGACGGCAGGTAAGTGACATGCGCCAACCGGCACGCCCAAGTCCTTGACGACGCGGGGTGCAAGGCGGCAAAGGCCAAGAGGATACACCGGCCCGCTGTGGGCTGGGTGGCAGGATCGGACAGGACGTAAGGCTCGGTGCTTTCGCGTATTTTCGTCATCGTCGGCGGTTTGTTTGTGCTCGCGCTGTTTGCTGCGCTGATCGCGCCGCTGTTCATCGACTGGACGGATTTCCGCAAGGACTTCGAGCGCGAGGCCGGCCGGATCATCGGGCAGCCGGTCGTCGTGCACGGCAGCGTCGATGCGCGGCTGATCCCCTTTCCCTCCGTTACGCTCAACGACGTCCGTATCGGCGAGACCGAAGCCGGCGCGCCCCTGGTACAGGTCGAGCATTTTTCCATGGATGCCGAGCTTGCGCCGTTTCTGTCCGGCGAGGCGCTGATCTTCGATATGCGGCTGGACAAGCCCAAGGCGAAGATGCGGCTTCTGCCGGACGGCACGCTCGACTGGGCCCGGGGGCGCCGTGCCGCCATTCCGGCAAAGACCGTGGTGCTCGAGAACGTCGAGATCACCGATGGCGAAATCGAGTTCATCGACGAGCAGACCGGGCGCACGCGCGAGGTTACGGGGCTGACCGCCGATCTTTCCGCGCGGACCTTGGCCGGCCCCTGGAAGGTCGAGGGCCGGGCAGCGCTCGATGGCGAGGCCGGCAGCTTCTCCTTTTCCAGCAGCGAGCCGCTCGAGGGCGGCGGACTGCCGCTGCGGGCGCGGCTCACGCCCGACAAGCGGCCGTTCGGCGTCGATCTCGATGGCGAGCTGAAGATCGTCGAATTTCGCCCGGTCTATCAGGGCAAGTTCACCATGACGGAGAACCGGCCCGCCGACGCCCCGAAGCGCGAGGACGATGCGGCAGCCCTCCGGATCAATGGACAGTTCGAACTCACCAATGACCGGATCCGCGTGCCGGACTACCGCGTCGAGGTCGGCCCGCGCGACGACCCCTATCTCGTGACCGGCGAGGCGACGCTCGACACCGGCAAGATGCCGGAATTCCTGCTTCTGGCCGACGGCCAGCAGATCGACGTCAGCCGCATCGGCGGCAAGGCGGGCGCTGCCGGCAAGACCGGGCGCGATCCCGCGATTTCCATCCGGCAGCGGCTGTCCGCCATGATGGAGATCATCGCCAACATCCCCATTCCGCAGGTGCCGGGCCGGGCGAGCCTGAAGCTTCCCGCCATCGTCATCGGCGACACGACGGTGCGCGACGTGCGGCTGGACCTTCGCCCGGATGGCGCCGGCTGGATGATCGACAATGCCGTCGCGCAGTTTCCCGGACGGACGCAGCTCGAGGCCAAGGGGAGGCTCAATCTGTCCGGCCAGCGCGCCTTCCGGGGCGACCTTCTGGTGGCGTCCAACCAGCCCTCGGGGCTCGCCTCCTGGCTTGCCGGCTCGGTCGATCCCGCGATCCGCCGTCTTCGCACGGCCGGCTTCTCGGCGACCGTCAACCTGACGGACACGCTGCAGCAGTTCGAGCGCCTGGAAGTCGCGGTGGGTCCGGCAACGCTGAACGGGCGGGTGGAGCGGCAGGCGCTGAACGGCGTTCCCCCGACACTGTCCGTGCAGCTGAAGGGCAACCGCATCGATCTGGAAGCCTTGCAGGCGCTGACCGGGCTGGTGGCGGGGGATGCCTCCTATGAAACGCTGCTGTCGCACACGATCGCCGCCGATATCTCCGCGGATACGCTGCTGGCGCTTGGCGAGGAAGCGCGGGACGTGCAGCTGGTGGCGACGCTGAAGAACGGGCAGCTGCAGGCCGAGCGCGCCTCCATCGGCAGCATCGCCGGCGCGCAGCTTGCGGCCTCCGGGCGCATGGGCGGCACGCTGGCCGCGCCGATCGTGTCCGCCAAGATGAAGATCGCGGCGCCGGACATGACCTCGTTCTTCCAGATGGTCGAGCGGCACGCGGCGGCCCATCCGATCCTCACACGGCTTGCCCGCAGCGGCGGCTACTACAATGATGCCGCACTTGACGTGACGCTGACGGCGGGCAGCCGCGAGGGCGACGCACCGGTGACCTTCGGCATCGTCGGCACGGCCGGCGGCAGCCGCGTTGCTGCGAACTATCAGGCGCCGACGATCGCGCAGGCGCTCGCCGGGCAGGGCATCTTCCTCGAAGCGACGCTTGAGAACCCGTCGAGCCTTGCGTTGCTCGGCCAGGCGGGTTTCGACGCGCTGCCGTTCGACACGGATGCAAACGGCCTTCTCTCCATCAAGCTGCAGAGCACAGAGGGCGACAAGGCCTCGGGAACGCTCAGCTTCACGACGGAGAAGACGGCGCTCAACGCCAGCGGCGAGATCGACCTGTCGCGCGACCGCTTCCTCAGCGGCCAGACCAAGGTGACGCTGGAGAGCCAGGATTTCGAGCCCTTCCTGCTGGTGCAGGGCATCGCCTTGCCGCAGACGGGAACGGGCCTGCCGGTGAGCCTGAAGAGCGACGTGACCGTGACGCCGGAGGCGGTGACGCTGTCGGCCATGGAGGGCAAGGCGGACCGGAACGGTTTTTCCGGACAGATCGCCTTCGACCGCACCGTGCCCGGCAAGGCGACCGGTCAGCTGGCGCTCGATACGCTCGATCTTGCCTGGGCCGCCGAGGGTCTGCTCGGGCCGGTGCAGGACCCGCTGGAGGGAACGCTGGCGACATCGCCGGTCTCACCGGTGACCTGGAGCGGTTACGACGTCGCGCTCGATCTCACCGCCAGACAGGTCTGGCCCGGTGTCTACGGCGCGATTTCCAACATGATCGGCAAGGCCGTCTGGAAGGGCGACCAGCTCGAAATTTCGGATGCCGCCGGGGAATGGCTGGGCGGCAAGATGTCCGGGCGGATGTTGCTCGGCAACGGCAACGGGTCCGGCTTCCTTCAGGCGCGGCTCGACCTTGCCGGCGGCGATCTCTCCGCCGCGGCGTGGAAGACCTCCGGCGCGTCCGTCGCCAATGGCCGGTTCGACCTGTCGCTGGCGCTGGAGGCTTCCGGCAAGACGGCGAAGGGCATGGCGGAATCCGCCAGCGGGTCCGGCGCGGTCAACCTGACCGATTTCACCGTGCGCGGACTGAATGTCGGCGCGCTTCCCGCCATTCTTGCCGGTGCCGACCGGCTGGAGGGCGAGATCACGCCGGCGGCCGTCGAGCCGATCGCCCGTCCGGCCATTCTTTCGGGCGACGCCGCCCTCGGCACGGTCAAGGTGCCCTTCAGCATCGCCGGCGGCACGCTGCGCGCGCAGAACGTGACGTCCAAGGTCGACGGTGCGACGGTGACCGGCGATGCCGAGGTGTCGCTGCCCGACCAGACGCTGAATGCCGCCCTGCAGGTCGTCTTCAATGTCGGCGACCAGACCGTGGCCGGGGCCGAGCCCAAGGTGGAGCTCTCCTACACGGGCGCCCTGGAGGCACCGGGCTTCCAGCTACAGACCGGGGAACTCGCAAGCTTCCTGTCGCTGCGCGCCTTCGAGCGCGAGCGGCGGCGCGTCGAGATCCTTCAGGCCAATGTGCTCGAGAAGCAGCGCCTGCGCCGCGAGGCAGCGCTCTACAAGGCGCGGGCAGAGGAGCGCGAGGCGGAGCGCGTGCGTGCTGCGGAAGAGCAGCGCCGCCGCGCGCTCGCGCTCGAAGAAGCGGCGCGGCAGAAGGCGGAGGCGGAAGCGCGTGCGGCTGCCGCCGCCAAGGCTGCCGCGGAGGCGAAAGCCATTGCCGACCAGTGGGCCGCGCAGGCAGAACGCATGGCCGCGGAGAAGAAGGCCGCAGCAGAGGCGCGCGATGCCGCACGCGCTGCGGAACAGGAGCGCCAGCGGCGCCTGATGCCGGTCGATCCCGGCGAACAGGTGGAGCGGGGTGGTACCCTGCCGGCACCGGGGACGAGCCCCGACAGGCTGAACTTCCAGACACTGCCGGGCGTGAGGCCCCAGTGATCGGACGCGCCGGGCAGGCGGTCGCCCAAGGCTCAGGCCTGTGGCGTTTCGCCTGTGTCGGCTCCTGAAAAGCGTGCCGCTTCGGACTTCACCCAGGCGAGCACGTGCACCCGCAGGGCGGAGGAGAGGTTGCTGTCGGCCGGGCGAGCGTCGTCGATCTCGGCGATGAGGCGGGCGAGGGGAACGGCGCGGGCGGCGGCAATGGCCTTCAGCTCCTGCCAGAAGACGTCTTCCAGCGAAAAGCTCGTGCGGTGACCGTGAAGGGTGGCAGAGTGTTTTCTCAGCATGGCCGGTGCGGCCTTTTGGGCGTTCGAGGCACCGTGCTCGTCGCGGGGCGCCCGACGTGAGGCTTCGAGCGGATCAATCCTTGTCCTGCCCGTCCTTGTCCCGGCCGTCCTCGTCCCGCCTGCCGGTCGAGGGCGCCGTCTCCCGCCGCCCCTGATCCAGCCGACGTTCGGACGTTTCGTTCAGGGCTTTCGTCAGCGTCTTCTCGACCTTGGTGCGGCCGAAGCTGATGCGATTCTGCTCCGCCGTCTTCTCGTCGTTCGCGCGCGACTTCTGCTTGCGAAACTGGCGCAGATTGACGACGTCGCCCGCCATGATGCGTCAGTTCTTCTTGCGGAACGCGTCGAGGGAAACCACGGACGCGCCGGGCTTGCCGTCGTCGGTCTTCGGCGCTTCGGCGTCCGCCTCGTCGTCGCTCTCAAGGCTCACGCCCGGACGCTCGACGGTGACGCCGGGATAGGCGGTGATCTCGGCGGATTCCGTTTCCGCATCCTCGTCTTCTGCAATCGCCACGTCGAATTCCAGCTCGAAATTCACCGACGGGTCATAGAAACCACGGATCGCGTTAAACGGAATGACCAGCTTTTCCGGCGTATCGGAGAAGGAAAGGCCGATCTCGAACAGCGATTCCGTCACCTTCAGCTCCCAGAACTGGTGCTGCACGACGATGGTCATCTGCTCGGCATATTTGGATTTCAGATGCTGGGAGATACGGACGCCGGGCGCACCGGTCAGGAAGGTGATGAAGAAGTGGTGATCGCCCGGAAGGTGACCGGTCGCTGCAACCTCGCTCAGAACCTTGCGGATGACGCCACGCAGCGCGTCCTGTGCGAGAATGTCGTAGCGGATATGGTCCTGGCCCATCGGATCCCCGTCTTGCCTAGCTGTTTCAGTATTCGCTGCCATGAGCCGCGCGAGCGGCGTCCGACGGCGTGTCGTTCACCAAACCATTTGCACTATTGATGGACGATTTCAAGGCGCAGCGGTCGCAGGCCGGGAATTGGCATCGCCGCGCATGCGTCCGGCGCAAGGCTCCGTGTGGTCGTGATCGTGTGGGGAAAAGTGGAGGTTTCTGTTGCCAGGTACCTCCGAACCCCGCCTTACGGTGCGAACCGGAAGGACTTGATTTGAAGTGTCACACCGCGATTAAGCAGCGAGACGAGCTTCCGCATAGTTGTCGTTTGCAACTACTGTTTGAGCCCGATAACGGTGGTACAATGCCGAGCAAAAGTTCGATCTTTACGCCCTTGTCGATCCTATTTCGCCCCCATCAAAAGCCGGCCGTTTCAGCCTGCGCCCTATCGACGTCCTGTTTCCAGAACATCTCGAGGCCGGTTTTTGGTGGAGGCGCCGGGTACCGCCCCCGGGTCCAATAGGTTTATTACACCGACAGTTTATTGCCATATCCGCCTTGCGACGGCAGGAGTGATATAGGCGTTCCCGCAGCCGATGAAAAGGGCAAAGCGCATGGAAAAAGGGCACCGCCGCCGAAAAGCGGGATGCCCTGTCCAATCCGTGTTCGCAACGACCTCAAGGGCCGATGTTCAGGCGGCGTCCTGCTCGATTTCGGCGATCTCGATGCGGTCGTCCGTCGAGATGGCATCGATCGTGCGGCCGGGCTGCTCGGGCGAGCCGTCGGCATGTTCGATGGTAATGTTCACGGCGCCGGGGTCCATCAGGCCGAAGGGCGTGCAGAAGGCGATTTCGGCGGCATCGCGGCCGACGCCGATGCGCACGAGGCCATCGAGATTGGCCTGGCGCGTCGCATCGAACAGCCACCAGCGACCATCGAGATAGGCCTCGAAGACGGCATGGAAATCGGACGGGCGCAGGCCGTAGGCGTAGCAGCTGACGAAGCGGGCGGGGATGCCGAGCGCGCGGCAGAAGGCGATGCCGATATGGGAGAAGTCGCGGCAGACGCCGGCGCGCAGAAGCAGGCTTTCATCGGCTGTGGTCTGGCCGTTGGAGGAGCCGCGCTGGTAGTCGATGTTGTTGTAGATCCAGTTGCAGATCGACGTCACGCGCTCGTGTCCCTTGGGCAGGGCGCCGAACTCGCGGATGGCAAAGGCGGCGAGGCGGTCGGAGGAAACAAAGCGCGAGGGCAGCAGGAACGGCATGATGTCGAGCGGGATGTCCGACAGCGGCGTCTCGTTGATCGTGGCCGGGTCGGCGCGGAAGACGTCGAGCGTCACTTCGGCCGCGTAATTGATTTCGAGCGGGCCGGGGGCCGCATCGATCTTGAAGTAGCGGTTCTGCTCCTCGGGCACGGTGTAGGTCCAGCGCGGGCCCTTGGGGCTGATCGTCAGCGTTTCCACCAGATCGTGATGGCGCTGCAGCTTGGCGACTTCGACGTTGAAGATGAACACGGTGGGTTCGCGAACCTCGTAGGTGAGGGTGCAGCCAAGCTTGTAACGGACGGTCATGAGCGCGCTTTCGTAAAGGGGGATTCAGGTCGGGCACACGCCGGGAGGAGACGCTGCCCGGATGACGGGTAAGATCAACGTGCCGGGGAACACGCGGGAGGGTAAAAGGTTCCGGCGTTCATTCGAAAATGATAAATGGCGTGAATGTCAGGTCTGTGACCGTTGCTCAAGGTGGGTTATCTGCCGTTGCCGGTCGCAAGCGAGGCGCTTTGCCGCGAACCGGCGCCGGAAGGCCGGGACAACGCGGCGCGGGGCCTATCGCGGCGGCGTCACAGCCTTTATTCTCGTGTGGACTCGAAGTTTGCGGACAGCCGATCATGAAACAATATCTCGACCTCCTTCGTCATGTGATGGACACCGGCTCCGACCGCAGCGACCGGACCGGGACAGGCACGCGCTCGGTGTTCGGCTATCAGATGCGCTTCGACCTTTCCGAGGGCTTTCCGGTCCTCACGACGAAGAAGCTGCACCTGCGCTCGATTATCCACGAGCTCTTGTGGTTCCTGCGCGGCGACACCAACATCGCCTATCTCAAGGAAAACGGCGTCAGCATCTGGGACGAATGGGCCGACGAGGCAGGCGATCTCGGCCCCGTCTACGGCTATCAGTGGCGTTCGTGGCCGGCACCCGACGGGCGGCATATCGACCAGATCGCGCAGCTGGTGGAGGGGCTCAAGATCAATCCGCACTCCCGCCGGCATATCGTTTCCGCCTGGAACCCCGCGCTGGTGGACGAGATGGCGCTGCCGCCGTGCCATTGCCTGTTCCAGTTCTACGTGTCGGAGGGCAAGCTCTCCTGCCAGCTCTATCAGCGCTCGGGCGACATCTTTCTCGGTATCCCTTTCAACATCGCCTCCTACGCGTTGCTGACGCTGATGGTGGCGCAGGTGACCGGGCTGGAGCCGGGGGATTTCGTGCACACGCTGGGAGACGCGCACATCTACGCCAACCATTTCGAGCAGGCGCGGCTACAGTTGACCCGGACGCCGAAGGCGCTGCCGGTCATGCGGCTGAACCCCGAGGTCAAGGACCTGTTCGCGTTCCGCTACGAGGATTTCCAGCTTGTCGGCTACGAGGCGGAGGCGGCGATCCGGGCGCCGATCGCGGTATGACGCCGCCAAGAGTCGTCATCGTCGTGGCGGCGGCGCGCAACGGCGTGATCGGCCGGGACGGGGACATGCCGTGGCGCCTGCCGACCGACCTCAAGCATTTCAAGGCGCTGACGCTCGGACGGCCAGTTGTGATGGGCCGCAAGACGTGGCAATCGATCGGCCGCCCGCTGCCGGGCCGCCCGAACATCGTCATCACGCGCGACGCCGGCTTCGTGGCGGAGGGCGCCGAGCGGGTAGGCTCGCTGGAAGAGGGCGTTCAGCGCGCGCAGGCGAAGGCGGAGGGCCTCGGTGTGGACGACATCTGCATCATCGGGGGCGGGCAGGTCTATCGTGACGCGATGTCGTTCGCCGACATCATCCAGATGACGGTGGTCGAGGCGGATATCGAGGGCGATACGGTGTTTCCGGCGATCGACGCGTCTCTCTTCGAAAAGGTTTTCGAGGTTGCACCGCCGCGTGGCGAAACGGACAGCCACAGCGTCGTCTTCACGACCTGGCGCCGGCGGACGAAGGCCGTGCGGGACCCCGGCACCGCTTTGCTCGAACTTTAGCAGTAAACGGAACGAAATTGCCTTGTTAACGCCAAAGTTATGACGCGCCGCGTTGAAAGGCTTCGGGGCGATACCTATAACGGGTTTACTTCCCAGTCGGTTCCGCCGATTGCCGGAGGTGGGAGTGTAACGAAAGAGGTATGAATGCCCTGGAGCAATCAGAACGGCGGCGGCGGTGGTCCTTGGGGCGGCGGCGGTAACGGCGGCAATGGCGGTGGTGGAAACAAGGGTCCGTGGGGCCAAGGTCCCAATCGCCCGCGTGGCGGCGGCGGTGGCCGCGGCAATGGCGGTCCGCCGGATCTCGAAGAGATCTTGCGCCGGGGTCAGGACCAGCTGAAGAACGTCGTTCCCGGCGGCTTCAATGGTGGCGTTGCCGCCATCATCGGTCTGCTGATCGTCGGCTTCATCCTCATCAATTCCGTCTACACCGTCCAGCCGGACGAGCGTGGCGTCGAGATGCGCTTCGGCAAGCCGAAGGAAGAGATTTCGATGCCGGGCCTGCATTATCATTTCTGGCCGCTGGAAACCGTCGAGCTGGTCAAGGTCACCGAGCAGCAGCAGAACATCGGCAGCAAGTCGGTTTCGGCCGACCCGTCGTCGGCCGGCCTGATGCTGTCGGGCGACCAGAATATCGTGAACGTCCAGTTCTCGGTGCTGTTCTCGGTCACCGATCCGAAAGCCTATCTCTTCAACGTCGAGGATCCCGCCAACACCCTGCAGCAGGTCGCCGAAAGCGCCATGCGCGAGGTCGTCGGCCGTCGTCCGGCACAGGACATCTTCCGCGACAACCGCCAGGCGATCGCGCAGGACGTCAAGGCGACGATCCAGGCGACCATGGACACGTATGGCGCCGGCATCTCCGTCAATACCGTCGCAATCGAGGATGCGGCTCCGCCGCGCGAGGTTGCCGACGCGTTCGACGAGGTGCAGCGCGCCGAGCAGGACGAGGATCGTTTCGTCGAGGAATCCAACCAGTACGCCAACCAGGTGCTCGGCCGGGCCCGTGGTCAGGCAGCGCAGAATCGCGAAGAAGCCGCCGCCTACAAGGACCGCGTCGTCAAGGAAGCCGAGGGTGAGGCGCAGCGCTTCGTCTCGGTCTACGATGCCTATGCGCAGGCTCCGGACGTGACGCGCAAGCGTCTGTATCTGGAAACCATGCAGGAGGTTCTTGGCAAGTCCAAGAAGGTCATTCTCGACGAGCGCAACGGACAGGGCGTGCTGCCCTACCTGCCGCTTACCGAAATCGGCCGACCGGCCCCGCAGGTCGGAGGAGGCAACTGATGAATAGCCGTCTTCCCTATTTCCTGATCGCTCTCGCGGTCATCCTGATGGTCGTCTATTCCTCCGTCTTCGTCGTCACGGAACGCCAGCAGGCGGTCGTCGTCCGCTTCGGTCAGATCCAGGACGTCAAGACCGAGCCGGGCCTCTACTTCAAGCTGCCCTTCGCCTTCATGGATGCCGATCGCGTCCAGTATGTCGAGGATCAGGCCCTGCGGTTCGACCTCGACAATATCCGCGTCCAGGTTTCCGGCGGTAAATTCTACGAGGTCGATGCCTTCGTCGTCTATCGTATCCAGGATCCGCGCCGCTTCCGCGAGACGGTCTCCGGTGACCGGTCCTCGGCCGAAGCCCGGCTTCGCACGCGTCTCGATTCGTCGCTGCGCCGTGTCTACGGTCTCCGGGGCTTCGAATCGGCGCTCTCCGAAGAGCGTGCTTCGATGATGCGCGAGGTCCGCGCCGACCTGAAGAACGATGCCGAATCGCTCGGTCTCAACATTCAGGACGTTCGTATCCGCCGCACCGATCTGACGCAGGAAGTCTCGCAGCAGACCTTCGACCGCATGAAGGCGGAGCGTCTGGCCGAGGCCGAACTCATCCGCGCCCGCGGTAATGAAGAGAGCCAGCGCCGCCGCGCCATCGCCGACCGTCAGGTCGTCGAGATCGTGGCCGAGGCCCAGCGGGATGCGGAAATCCTGCGCGGTGAAGGCGAAGGCGAGCGGACCCGCGTGTTCGCCGATGCATTCTCCCGCGATCCGAGCTTCTTCGAGTTCTATCGCTCGATGACCGCTTACGGCGCGGCCATCGCCAGCCCGGACACCACGCTGGTGATTTCGCCGGACTCGGAGTTCTTCCGCTTCTTCAACAGTTCGCAAGGCGCGCCTGTGCCGTCCGCGGCGGCGCCGACGGCTCCGGCTGCACCTGCAGCCCCCGCGGCACCGGCCGCGAACTGAGCGAAACGAACCGCATCACAAAAGACGGGGCCGGCAGCGATGCCGGCCCCTTCGTTCTTGACGGCATGCGCTAGGGATGGCAGGGCAGGCTTGCAGGGCGGCATCTCCCATGTCAGGCCCTCACCGAATGGTTTGACCTGCTGCTTCAAGCGCAGCAGACGTTACGTCCACAACGCTTGCTGCCCGTCAGGCCCGTTCTTTGGGCCGTCGATCCGGGCCGGCGTATCGAGGGGTATGAATGTCTCGCAAACTGCTGATCCGGCTGGTTGAAGCCGAATATTCGATCACCCGGCTGAATGTCGGCTCGCCCCTGCCGGAATGGCTGCCGGGCGCCGGCTTCTGGTCGGTCTCCTCGTCGCGCGAGGAAATGACGCTCGTCTGTCGCGCCGCGCGCGTGCCGACCGGGGTGATCTCGTCGAACGGCTGGCGGTGCCTGCGGATCGAGGAACACTTCGCCTTCGATATTCCCGGCATCCTGTCGTCCGTGCTGGAGCCGCTGTCGACCGCCGGCGTCGGCCTGTTTGCGAACTCGACCTTCAGCACCGACTACATCTTCATTCTCGGCTCCGACCTCGACAAGGCCGTCGCCGCGCTCAAGGCCCATGGCCACGAGGTCATGGTCTGAGCGCGACACGTCTTCCGACGGTCAGGCCTTCTTGAGAAACTCCGTGCGCAGCACGAGACCCTTGACCTTTTCCGCATTGCATTCGACTTCCGCCGGATCGTCTGTCAGGCGGATGTTCTTGACCAGCGTGCCGCGCTTCAGCGTGACCGAGGTTCCCTTGACCTTGAGGTCCTTGATCAGCGTGACCGAGTCGCCATCGGCGAGTGCGGTTCCGTTGCTATCCCTGACGACAATGCTCATGGTTGTATCCCCTCTGGCGCGCCGCGCGCCTGCGTGTGCGTTTCGCCGCTTATGACGCCCGGGCGGTGCCGGCGCAAGGGCCCACGGTGCCGGATGGCATGCGGTGCCGTGTCGCATCCGCACCATAACGAAAAGATGACTGGACGGGTCGGGCGCGCGCCTTATCTTCGCTTCCATGCGGGCGCAGGACATCGGACTGCCGGATGGGCCTCTATCTGCTTCTGCACAGCGCGCGTCGCGCGCCCGAGGCTTTTCCTTCCGCCGTGCTGCCGGTAAGGTACCGGCGAACCGACGGCTTATCTTTCCGAAACGAGGACTTCATGGGATCACACCGCTCCAGCTTCACCCGGACGGCGGCGCTTGCCCTGTCGACGGCTCTCGTTTTCGCAGGCCCGCTCGAGGCGATGGCGCAGGTCGCCAAGCCGATCGCGCCGCCCACGGCCACCGGGCCGCTTCCGGTTCCGCCGCAGCCGTCGCCCTCCATCCCTCCGCAGGCACGCGCCGCGCAGGGGCCGGATTCGGTGGCCGATCTCGCTGCGGGCCTTCTGGATGCCGTCGTCAACATCTCCACCTCGCAGAATGTGAAGACGGACGACGACACGCCGATGCCGAAGGTGCCGCAGGGTTCGCCGTTCCAGGATTTCTTCGACGAGTTCTTCAAGGGACAGAACGGGCAGGGTGCGCCCGGCCGCAAGGTCGAATCGCTCGGCTCCGGCTTCGTCATCGACCCCACCGGCTACATCGTGACCAACAACCACGTCATCGAGGGTGCAGATGACATCGAAGTCAACTTCGCCAACGGCTCGAAGCTGAAGGCGAAGCTGATCGGGACCGATACCAAGACCGACCTTGCGGTGCTGAAGGTCGAGCCGAAGAAGCCGCTGACGGCCGTGCCGCTGGGTGACAGCCGCACAATGCGGATCGGCGACTGGGTGATGGCGATCGGCAATCCGTTCGGCCTCGGCGGCACGGTCACCGTCGGCATCATTTCGGCGCGCGGGCGCAACATCAATGCCGGCCCCTACGACAATTTCATCCAGACGGATGCCGCCATCAACCGCGGCAATTCGGGCGGTCCTCTCTTCAACATGAAGGGCGAGGTCATCGGCATCAACACGGCGATCATCTCGCCCTCGGGCGGCTCGATCGGCATCGGCTTTTCCGTCCCGACGGAGCTTGCCTCCAACGTCATCACCCAGCTGAAGGATTTCGGCGAGACCCGGCGCGGCTGGCTTGGCGTGCGCATCCAGCCGGTCACCGACGATATCGCCGAAAGCCTCGGCATGGACACGCCGCGCGGCGCACTGGTTGCCGGCATTATCGAGGGCGGGCCGATTTCCAAGGGTGAAATCAAGACCGGCGACGTCATCACCAAGTTCGACGGTCGCGACGTGGCGGAGATGCGCGACCTGCCGCGCGTGGTGGCGGAAAGCCCCGTCGGCAAGGCTGTCGATGTCATCGTCATCCGGGACGGCAAGGAGATGACCGTGCAGGTCACGCTCGGCCGGCTGGAAGATGCCGATGTGGCGAATGCCGAGGCCTCGACGGAGGATGCGCCGGGGTCTTCGGACGACGCGCCGGCAACCGAGGGCGAAGGCGGTGCGGGCAGCCCGGAAGGGACGGATCAGGCAGAGCCGCCGGCCGCCGAACTGCCGAAATTCGACGAGGTGCTCGGCATGAAGCTGGCCTTGCTGGAGACGCCGAACCGCCGCAGCTTCGGTATCGGAGACGATGTCGAGGGCGTCGTCATCACCGAGGTCGCCCAGGGCTCGGCCGCTGCAGAGCGGCGGATCACGGCGGGCGACGTGATCGTAGAGATCGGCCAGGAAGCCATGAAGACACCCGAGGACGTGACCGCACGGATCGAGGAGCTGAAGGCGGACGGGCGCCGCAATGCCCTGCTGATGATCTCCAACAAGACCGGCGAACTGCGCTTCGTCACGGTGCGCATCGAGTAGCCTTCCGATCGCGCCGGAAATGCTGGGCCTCCGGTCGGAGGCCCACGATCACTGCGGACGCTTCAGGCGATAGAGCACGTGGCGTTTGAGGTGCGGATGGGTGTCGGGCACGCGCGGATGCTCGAAATCGCCCTCGATATCGCGGGCAAGACCGATACGCTCCATCACGGCGATGGAGCGATCATTGTCGGCGACCGCGAAGGACACGATCTCCGCAAGCCCGCGCGTCTCGAACCCGAAGGCGAGCAGGGCGCTTGCCGCTTCCGTCACATAGCCCTTCGACCAGTGCCGCCGTGCCAGACGCCAGCCGATCTCGATGGTTCCGGCAGGCAGGATCGGGACGAGGTCCGCGACGGCGAGGCCGCAGAAGCCGATGGGCTCGTCGGTCTCCTTCAGGGCAAGCGCGAAGAAGCCGTAGCCTGTGTCCGCGATGGCGTCGCGGTTCCGGTCGAACAGGGCGTCCGCGGCCGCGCGATCTCGGCGGAACGGGAAGAACGTCATGACCTCGGCATCGCTGTTGATCTCGAAGAAGAGATCCCGATCCGGGTCCTGCCAGTTGCGGATGCGAAGCCGCTCCGTTTCCGCGATGATCATGCGCGGCCGGTGGGGGTGACGAAATCGGTCTTTCGATAGCCCTGGATGTAGAGGAGCGCGGTGAGGTCGCCATGGTCGATGCGGATCTTCGCCTCGGCGGAGACCGTCGGCTTTGCGTGCAGGGCGACGCCCGAACCGGCCAGCTTGATCATGCCGAGATCGTTGGCGCCATCGCCGACCGCCATCGCATCCTCCGGCGTGATACCGAGGCGATCCGTGATCTCGATCAGCGCATCGACCTTGGCCTGCCGGCCGAGGATCGGTTCTTCCACGGTCCCGTTCAGAACGCCGTCCGCGACGACCAGTCGGTTGGCGCGGTTCTCGTCGAAGCCGATACGTTCGCCGATGGGACCCGTGAAGACGGTAAAGCCGCCGGAGACGAGGGCGGTATAGGCGCCCTTCGCTTTCATCGTGGCGACCAACTCGATCCCGCCGGGCGTCAGCGTGATGTGTTTGGCGATCACATCGTCAACGACGCCGAGCGAAAGGCCCTTCAGCAGGCCGACGCGTTCGATCAGGGCCGGTTCGAAGGCGATCTCGCCATTCATGGCCCGTGCCGTGATGGCGGCGACCTGTTCCTTCAGGCCGACTTCGGCGGCGAGTTCGTCGATGCACTCCTGTCCGATCATGGTCGAGTCCATGTCGGCGATCAGCAGGCGCTTGCGCCGGGTTTCCGCATCCTGCACGATGACGTCGACAGGCTGTCCGGCCACGGCGTCGCGCAAGCGCCGCTCGGCGTCGGCCGGGTCGGTCCCGTCGCGCAGGGCGATATCGCAGGCGACCCCGTCGGCAAGCCAGTAGAGACCGGAGGCGGGCACGGCCGCAGCGGCCTTTTCACCGAGAGCCGCGCTCAGCACCGGATTTGACGGATTGGCGACAAGCGTGGCAACGAGAGCCATGATGAAAAACCTTGAAAGAGGACAGGACACGATCCTGATAACGGGACCGACTGCCAGCGGCAAGTCCGCGCTGGCCGTTCGGCTGGCGCGAGACCACGGCGGCGTGGTCGTCAATGCCGACAGCATGCAGGTCTACGATACGCTGCGCGTGCTGACGGCACGGCCTTCGGAAGCCGACATGGACGGGGTGCCGCACAGGCTCTACGGGCATGTGCCGGCTGGCCACAGCTATTCCACCGGCGAATGGCTGCGACAGGTGACGGTGCTTGTAAACGAGCTTCGCGCGGAAGGCCGCGTGCCGGTCATCGTCGGTGGCACCGGGCTCTATTTCAAGGCGCTGACGGGCGGATTGTCCGAGATGCCCGACGTGCCCGACGCGATCCGCGCGCGCCTGCGGGCGCGCCTTCAGGCGGAAGGGCCCGGGCCGCTGCAGGCCCGGCTTGCGGAATGCGATCCCGAAACGGCGGCCGTGCTCAAGCCCGAGGACGGACAGCGCATCGTCCGGGCTCTCGAAATCTTCGAGGCGACGGGGCGCTCCATCCGTGGCTTTCAGGCGGCACCCGGCGCCACGGTGGTGGATCCCGAACGGGCGTTGAAGATGGTCGTGATGCCCGAGCGGGACGAGCTTCGCCAGCGGATCGACCGGCGGTTCGAGACGATGCTGGACCAGGGCGCGATCGAGGAGGTCGAGCGCCTTCTGGCACAGAATCTCTCCCCAGACCTGCCGGCCATGAAGGCGATCGGCGTGCCGCAGATCGCGGCGATGCTGCGCGCGGAGATGGACCGGCGCGCCGTCATCGAGACCGCGTCGGCGGCAACCCGGCAATATGCCAAGCGGCAGATGACGTGGTTTCGCAACCAGCTGGACGAGCGCTGGGAGCGCGTGGTGCCATGATCGAGCCGCTCGGATCAAGCGTCGGCCTACTTCCGGATCATGCTGCCGAGCGGCTTCCTAAGCAGGCTTTCGCGAAGGGATGGCGTACGCGGGGATGCCGACGGGTCGTCCGGTGCCTGCGGCGCGGGCGCTTCGGGCGGGCGCCGGTCGGTTTCGCCGCCGAGGATCTGCCGGCGATACGCGTTGAAACGGTCGGCCTGCGGATTGGATACGGGATCGGGGTGCTGCGGCTCGACGCGCGGCAGCATGTCAGGACGATAGCTTTCGAGCCTGCTCGATCCGGCCGGTATCTCCGTTCGGTTCGGGCTTTCGGGCCGCTCGGGTACGCGCGGCGAAAACGGCGGCGGCTCGAGGCTTTCGCCGAAGGCGAGGCCGCCGGCTCCGATGGTCGCGGGTGAGAATGGCGTTGCGTCGCCGCCGGAGCTTGCGCGCATGCGCGCAACGATCGTGCGCAGGTCGACATTCGCCGGCGTATCGTCATCGGCCTTCATCAGCCCGCCGGCCGCCTTTGGCAGGCGGCTCTCCGGTATCCGCTCGAAGCGCATGCGCATCGGGACGGAGACAGCCTCGCCGAAGGCGATAGCCTCGCCGTTTCCGATCGAGGAGAGGAAGCTCATGGTCGAGACGGACGAGTCCGGAATGGCCGAGCGGATGATGTCCTGGTCGCGATCGTTCGACAGGCGCATGGCAAACACCGTCGAGCACTGCGAGAGGATCGTCGGATCGAGTTCGCCCGGGCGCTGGGTGATCATGCCGAGCGAGACGCCGTATTTGCGTCCTTCCTTGGCGATGCGGGCGATGGCCTGGCGCGTCGGCAGGAAGCCCAGCGACTGGTCGGACGGGACGTAGCGGTGGGCCTCTTCGCAGACGACGAGCATGTGGACGCCGCCATTGCTCCAGAGGCCGATTTCGAACGCCATGCGGCAGAGCACCGAGGCGACCGAATTGACGACCTCCGAGGGGATACCCGCCAGCTGGAACGTGGTGATGGGGCGGCCGTCGCCCGGAATGCGGAAGATCTTGGCGATCGTCTCCAGGATCGTGTCGTTGATCGTGTTGGAGGAAAACATGAAGGTGTAGCGCGGGTCGTTGACCGCCGCCATGATGCGGACCTTCAGCGAGCGGAGCGACGGCTTTTCCGTGCGGCCTTCCAGCCGGCCGATGCGCTCGTCGATCAGCGCCATCAGGTCGGCGATACGATAGGGGACGGGCGTATCCGCCGTCAGCGAGCTCTTTTCCGTCTGCCGCCGCATCAGGCCGCCATCGCCCTTGAAGCCTTTCTTGGCCTCGGGAATAAGGTCGCGCAGGATATCGAGTTCCTCGGCAACGGCGGGGCGCCCGCGGAAGACGACCTCCGCAAACTCCTCGAGCCGCATCAGCCAGAAGGGCAGGTCCAGCGTGTCGGTGTCGATGACCACGGCATGGTCGGGGAAGGCGGCGGCGAACTCGTTGTGCGGGTCGAGGATCAGGATGCGCAGCTTGGGGTCCGCTTCGATCGCCTTGCGCAGGAGCAGCGTGACGGCCGTCGATTTGCCGACGCCGGTGGTGCCGACGACGGCGAAATGCTTCGAGAGCATGGAGGGAATATGGATCGCCGCATCCAGGCTTTCGTCCTGCGTCAGCTTGCCGATGGTGAAGCAACCGCCGCGGCCGGTGTCATAGATGCGCGCGAGATCGGCCGTGCGGATGCGATGCGCGATGGCGCCGAGATAGGGATACTGGCTGATGCCGGCGGAGAAGGCCTCGTGCCCGTCGCTGTCGACGCGGACTTCGCCCACCAGTTCCACGTCGATGCGGAAGATGTTGTCCTGCTGCTCCGCCCAATTGTCGTCGCTCGTGCGCATGGAGGACACGAGAGCGACGACGCGATTGACGCCGACGGTGATGGAGACCAGCCGCCCGACGGACCAGAGTTCCGTCAGCGACGTCTCGCCGTTCTCGGCAAGGGCCGCAATGGTCGCGCGAGAACCGTTGCAGGCGATGACGCGTCCGAGGAAGCGATTGCCCCGGGCGACCGTATCGCGCCTGTCCGCCTCCGCTGTCCGGCCGTCGGCCTGAAGTTCGTTGTTCACCACGTCGCAACCCCGCTTACAGGGCGGAATGTAAGCGACGGACTTTAAGAAGATGTTTCCCTTTGGCTATTTTTGATTTTCCCGCTGTCAGGACATTGCGGTACCAAGGTCGATCGAGACGGGGTTTTTGCGCTGCCGCCGCAAGAGGGCGCCCGCCCGGCAAAGGTGTAAAAAGCGTTGACGGCGCGGCCGAATGCCGATATCAGTGCGCCCTATGAACATTCAAGCAAACATTCTTGTGGTGGGATCGCGCATGGGCAGGATGGTGTAACCATCCGGCGACAGCCACCCATGCGCAAACCAAGGCTCCTGACGGGGCCTTTTTTTATGCCTTCGAACAAGCAGAACACGGGATCGAGACATGTCGGGCGGAAATAGCGAAATGGATGCAGCGAGCAAGGATAACAGGATGACGGGCGCGGAAATCGTTCTGCGCGCTCTCAAGGATAATGGCGTCGAGGTCATCTTCGGCTATCCCGGCGGTGCCGTCCTTCCGATCTATGACGAAATCCACCAGCAGGAAGACATCAAGCACATCCTCGTCCGTCACGAGCAGGGCGCCGGCCACATGGCTGAAGGCTATGCGCGGTCCACCGGCAAGGTTGGCGTCATGCTCGTCACCTCCGGCCCCGGCGCGACCAATGCCGTGACGCCGCTGCAGGACGCGCTGATGGACTCGATCCCGCTCGTCTGCCTGTCCGGCCAGGTCCCGAGCTCGCTCATCGGCTCGGATGCCTTTCAGGAATGCGACACGGTCGGCATCACGCGCCCCTGCACCAAGCACAACTGGCTGGTCAAGGACGTCAACGAACTGGCCGCCACCATTCATGAGGCGTTCCGCATCGCGCGGTCCGGCCGTCCCGGCCCGGTTCTGGTCGATATTCCCAAGGACATCCAGTTCGCGACGGGCACCTACACCCCGCCCTCTGCCGTTCCGATCCAGACGAGCTACCAGCCGAAGGTCGATGGAGACATCCGCCGGATCGAGGAAGCCGTCGCGCTGATGAAGACGGCGCGCCGTCCGATCATCTATTCGGGTGGTGGTGTCATCAACTCCGGCGACGCCGCGACGCGTCTGCTGCGCGAGCTGGTGTCGCTGACCAATTTCCCGATCACCTCGACCCTGATGGGGCTCGGCTGCTATCCGGCCTCCGGCACCAATTGGCTTGGCATGCTGGGCATGCACGGCACCTACGAGGCCAACATGGCCATGCATGATGCCGATGTCATGATCTGCATCGGCGCGCGCTTCGACGACCGCATCACCGGACGGCTGAACGCGTTCTCGCCGAACTCCAAAAAGATCCACATCGATATCGACCCGTCCTCGATCAACAAGATCGTCCGCGTCGATGTGCCGATCGCCGGCGACGTCGGCCGGGTCCTGGAGGACACGGTTCGCCTCTGGCATGCCGGATCGGCCGATCTCGACACGGCGCGGCTCAACGATTGGTGGGGCGACGTCGCGCGCTGGCGGGGACGCAAGTCGCTGTCCTACAAGCCGAGCGATGATGTCATCATGCCGCAATACGCCATTCAGCGCCTGCATGCGCTGACGAAGGATCGCGACACCTACATCACCACGGAAGTCGGCCAGCATCAGATGTGGGCGGCACAGTTCTACGGCTTCGAAGCGCCGAACCGCTGGATGACGTCGGGCGGCCTCGGCACGATGGGGTATGGTTTCCCGGCCGCCATCGGCGTTCAGGTCGCGCATCCCGACAGCCTCGTCATCGACATCGCGGGCGATGCCTCGATCCAGATGTGCATCCAGGAAATGTCCTGCGCCGTCCAGTACGGGTTGCCGGTCAAGATCTTCATCCTGAACAACCAGTACATGGGCATGGTGCGCCAATGGCAGCAGCTGCTCCACGGCAACCGCCTCTCCAACTCCTACACGGAAGCCATGCCGGACTTCGTCAAGCTGGCGGAGGCCTATGGCGGCGTCGGCATTCGCTGTGAAAAGCCCGGCGAACTGGACGATGCGATCCTGCGGATGATCGACAGCCCGGCACCCGTCATCTTCGACTGCCGTGTTGCAAATCTCGCCAACTGCTTCCCGATGATCCCGTCGGGCAAGGCGCATAACGAAATGCTGCTGCCCGACGAAGCCACGGACGAAGCGGTCGCCACAGCGATCGACGCCAAGGGCCGGCAGCTGGTTTGATTGCGAGAACGGGACGCGGTAGTGTCACGGCGTCCCGTTCGAGAGAGGTGAGGGCCATGGCGAGAGTGAGGATGTCGGAGACCGGAATGGTGGAACTGCCACGGGCACTCCGCGATGCGATCGGACTGGTTCCGGGCGGTGAAGTCGATATCACCGAAAGCGCGGGAAAGCTGGTCGTCGTGCCGGTGGGAGCCGTGATGGAGGACGCTGCGCGCCAGCGCACGGTGACGATGGAACAGTTGCTTGCCATGGCACTGCCGTATGACGGGCCTCCGATTACGGATGAGATGATGCATCGGGCTATCGACGCTGAGGCTATCAGGATGTGGGCGGCGTTCGAGAAGCAGTCTACCGATGATGCTAACGATTGATACGAACGTCCTCGTCCGGATGCTGGTGCAGATCGATCCTGGTCAGGGAGCGATCGTCAGACGGCTCGCAGCGGCGAACACGCTGATGATTCTCTGCAGCGTCCTGCTCGAAACGGAATGGATTCTGCGAAGCATCGTGAAAGCGGACGCACAGAGCATCAATGCGATGTTTCGTGTTCTGTTAAAAACACAAGGTGTCATCGTCGACAATTCGGACAATGTCCGCCGTGTTCTGGATCTCCATCAGGCCGGAATGGACTTTGCGGATGCCATGCATCTTTGCCTCAGCGATGAGGCCACCACCTTCGTCACCTTCGACCGCGATCTCGTGCGGCGGGCGAGACGGTCCTTGCCAAGTGCCAGCGTTGAACTGGCAGACACACTCTAGAGGAAACGGATCCAGACCATGAACGCCCACCTACAGCCGACCGGCTCGGCCTATTTCATCGCCAAGGAAACCGAGATTGCGGAGAAGCATACGCTGTCCGTTCTGGTGGCCAACGAGCCGGGCGTTCTGGCGCGGGTGATCGGGCTGTTTTCCGGGCGCGGCTACAATATCGAAAGCCTGACCGTGTCGGAAACCGAGCACGAGGCGCATCTCTCGCGCATCACGATCGTGACGCGGGGGACGCCGCATGTTCTCGAACAGATCAAGTCGCAGCTCGAGAGGCTGGTGCCGGTCCACCGCGTCGTGGATCTGACGGTGCGGGCCGGCTCGCTCGGCCACGACCGGCCGATCGAGCGCGAGGTTGCGCTGGTGAAGGTCAAGGGAACGGGCGAAAACCGCGCGGAGACTCTGCGCCTTGCCGATGCCTTCCACGGCAAGGTGGTCGATGCGACGGTGGAGCATTTCATTCTGGAGATCACCGGCAAGTCGTCGAAGATCGACCAGTTCGTCGCCGTGATGAAGCCGCTCGGCCTCTTGGAAGTCTGCCGCACCGGCATCGCCGCGATGAATCGCGGTGCGCAGGGCATGTAATAATGCTCTGTCTTTCAAACGGTTGAGGCGGATTTTGCGGATAGCGAATCCGGTTCCTCATGCATCGAATCACCCACGAAGGCCGCGCTTCCACAAGAAGGCGCGGCCTTTGTCGGTTCAGATCATTTCGAGAGGGCGTTTTCGCGTGGGCGGCGGGAAGGCGGCGTCGAGCATCGCCTTGTCCTCATCCGTCAGGCGGATGTCCAGCGCGGCGAGGTTCTCGCGGATGCGGTCGGGGCGGCCGGTCTTGGGGATGGCGATGACGTCCGGCGTCGACAGCACGAAGGCAAGCGCAATCTGTGCGACCGTCGCACCGTGCGCGGCGGCAACGCGCTTCAGGGTGGCGTTGCCGAGCAGACGACCTTCGTCCAGCGGCGAGTAGGCCATGATCGGAACACGCCTTTCGGCGCACCATGGCATGAGATCGAAGGCGATGCCCCGGCGCGAGAGGTTATAGAGAACCTGATTGGTCGCCATCCTGCCCGGCGCCAGGTCCTCGACCTCCTCCATGTCATCGACATCGAAGTTGGAGACGCCCCAGGCACGGATCTTCCCGTCCTGTTGCAGGCGCTCGAAGGCTTCCAGTGTTTCGGACAGGGGAACGCCGCCGCGCCAGTGCAGGAGGTAGAGGTCGATGTGATCGGTACCGAGCCGCTTCAGGCTGTCCTCGCAGGCGCGCAGCGTCCTTTCGCGGGCGGCGTTTGAGGGCAGCACCTTGCTGACGATAAAGGCGTCATCGCGCCGACCGGCAACGGCCTCGCCCACCACGCGTTCCGCACCGCCATCGGCATACATTTCGGCCGTATCGATCAGCGTCAGGCCGAGATCGAGACCCATCCTAAGGCTTGAGACTTCGTCCGCGCGCGCGGCGTGGCTTTCCCCCATGTGCCAGGTGCCTTGGCCGAGAACGGGAACCGAGGGTGCATTGGGGAAGGTGGTGCTGGGCAAGGGGGTGGTCATCGTCATCATGCGTATCCTCTTCGTGTCGTCAGGAGGATATAGGTGCATGCGGGGCGGACGGAAGAGCTGTCAGTCCAGGGGCGGCCGGGCGCCGGCGCGCCTGGCGACGAAGCGGGCGAGCGGCGGGCCCATGGCCATGACGAGGAGCAGCCGCGCCGTCTGCAGGGCCATGACGAAGGATAGGTCCACATTGCTGGAGGCCGCGATGATGGCGATCGAGTCCATGCCGCCCGGGCTGGTCGCGAGATAGGCCGTCAGTGGATCGATGCCGGCGGTCTGCGTCAGGATGAAGGCGAGGATGCCGGATATGCCCATCAGCACGAGGATGGAGGCGACGGTCGGCAGGAGGACGCGGCGGGCATGGGCGAGGATCGGGCGGGTGAAGCCGAGGCCGATATTCCAGCCGAGCGCGGCATAGCTGATGGCGAGCAGCCATTCGGGCAGATGGATGTGAACGGCGCCGGTGACGCTGAGCAGTCCGCCGATGAGGAACGGCATCAGCAGGACGCCGGCCGGGATGCGCAGGTACCAGCCGAGCATGCCGCCGAAGACGGCAACGGCGAGTGTCTGGGCGAGCGAGAGCGCCGCGATCGGCGCGAACCAGACGATCGCGGTGCTGGCGCCTTCCAGCCCTGCCCAGTAGCGCGCGACGAGGGCCGCCGCCGCCGCGACGAAGACCACGCGGAGATATTGCATGAAGGCGACCAGCCGCACATCGGCGCCATAGGCTTCCGCCATGACCATCATCGTCGTGGCGGCACCCGCCGAACAGCCCCAGATGGCCGTGGTGCCGGGCAGCACGTTGAGCCGGGTGATCATGTAGCCGCTCAGCGTGCTCATGGTGATGACGCAGAGGATGATGCCGAGGAAGAGCGGCCAGTTTCCAAGAAAGGTCCCGACGATGTCGCCGGTGATGGAGCCCGCGATCATGGTGCCGATGAGCGTCTGGCAGGCGAGGACGAACACGCGGTTGAGGCGAATGGTGCCGCCGTTCAGACCGACGATGCCGCCGGCGACCATGGGGCCCATCAGCAGCGCTGCCGGGATGCCGAGTGCTTCAAGACCGCCGGCAATGGCGACCGAGAGGACCAGCAAGAGCGCCCATTGGACGCCGTGCGACCGCCGGGCAAGGCCGGTCTTCAGGGGAGAGGGGTGTGATGTCATCAGGCAAGCCGATCTCGGGCATCTCCGGCCGAAACATGAGGGTTCGGCGCAGGACATGCGGAAAAGCGATGGCCAGATCGTCTCCGGGGCGCTGAAGTTTACCGGAGAGGCTCGGACCGGAGGAGGGACATCCGGCGCGCGTGGCGCACGGGTGCCTGTCTTCCGCGCGTTAAGAACCATGGGCGCCCGGAAGTCAAGGTTCCGGGGCGGCGGCCGTCCGCATCTTGACGTGTGGTGCGTCCATGCCCGGAAAGCGCATGGCCGGGCTTGCGCTCCGGCGCCGAATCCTGCCACGTCGTTCCATGGAATTTGCACCCCAGCAGGATGAGGCGCTGAAGGCCGTCAGCCAGTGGCTGAAGGCCGGGCGCAAGCCTCTGTTCAGGCTGTTCGGCTATGCCGGAACCGGCAAGACGACGCTTGCGCGTCATTTCGCCGAGCATGTCGATGGCGAGGTGCTGTTTGCCGCCTTCACCGGCAAGGCGGCACAGGTGCTACGCTCCAAGGGCGCGTCCAATGCGAAGACGATTCATTCGCTGATCTATCGACCGCGCGGCGAGGAGGAGGTTTCCGACGAGGAAACCGGCAAGACCTCGGTCTCGCCGATGTTCTCGATCAACCGCCAGAGCCCGGTCGCGAAGGCTGCGCTGATCATCGTCGATGAATGCTCGATGGTCGATGAGGCGCTCGGCAAGGACCTGATGAGCTTCGGCACGCCGATCCTCGTTCTCGGGGACCCCGGGCAGCTGCCGCCGGTGTCCGGTGGTGGATATTTCACCAATGACGAGCCCGATTACCTTCTGACCGACATTCACCGGCAGGCGCGCGACAACCCGATCATCAAGCTCGCCATGCAGGTGCGTGAGGGCAAGGAGATCATGTTCGGCGACTACGGCACGGCGAAAATCATTCCGAAGTCCGAGGTGACGCAGGATCTCGTGCTCAAGGCCGATCAGGTGCTGGTGGGTACCAACAAGACCCGTCGGCGCTACAATACGCGTCTGCGGGAACTGAAGGGCTTCACGACGGAATATCCCCAGTCGGGCGACAAGCTGGTCTGCCTGCGCAACGACCCTGCGAAGGGGCTCCTCAACGGCTCTCTCTGGCAGGTCATGACTTCGTCCAAGGAGACGGTGAAGCCGGGAATCAACCTGATGATCCGGCCGGAAGACGACGACATCGATCGCGGCGCGGCCAAGATCAAGCTCCTCAAGACCGCCTTCGAGGATGTCGAGGGCGAAATTCCCTGGTCTACCCGCAAGCGCTATGACGAGTTCGACTACGGTTATGCGCTGACGGTGCACAAGGCGCAGGGGTCGCAGTGGAACGACGTGGTTCTCTTCGATGAAAGCTGGGCTTTCCGCGATACGCGCGAGCGCTGGCTCTACACGGCCATCACGCGTGCTGCGGAAACGCTGACGATCGTGCGCTGATCCGGACCGGGGCTTCGGCGTCCGGGGGGATGCGTTCACCCGTCAGGGGTGAACGTTCCGCTTCAACTCGCTGGCACTGATGATGAATTCGTGGTCGTTCTTGCGCTTGCCCAGCAGCTTTTCCTGACAGAGGCGTGCCTGCTTCAGGGCATCCCGGCTTTTCTCGCGGCGATAGGTATCCGTGATCAGCATGCACTGCATCAGCGGGCTCGATATCCCCTTGTCTACGGCATAGTGGAAGAGGTCGCCATTGGTCGCGAGCGTTCTCGCGGCGATGCCGAGGCTTTCGAACAGCAGGTCGAAATCGTTGGAGAGGTTCTCGTTGTCGATCCAGATCTGGGAGACGAGATCGCCCGTCGCATCGCTCGATACCGTGACGCGCGTCTGCCCATCGGTCTCCGCGGGGCTGATGGCAATCGTAAAGGCGAGGGGACTCTTCGACGGTGTCAGCGAGGCCGCAACGCCCTTCTGCGGAGCCGGGATGATGACCGTGTAATAGTCCATCGCAGCGCGGATCTCTCCGGCCAGCTGTGCCGCGAGGCTCGTCTGTGCGCCATCGGCGCGGACGGTCACACGGGGCAGGCCGATATCGTCCGCCTTGGTGGAGAGCGAAAGGCGGGCCTGGACCTGCGGGCTGACGCCGAGCGCCGTCGAACTCAGCGGCGCGAAAAGAAGCAGGGGAAGAAGGGAGATCATCGCGACGGGCGATGCGAGCGGAGCCGGAAGCCAGCCGGGCCGCGTCCGCCGGGTGATCGACAGGCGGGATTTCACCCGCTCGCCGGCCGCCACAGGCGTCGGCGCGGTCACCGTGTTCTCGTTCGCTCCGTCCGCGGGCGGCGCCTCGCCGACGCGCCCGACCGGCTCTGTCTGCTCAGACACCACCTCGAGCACCGCTGCGGGACCGACGACGTCCGCCGCCGTCTCGGTGATGGTTGGTTCCGGAAGCACCGCTACCGGCGGGCGTCGCAAATAGACGGGCGCATATCCGCCTTTCGGGATCTCGATCTGCCAGACGGCATCCTTCCCATCGGTCTCGTAATAGGCTGTCAGAAGCTTACGCAGTTTGCCGGCGTGCACGCGGACGAGGGGGTCGCTGTCGGCGTTGAAGGCATCCGGCCGGCGGAAAACGTCCACGGCGATGGTGTAGCCCTTCAGCTGCGTGGCCTGTCCGGCCAGGTCCTTCGTCACGACATAGGAAAGGAACGCGCGCAGGCGTTCGGAGCGCGCAAACGTGGTGCTGGACAGCACATCGGCGAGGGCCGTGCGCATTTCGGTATCGGTTGGTCTGTCCAACGGCTTCAAGACACTGTGCCTCCTTCCTCTGAAAACGGCCTGCGGGCCAGCCCCGTCCAAGGGGCTCCTGCATCACGGCAATTCTCGACGTCCTCGATGCGTATCAAGCACTTCATATGCGGTCTGACCAGTCGGAGGCATGCTACCACACAAACAAATTTCATCACCGTTCCGCATCGAATGACCCTTTAGGGTTGCATGACGTCATTCTTCCGCGCCGCTCGGCATACGGCTCTCAGAGCCATCCTTGGGGGCGCGCGACTCGATGCCGTCACACACGGTTCTGCGTGCCTATTGTTCGTCTTCGCTTTCCTTCTAGCAAGGTCCGATATGCGCATCGTTTAAAAATGATGTTTTTTACTTACTAATAATGGAGAAATAAACCGCTGACGTACCATCGCAGGGCGCCGGCCGGCCTATCGGTGCGGCGTCAGTCCCGAGGCGACCCGGAGGCCCGTCATGATCGGCCCCTCGTGGGGCGTGCCGGCTCTGGAACGGTGTCTCGCGGGATGGTAGAGGTGGCGTCGTCGTCCCGATTTCCCCGGTTCCATAGGTGTCTCATGCCCGCCAAGCTTTCGGTCAACCTCAACGCGATCGCCATGCTGCGAAACCGGCGCGATCTCCCCTGGCCTTCGGTCGTCGGCATCGGCAAGCGCGCGCTTGAGGCCGGCGCGCACGGGCTGACCGTGCATCCGCGGCCCGACCAGCGCCACATCCGGTTCTCGGATCTCGGCCCGCTGCGGACATTGATCGACGAGACCTTTCCGCAGGCGGAATTCAACATGGAAGGCTATCCGAATGCCGAATTTCTGGGCCTTGTCGAGCGCCATCGCCCCGAGCAGGTGACGCTGGTACCTGACGATCCGGCGCAGGCGACGTCGGATCACGGATGGGACTTCCGGGCAAATCAGACACTGTTGACGGACGTCATCGCGCGCCTGAAGGACCTCGGGCTTCGCGTCTCGCTGTTTGCGGATGGCGATGGCGACCGGGAAGCGCTCGAGATCGCACGGGCGACCGGTGCCGACCGGATCGAGCTCTATACCGGTCCTTACGGCGGCTGCTTCGGCGCGCCGGATCAGGCGGCGGCCATCGCGAAGGAGCTCGGGCGGACGGCGGAGATCGCCCGCACGCTCGGCCTCGGGGTCAATGCCGGCCATGACCTGACGGTGGAAAACCTGCCGCTTCTCGTCGAGCACGTTCCCCATCTGGATGAAGTCTCGATCGGCCATGGCCTGACGGCCGATGCGCTGGAATACGGAATGACGGAAACGGTTCGCCGTTTCCGTCGGGCCTGCGGCGAGGTCGTCGCCTGATCGCAGGCCCTTCCGGACCGATCAACCGGCAAGCGCTGCCGCGTTGGCGTCGAGGAAGGCCTTGAGGGACGTCGAGGGCCGGCCGGTCAGTGTTTCCACCGAGTCCGTCACGATCTCGATGTGCCCGAGCCGGGTGTTCGCGTCGAAAGACACGAATGTCGGGTTGAGGAAATCGGGCACGCCGGCGCCTGCCATGCCCTCGGCGAGCTGTTCATCGGTCAGGTTGACGACGGCGAGCGGCTTGCCCGAGACCGCGCTGACGAGCGCCGCCACCTCGCCATTGGTGTAGCCGACAGGGCCGGTGAGGGTGAGCGTGAGGTTGGCTGTTTCGTCGGACAGCAGCGCTGCGGCCGTTGCGGCGGCGAGATCGGCCCGGGCGACATAGGATGTCCGTCCATCGCCTGCCGAGGTGTACCACGTGCCGGACTGCAGCGCGTTCGGCAGCGACAGGAACAGGTTCTCCATGTACCAGCTGTTGCGAAGGATCGTGTAAGCCAAACCTGACGCCTTGATGGCCTCTTCGGTGCCCAAGTGATCCGGCGCGAAAGTGACGACCGACGTCTCGGGATTGGGCAGGGACGTGTAGAACAGGCGGCCGACGCCGGCGCGTTTGGCGGCGGCGACGGCATTGCGGTGCTGGGTCAGACGCTGGCCGGGAACGGCGAGCGCATCGGTCGAGATGATCAGGGCCTTGTCGATACCTGCAAAGGCAGCGTCGAGCGTGGCGGCGTCATCGAAGTCCGCCGTGCGCAGCGTTACGCCCTTCTCGGCATAAGCGGCGAGCTTGCCCGTATCGCGGCTGGCGGCGACGATATCGGCCGGTGCGACGTTTCCGGATGCGAGGAGGGCGTCGAGAACGAGACGGCCGAACTGGCCGGAGGCGCCGGTAACGAGGATCGTGGACATGGACTTCCTTCTCAAGAATGACGGCTGCCGCATTGCCGGCGAGGCCGATGAAAGATATGGTCTCGAAAAGAGACCTTCTCTTCATCCATGAGGAGGGCGCATCTGTAAAGGCGGCAGTTTTTTCGCCGATAGGCACAGAAAGGGAACCGACCGATGAACACGAATGTCCGCAAGACCCAGGGGGAAAGCGCCATCATGATCGGCGGCATCGTCTTCACGCCGGCCAACTGCCCCATGCGCGACGTGCTCGGCAACATCGCGGGCAAGTGGACGACGCTGATGATTCATGCGCTGAGCGAGGGACCGATGCGCTTTTCAGCGCTCAAGCGCACCATCCCGGATATCTCGCAGCGCATGCTGACGCAGACGCTGCGCGATCTCCAGCGCGACGGCTATATCTCGCGCACCGTCTACCCGACCAATCCGCCGAGCGTGGATTACGCCCTGACGGACCTCGGCCGCTCGTTCCTGACCGTGCTTCTGCCGCTCGTGGACTGGTCGACAAGCCACCACGGCGCCATCCGCGAGGCGCGCACCGCGTTCGACGCCGCAGGCTGAACCCGTCGCTTCAGGCTGCCTTGCGGCAGACGGTTTCGCCGGCTTCGTCGAGCGCGAAGGCGACGGCGGCCTTTGCATGGATGGCAGTCGAATCGAAGCCGGGCAGGGCGAGCGTATCGGGATCGAGGATCAGGCAGATCTCGGTGCAGCCGAGAATGACGGCATCGGCGCCCTGTGCCTTCGCTTTGGCGATCACCGCGTGCAATGCCTCGCGCGAAGCGGCGTGGATGTGGCCGGCGCAGAGCTCCTTGAAGATGACGTCATGGACAAGGGTGCGATCGTCGGCTTCGGGCACCATGACCGCGATACCGAGGCCCGCCATGCGGTCCGCGTAGAAGCCGTGTTCCATCGTATAGCGCGTGGCAAGCAGCAGCGGCCGGCGGATGCCGGCGGCGGTCATGGCCTGCGCCGTCTCGTCGATGATGTTGATCAGCGGCACGCCGATCGCGGCCTGCACCTCTTCGGCCACCAGATGCATCGTGTTCGTGCAGATCAGAACGCAGTCCGCACCGGCGGCTTCCAGTCCGCGCGCGACATCGGCCAGGCGCTTGGCGGCATCGGCCCAGCGGCCTGCCATCTGCAGATCGACGATCGACTGGAAATCCACGGAATGCATCAGGACCTCGGCCGAGTGCAGGCCGCCGAGGCGGGACCGCACCGCTTCGTTGACCATGCGGTAATAGACCGCCGAACTCTCGAAGCTCATTCCACCGATAAGGCCGATCTTGCGCATGATGCCGTTTCCCCTGCTTCGCTTGCGATGACGACCATGATGCGGCGGATTTCTTCTTATGTGATTGCATTTTCAGGTCCATCTGCGTCCCATCACGCAAACAAATTGCGCGAAAGTGTCAGTACGTGCAATATTTGCGCACCAAGCTGCATGGAGGCGCCTGAATGCTCGATGATCGTGACCGGAAGCTGCTGGGATTGCTGCAGGAGGATGCGGACCAGTCGGTGACGGTGCTTGCCGAGAAGATCCGCCTGTCGGTGTCGGCCTGCTCGCGCCGGATCCAGCGGCTGGAGGAGGCGGGCTATATATCGCGCCGAATTGCCGTGCTCGATCGCCACCGGATCGGCGTGCCCACGACGGTCTTTGCGCTGATCAAGACGACGCAGCATTCCGACGAGTGGATCGACGGGTTTCGCCGGATCATCCGCGACATACCGGAGATCGTCGAGGTGCACCGGCTGACCGGCAATTACGATTACATCCTCAAGATCGTGCTGCCGCGCGTCGAGCATTACGACGTGATCTACAAGCAGATCGTGCGCAAGACGGAACTTTTCGATGTCTCCGCGTCGATCTCGATGGAGGTCCTGAAAAGCGGCGGCGCGTTTCCGGTCGATTACGCCATCTAGAGAAAACTCACGATCTCATTGTTTCCAATTGCTCCAAGTCCTCAATTGTTGATGCTGGTGATGGCCCAGTGCGAGACGCCGCAGTCGTCCGTGTCGCAGATCGCCGCCATCCACAGGGCGCCATTGGCAAAGCCGACCCCGTCGCTGTTGACGATCAAGTCGCCATAGGCCTGTTCCGCCACGCTGTTCTGGGTCTCCTGCATCACCAGCTTCTCGTAATTCTCCACCATGTCGTCGTCCGACTGGATCTCATAGGTCTCGCCATTGGCGTTGATGGTCAGCGGGTAGGCGCCCAGATTGGCCACCGTGACCGGATCGCCGAAGCGCATCGCCTCTGTGAGCAGCTTGAAGCTGTCGTCGAAGCCTTGGGAATTGCCGTGCAGCGACTCGATCCGCTCCCGGGTCTCCGCCGTCGATTGCGCGAAAGCGAATGGCGCCGACGACAGCGCGGCGACGAGCGTGAAGGCGATGGCGTAACGCTTCGACATGGTGTTCCTCCGAATATCTCCGATCGATCTGTAGACCAGCCCGCGCGCAAGCGGGAGGTCCATTCTTATGTTTCCGCGTCTTCGATAAATTTCGATCCGGCGGCTTGACCGGCGGCAAGGCATACGGCATAAGCAGAACCGTACCGTACGGTACTTGTATTGGAGGTTTGTCGCCCGTGTCGTCTCTGTCCACCCAGCCGGAATTTTCGCCGCGCCAGAACGCTGTTCTCGACAGCGCGCTTCGGCTGCTGGTCGATGGCGGCGAGCGGGCCTTGACGACGGCAGGCGTTGCCCGGGCGGCGAACTGCTCCAAGGAAAGCCTCTACAAGTGGTTCGGTGATCGCGACGGCATTCTCTCGGCGATGATCGGCTATCAGGCGAGCAAGGTGCGCACGCTGGACGAGCGGGCGGAAACGCTGACGGCGGACAGCTTGCGTGCGCATCTCGTGGTTTTCGCCCGCGATCTGCTCGACGTCCTCAGCGGCGACGTTTCGCTGGCGCTGAACCGTCTGGCGATCGGGCAGGCGAGCCGCGACGGCTCGCATCTGGGGCAAATGCTGCAGGAGCGGGGACGGCGCCAGATCGGCAAGCGTGCCGGCGGATTGCTCGATGCCGGACGCCGGGCGGGCCTGCTGCGCTTTGACAATGGCGAGGAGGCCTATGGCATGCTCTACGGGCTCGTCGTCACCGATCTGCATCTTCGCATGCTGCTCGGTGAGGACATGAAGCTGACGAAACAGGATTTCAGCCGCAGGGCGGAGCGGGCGGTCGACGCCTTTCTCGATCTCTGCGGCACGAAGAAGGAAACGGCCAAGCCCTGAAGGCGGCCGAAGGTTCAACCAGGGAAGGATACATTCCATGCGCGTCTATTACGATCGTGATGCCGATCTCAATCTCATCAAGTCCAAGAACGTCGTCATCGTCGGCTATGGCAGCCAGGGTCGCGCCCACGCGCTGAACCTCAAGGATAGCGGCGCGACCAACGTCGTCATCGCGCTGAAGGCCGGTTCGCCGACCGTCAAGAAGGCCGAAGCCGACGGCTTCAAGGTCATGACCGTTGCCGAAGCCGCCAAGTGGGGCGACCTCCTGATGATGGCGACGCCGGACGAACTCCAGGCCGACATCTACAAGGCCGACATCGCCGGCAACATCCGCGACGGCGCCGCCATCGCGTTCGCTCACGGCCTGAACGTCCACTTCGGCCTTATCGAGCCAAAGGACACGCTCGATGTCGTCATGATCGCGCCGAAGGGCCCCGGCCACACGGTTCGCGGCGAATACCAGAAGGGCGGCGGCGTTCCCTGCCTCGTGGCCGTCGAGAAGGACGCTTCGGGCAATGCGCTCGATCTCGCGCTCTCCTACGCCTGCGGCGTCGGCGGCGGCCGTTCGGGCATCATCGAGACAAACTTCAAGGAAGAGTGCGAAACCGACCTCTTCGGCGAGCAGGTCGTTCTCTGCGGCGGTCTGGTCGAACTGATCCGCGCCGGCTTCGAAACGCTGGTCGAAGGCGGTTATGCGCCGGAAATGGCGTATTTCGAGTGCCTGCACGAAGTGAAGCTGATCGTCGACCTGATCTATGAAGGCGGCATCGCCAACATGAACTACTCGATCTCCAACACGGCCGAGTGGGGCGAATACGTCACGGGTCCGCGCATCATCACGGCGGAAACCAAGGCCGAGATGAAGCGCGTCCTGCACGACATCCAGACCGGCAAGTTCACGTCGGACTGGATGCAGGAATACCGTTCGGGCGCGGCGCGCTTCAAGGGTATCCGCCGCATGAACGACACGCACCAGATCGAGGAAGTCGGCGCCAAGCTGCGCGGCATGATGCCCTGGATCGCGAAGAACCAGCTGGTCGACAAGGCCCGCAACTAAGCCTGCGCGCATCGCATGCTGAGAATGCCGGGCTATCGTGCCCGGCGTTTTCGTTCCTGGCGGACATGGCCACCCATCGTTGTTTTGCAGCGCAAAAATGATTGTGCTTTGCAAAAAATTACATTGGAGGTTGCATGATTGCGCTGTTGGGTGCACACTGACCCTGTCTCGTTCCACATCGAGGAGGATAGTGTGATGACGACTGTGATGGAGTATTTCGCCTGGTTCGACTTCGCGATTCTCTGCGCCATCGGCGCCCTGATCGCGTGCAGTGTGACATCCGGCAAAGCGTAAGACGTGTCAGCCACGCTGATGCATGGGGAGGCCGGCCGAGGACCGGACCCTTCCCGAGAGACCTCGCCGGGCATGCGTGCCCGGCGCTCCACGTCGGCCTAAGATCTCCCGTGTCACCCATCCGCAGCACCCGACGCCCGCCTCTCTCGGCCACCCCGACGAGGGGACTTTTTCCGCTGATTTAGGTCAGTATTGTTGACTTATTCCACCTGCCGTGATGTGGTTCGGCAAAAGCATCATCGAGGAAACATCCATGCTGGACTGGGAATCCATTTTCGCAACGCGCTCGAGCCGCATGCGCGCGTCGGAAATCCGCGAACTTCTGAAGCTGCTCGATCGACCCGACATCATCTCGTTTGCCGGCGGCATTCCGGACCCGGCCCTGTTTCCGGATGCGGAATTCAAGACGGCCTATGCCGATATCTTCTCCGGGCCCTCGGTCGGTGCCGCCCTTCAGTATTCGGTGAGCGAAGGCTATCTGCCGCTGCGCGAATGGCTGGTCGGCGAAATGGCGAAGATCGGCATTCCCTGCGAGGCGGAAAACATCCTCATCACGTCCGGCTCGCAGCAGGCGCTCGATTATCTGGGCAAGCTGTTCCTGTCGCCGAACGATACGGCTCTGGTAACATGGCCGACCTATCTCGGCGCGCTGCAGGCCTTCAATGCCTACGAGCCGAACTACGACCAGCTGACGCCCGGCGGCAATCGCACGCCGGCCGCCTATCAGGAAACGGCGGCGAAAGCCGGCGGCCGCGTCAAGTTCGCCTATCTGTCGGCCGATTTCTCAAATCCGACCGGTGAAACCGTGACGCGCACCCAGCGCGAGGCGCTGATCGATATGGCCGACGAAATGGACATCGCCATCATCGAGGACGGTGCCTACCAGTCGCTGCGCTTCAACGGCGACGCGATCCCGCCGATCCTCGCGCTGGAGATCGCCCGCAAGGGCACCATCAACGAGACGCGCACCATCTATAGCGGCTCGTTCTCCAAGACGCTGGCGCCGGGTCTGCGCGTCGGTTTCGTCGTGGCCGCCATGCCGGTCATCCGCAAGCTCGTCCTGATGAAGCAGGCGGCCGACCTGCACTCCTCGACCATCAACCAGATGGCGATCTGCCATGTCGCCGAGCGTGGCTTCGACCGGCAGGTCGACAAGATCCGCTCCGTCTACAGCCAGCGCCGCGATGCGATGCTGAAGGCGCTGGAAACGCACATGCCCGACGGCGTGTCCTGGACGCGTCCGGAAGGCGGCATGTTCGTCTGGCTGACGCTGCCGGTGGGCATGGAGGGGGCCGCGCTGCTGGCCAAATCGCTGGTCACAGCCAAAGTCGCCTTCGTGCCCGGTAAGGCGTTCTTCGCCGATGGCTCCGGTGCCAACACGCTGCGCGTCAGCTTCTCCTGCGCCAACGAGACGATGATCGAGGAGGGCATCTCGCGCCTCGCCAACCTCATCCGCGGCGAAATACTCGCCAAGGTCGCCTGATCGTCTGCAAGCATCGCTCTATGTATTCGCGTACCACTCTGTCATGAGAGGGGTACGCGGCTTTCCCCGCGTGATGTCACCTGAGAGGACGATCGATGCAGGGCCAGAGCGATGCCACAAAAGCCTTTATTTCCGACCTCGCCGGCCGGTTTCAGCTGAGCGAAAGCGCTGTCACGGCCATGCTCGTTGCGGTCAAGCGCGGACACGGCACGATGGCGCAGTTCGATATCGCGGAACTCGGCGGTCACGGCCAGTGGATGCGCGGCGGCATGACCATGGTTGGCGATATGTTCAATCACGGCCTGAAGACCACGGTCGACAATCTCTGCAACAGCCTCGCGGACGCCCTGTCGTCCGGACGCATCGATCTGCCGGATGGTCCGAGCGGGCAGCACGCCTGGTGGCCGCAGTGGCTCGGCGTTCCCTCCAGCACCGGCGCGCAGAACGACAGCGCCTATGCCGTCTTCCCGTCCCAGCGCTGCCTTGCCATCAAGGACGGCGACGGCGTGACGCTCTACGATACGGAAGATCATCTGATCTCCGGCGTCGGCCAACAGCAGGGCATCGGGGGCTCGCAGACCTTTACCAGCCAGCGCGGGTCCTTTTCCGTCTCCGGCCTTCGCCGTCTCAACAATGGCGGGGATCTGCCCGGCGCCGCGCCGATCGGCAACCATGACAAGAGCCATGCCGGTGCCGGATATGCCGATGTTCCGGGCCGATCCGATCCCTGGTCCGCGCAACACACGGGCGCCGGCGAGACGGGCGGGGAAAGCTGGTCTTCCGCGCAGTCCGCGCCGCTCGCCGCCATCAGCCCTTCGAGCGCGTCGCTGGAGGAACGTCTGGTGGATGCAGCGGAATCCCGCACGGAAGCGTCCGCTCCCACATCGGATCGACCACTGCCCGCGGCCTCGACAGCCCAGCCGGCTTCGGACGGCCTGCAAGTCATCGCCTTGATCGAGAAGCTCGCTGCCCTGCGAACTGCGGGTATCCTGTCGGATGACGAGTTTTCCGCCAAGAAGGCCGAGCTGCTCAAGCGTCTCTGATCGCGGCTTCCCGCGGTGGACGATGGTCCGCCGCGGGCGCTCTGCCTTTACGCCTTGGCGATATGCGGGCCGAGGAGCGACAGATCGGCCTCGCCGAGACGCTCGGCGGCCGTCTGCATCTGGTGCCAATAGGGGTAGAGGATGGGCGGCGCGCTGACGGTGTCGAGGCGGTTGCGTTCGTCCTCCGTCAGTTTCAGATCGGCGGCCGCGAGATTGTCGCGGAACTGTTCTTCCGTCCGCCCGCCGATGATGACCGATGTCACCGCCTTGCGGCCGATCAGCCAGGCGAGCGCCACCTGCGCGGCCGACACGCCGCGGCTTTCCGCGGTTTCGACCAGGACGTCCACGATCGACCAGAGACGGTCGACGTCGCGGATCGGCGGTTCCGTCCAGCCGGCGGCCTGACGGCTGCCCTCCGGCGTGTGGTTGCGCCGGTGCTTGCCGGAGAGCAGGCCGCCGGCGATCGGGCTCCAAACGAGAACGCCGAGGCCCTGGTCGATCGAGATCGGCAGCAGCTCGTATTCGGCCTCGCGCGCTTCCAGCGTGTAATGGATCTGCTGGCTGACGAAGCGGTGGCGGTGGTCGCTGGCGCTGATGCCCATGGCCTTCATGATGTGCCAGCCGGAGAAGTTCGAGCAGCCGATGTAGCGCACCTTGCCGTGCTGCACGAGCGTGTCGAGCGCCGCCATCGTCTCGTCCAGCGGCGTCTGTCCGTCCCACTGGTGGACCTGGTAGAGGTCGATGACGTCGGTGTTCAGCCGTTTGAGGCTCGCCTCGCATTCGCGGATGAGATGGTGGCGCGACAGGCCCTGATTGTTGATGCCGTCACCCATGGGAAAGCGCGCCTTGGTCGCGATCAGCACGTCGTTCTTGCGCTTGCCGCCTAGGACCTCGCCGATGATTTCCTCCGAGGCTCCGGCGGAATAGGCGTTGGCGGTGTCGATCAGGTTGACGCCGGCGTCGAGGCACATGTCGATCAGCCGACGGGCCTCGTCCACGCCCTGGCTGCCGACCATCGAGGCCCAGCCCTTGCCGCCCATGGTCATCGTCCCCATGGTGATGGTGGAGACCTTGAGGCCCGAGCGGCCGAGATTGCGGTATTCCATGCTGATTCCTCCTGTTGTCCGTCGTGCAGAGCCAGATAGGGCAGGGCGACCTTTGCGGGAATGACGGTTCCGGCAGATGAGCGGTTGCTTGCGTGAGCACCGCCTCTTCCACGCTTGCCTCTTTCGCCGTCCCGTCTATGGTCGGGACGAGACAGCGGATGCCTTCATGACCCTTCGACTTGCCACCTTCAACATCGAAAATCTAATGCGCCGGTTCGATTTCTCCGGCTTCCGCAATCCGTCCAAGCAGGATCGCGTGCTTCGCCTGTTCGATATAGGCAACGAGGCGGCCTATGAGCGTCTGGAAGAGGCGCGCACCATCACCCATGCCGACGACACGCGGCAGATGTCGGCGCTGGCGATCGCCGATTGCGATGCCGACATTCTCTGCCTGCAGGAGGCGGACGACATCGCCGCGCTGGAGGCCTTCGAATATGGCTATCTCTACCGGATGATGGGCAGCGGCTATCGCAAGAAGGTGCTGATCGAGGGAAACGACGGACGCGGTATCGACGTCGCGGTGATGATGCGGGAGACGACGCGCGACGGCGAGGCGATCGTCTGCACCGGCGCTATCTCGCACGCCGCACTGACCTATGCCGATCTCGGCCTTCACGATGCGGAGATCGCCCGCACGAATGTCCCGGAGGACCGCATCTTCCGCCGCGACTGCCTGCAGCTGGAGCTGACGATCGGGGGACGGCCGCTGACGCTGTTCGTCGTCCATTTCAAGTCGATGGGCCCGAGCCGGGACGGGGTGGACGGCCGGCTCTCCACCATGCCGGTGCGGCGTGCCGAGGCGCTGGCGGTGCGCAGCATCATCGAGAAGCGGTTCGCCGGCCATCTGCAGGCCGCAAGCTTTGCGATCTGCGGCGACATGAATGACTATCGCGAGCGCATCGACGTCACCGGCGACCGTCGCAACGGCTACGGTTTCGCGCCGGCAGCGGACACCTCCGCAGCGCTCGACGTGTTCGCGGCGGACGGCTTCGCCGAAAACGTCGTCCAGCGGCGACCGGTGCTCGATCGCTGGACGCTGTTCCACAGCCGCGGCCCGGCGGAGCGTCATCTCTGCCAGCTCGACTATATCTGGCTGTCGCCGGCGCTGGCGATGCGCAATGCCGGCGCCGTGCCGGAGATCATCCGCGCCGGTCAGCCCTATCGCACCGTATTTCCGCCGGGCCAGGACGTCGAACGGTATCCCCGCACCGGATGGGACCGGCCCAAGGCATCGGACCATTGCCCCGTCGTGGTGGCTCTGGATGTTTGAGGCGCCGCAGATCCATACGCAGGGCAACTCCGGCATCGGGGCCGGCTGGCCCGCGGAAGGCACGATCTTTCCCGTCGCCGGCACCGATCTGCGGGTCCTGCCGGGGTCGCATCCCATCCTTGCCCGGCATGGTCCCGAGATCGCGGCGAACTGGGAGCGGGAGCATGCGGCCAATCCTTCGCTCTTCAACGGCGAGATGGTGCTGCAACACCGCCTGACCGTGGATGCCGGTACGATCGTCGGCGAGGGCTATCTCGCGCCCTATGCGGCATTTCTCTGGTGGCGCAACGTCTCCCGGCCTCCGGTCGCCTGCCACCTCGCGGCCATTCCCGTGATCGAGACTGCCGACGGGGCTGTCATCGCGGTGCGCATGGGCGCGCGGACGGCCAATCCGGGCAAGGTCTATTGCGCGGCGGGCTCCATCGACGCCTCCGACATCGTGGAGGATGCCCGCGGCCGGGTTTGCGACGTGCCGGGCAATATGCGCCGCGAGGTACTGGAGGAAACGGGACTCGATCTTGCGGAGGCGCAGGCCGGGCCGTTCCAGGCTCTGCATATCCATGGCGCCGTCACGCTGTTTCGCAGGCTCCGCTTTGCCGAAACCTCGGCCGCCATCCTCGAGCGCATCCGGCTGCACGTCGAGACGGCCGAGGAGGAGGAGATCGACGGTGCGGTCGCGATCTTCGATGCCGATCCCGGGCGACACAACTACCAGCCCTTCATGCGGGTCATTCTTGCGCACATCTTCGGACAGCCGCGATGACGTTTTGGCCTTGCCCCCGGCGGAGCGCGAAGGCAAGGTCCGCGGGCGACCGGTGATACCGAGGCGGCCGCACGGAATGGGAGAACGGATTTGGCACGCCGCTACGCGATCTACGACGTCTTCACCAGCGAGAAGCTTCAGGGCAACCCGCTCGCCGTTGTCTTTGACGGAGACGGACTTTCGACCGAGGCCATGCTGGCGATCGCCGGCGAATTCAACCTGTCCGAGACCGTATTCGTCTGCCGGCCGGAAAATCCGACCTCCGCCGCGCGACTGCGGATCTTCACGCCGGGTACCGAACTGCCCTTTGCCGGGCACCCGACCGTCGGCACGGCCGTGGCGCTCGCGGAGGCCGCACAGGCGGGCGAGGGGGTGAACCGCGACCTGGTGCACGTGCTCGAGGAGAGCATCGGTCCGGTGCGCTGCGCCGTGAAGCTGCGGCCGGGGGAGGCAGGCTTTGCGGAGTTCGACCTGCCGCGCAAGTCGGTGCGGCTCGATGCACGCTTCGACATCGGCCGGCTTGCCGATGCGCTCGGTTTGAAAACGACCCAGATCGGCTTCGAGAATCACGTACCGGCGCTCTGGAGCGCGGGCGTGCCCTTCGTGGCCGTGCCGCTGCACGACCTCAATGCGATGACGGATGTGGAATTCGACGCGGGGCGCTGGGAGCAGATCGCGCCGATGGCCGACGGCCGTCTGGCGAGCGCCTATCTTTATTGCCGCGGCGGCATCAACCACACTGCCCGCTTCCATGTCCGCATGTTCGCGCCCGGCATGGGCATTCACGAAGACCCGGCGACCGGTGCCGCGCTCGCCGCCTTCTCGGCTGCCATCCATTGTTTCGACAAGCTCACCGAGGGCCATCACAGCTTTCTCGTGGAGCAGGGCGTCGAAATGGGCCGGCCTTCCTTCCTCCACCTTCATCTCGACATCGCGAATGGCGATATCGCCGGTGCGCGGATCGGCGGGCAGGCGGTCAAGATCGCCGCCGGCGAACTCTATCTCTGATAATTCGCCCTTTCCACGGATTCCTGTCCGCGACAACTGGACAAGCCGCGCGAAGGCCTTTATACGCCGCGTCAGACCGCAGCAATGCAGTCCTCGTGGGTGATTAGCTCAGTTGGTAGAGCAGCTGACTCTTAATCAGCGGGTCGTAGGTTCGAACCCTACATCACCCACCAAAATCTCCCGTTTCATCTTCTGGCTGACGTTTTTCCTATTCATCGTCACAATGGACGTCCTGCGATCGATCCGACCGTTTGGGCTGTCTCGCACCGTCATATGCTTGACGTCGATCAGATATCTGATTATCTGGATATATGGAATCCACATCCGCCATCGATGCGCTCGGCGCCCTTGCACAAGCCACCCGGCTGGAAACCTTTCGTCTGCTGGTTCGACATGAGCCCGAAGGGCTGCCGGCCGGCGAGCTCGCGCGGCTTCTCGGCGTGCCGCAAAATACCATGTCCGCCCATCTTGCGATTCTGTCCCGCGCGAACCTTGTCGCAGGCGAGCGCTTCAGTCGATCGATCGTCTATCGCGCGAAGATCGATGCACTGCGCGAGCTGACGCTGTATCTGGTCAAGGATTGCTGCGGGGGACATGCGGAGATGTGTGCGCCCCTCATCGCCGCACTGACCCCATGCTGCGCTTCGACAACGCCGGGTGGGCCGCAATGACCCGCGTGCGATGCCCGGAAATCTCGGTGTGCGGTTGCAGCGAGGCCGTCGTGTCGACCTTTGAGAATGCCGTTCATGAACGCCAAAAGAGAGATTTGGGACTCTGATGTCGACGTTCGAACGCTACCTGACCCTGTGGGTCGCTCTCTGCATCCTCGTCGGCATCGCCCTCGGGCACCTGATGCCCGGCGTGTTTCAGTTCGTCGGGGCGGTGGAGGTGGCCAAGGTCAACCTGCCGGTGGCGGTGCTGATCTGGCTGATGATCGTTCCCATGCTGCTGAAGATCGATTTTGCCACGCTGGCCCTCGTCGGCCGCCACTGGCGCGGCATCGGCATTACTGTGTTCATCAACTGGGCGGTCAAGCCATTCTCCATGGCGCTGCTCGGCTGGTTGTTCATCGGTTGGCTGTTCCGGCCGTACCTGCCGGAAACGCAGATCGACAGCTACATTGCCGGCCTCATCATTCTTGCCGCCGCACCCTGCACGGCCATGGTGTTCGTCTGGTCGAACCTCACGAAGGGCGAGCCGCATTTCACGCTGAGCCAGGTCGCCCTCAACGACGCGATTATGGTAGTCGCCTTCGCGCCGATCGTCGCCCTGTTGCTCGGGCTCTCCGCCATCACTGTCCCGTGGGATACGCTCATCCTCTCGGTGGTGCTTTACATCGTCCTGCCGGTCGTCGTCGCGCAGCTGCTGCGCCGGAGCACGGATGTCGAGCGTCTGGCCGTCCGTCTGCAGCCGGTGTCGCTGCTGGCGCTTCTGGGCACACTCGTGCTCCTGTTCGGTTTCCAGGGCGAGCAGATCGTCGCGCAGCCGACCGTGATCGCGCTGTTGGCCGTGCCGATCCTCATTCAGGTGTATCTCAACGCCGGCCTCGCCTATCTGCTCAATCGCGTCAGCGGCGAGGCGCACTGCGTTGCCGGGCCCTCCGCACTGATCGGCGCCTCGAACTTCTTCGAGCTGGCGGTTGCAGCAGCGATCAGCCTGTTCGGCTTCACGTCCGGTGCTGCGCTCGCAACCGTCGTCGGCGTTCTGGTCGAGGTGCCGGTGATGCTGTCCGTCGTCTGGATCGTCAATCGCAGCAGGGGCTGGTACGAACGCGGCGCCGCCGTTCGGACCCATGCCGCAACCATCGGGAAGGCCTGAGACCATGGATGTCACCATCTACCACAATCCCGCCTGCGGCACCTCGCGCAATACGCTGGCGATGATCCGGAATGCGGGGATCGAACCCACCGTGATCGCCTATCTGGAGACGCCTCCGACCCGCGAGCGGCTGGTGAGGATGATCGGCGATGCCGGTCTGACGGTAAGGGGCGCCATCCGCGAGAAGGGGACACCCTATGCGGAGCTGGGTCTCGATGATCCGGACCTCTCCGATGACCAGTTGCTCGACGCGATGCTGGCGCATCCGATCCTGATCAATCGTCCCTTCGTGGTAACGCCGATGGGCACGCGCCTTGCCCGTCCCTCCGAACGGGTGCTGGACATCCTGCCGGAGACCCATACCGGCGCCTTCGCCAAGGAAGACGGCGAAGAGGTTCTCGACGTCGAGGGCAAGCGCATCGTTTGATGGCCGGCCGGCCCTGTCCCGTTTCCCTTCACCGCACCTTGCCACGGTTCGCCGAGGCAAGGGAGAGCGGCGTGACCCCAGACGCAGCAAGGCCGGGCGATGTCGCCCGGCCTTGCTTGTTCGCGCCGTCTCGCTCAGAAGCCGTCGGCCCCGGGCCCGCGCGTCAGGCCCGCCTGCGGAGTGGGGCGGACGGCATGCCGGCGTCGCGGTCCGAGAGGACGAAGTAGGACAGGAGGTTCGTCAGGTTGGCGCTTTCCTGTGCGAGGCCTGCGCCGGCCGCCGTCATCTCCTCGACCATGGCCGCGTTCTGCTGCGTGGCGTGATCCATGTGATTGATCGCGACGTTTACCTCCGCAAGGCCGGAAGACTGCTCGCCTGCCGCCGTGGCGATGGCATCCATATGGGCGTTGATGACCTGAACGAGCTGTTCGATCTCCGTCAGGCCTTCGCCGGTCTGTCCGACGAGGTCGACGCCCTGGCTGACGGCGGATGAGGAGTTGACGATCAGCTTCTTGATCTCGCGTGCCGCCGTGGCGGAGCGCTGCGCCAGTTCGCGAACCTCCTGTGCGACCACCGCGAAGCCGCGCCCGGCTTCGCCGGCGCGGGCAGCCTCGACGCCGGCGTTCAGCGCCAGAAGGTTGGTCTGGAAGGCGATTTCGTCGATCACCGAGATGATCTGCTCGATCTGGCGCGACGAATCCTCGATCCGCTGCATGGCGACCACGGCATCACGCACGACCACGCCCGACCGATCGGCGCGCTCCCGGGCGGAACGCACGACATCGCGCGCCTTGACCGTGAGCTGCGACGTCGCGGCCACGTTGACGGTGATCTGCTCGAGCGCTGCCGCTGTTTCCTCGAGGGCTGCGGCCTGCTGTTCCGTTCGCTTGGCGAGGTTGTCGGAGGCCTCGGAGATCTCGCTGGAGCCGTTGGTGACGATGACGACGGAGCCATCGACGGACACCAGGGCGGAGCGCAGCTTTTCGACCGACGTGTTGAAGTCCGCGCGCAGGTCTTCGAACTGCGGCGCCAGAGGTGCCGTGATTTCGCACTGCATGTCGCCGGTCGACAGGCGGCGAAGGCTCGCGGCGAGCGTTCCCGTTGCCCGGTTCAGGCGATCCTCGGCTTCCGCTTCGGCCGTGATACGGATGTTTTCGCGTTCCTGCTCGGCGGCCAGACGGTTCGCCGTCGCGTTGTTTTCCAGTTCCTGGTTTCGCACGGCGGCGATCTGGAAGACCTCGACCGATTGCGCCATCTTGCCCATCTCGTCCCCGCGCTCGACGCCGGGGATCGTGATCTTCAGATTGCCGTCCGCAAGGGCGCGCATGCAGTGCGTGAGCGCAGCCAGCGGCTTGGTGACCTTGTAGACGATGACGCCCATGGCGACCACGCCGGTCGCGAGGGAAAAGGCAAACAGTCCGAGCAGGGTGAGGAACTGGCGTAGGGCTGCGGATTTCGTCGCTGTCGCCTCGCGATCGATCGTGTCCATCGCGAGGATCGCGACGTTCGCGATCTTGAACAGCGATGCGGTCGTCGGGGCACGCCAGTCGTCGATGGTCAGGGAAGGCTTCTCGCCGGCGGCGATCTTGGCGATCACGGCGTTCCGCATCTCGGCATAGCTGCCGGCGAAATAGGTCCGGTTCGCGTCTTCGAAGGCATCCTGGATCTCCTGCGGGGTCTGCGGGTGCTTGACCAGCATTTCCACGGCCTTCCAGGCGTAATCGATCTTCGCATCGAAAATCGCCAGCTGCGAAGCGATCTGCGGGTCGGGAGCGGTCGGGCTGGTGACGACATTGTTGAGGAGGAGCGAGGCTCCGCCGCCAAGCGCGCGCGTGGACCAGGCGGAGGCCCGGATCTGCATCATCGGTACCGTTGCGGGATCGACCGTCCGGATCCGCGCCTCCGAAGCCAGAAGCGCCGTCTCGATATCCGTGAGGAAGGTGGCGCCAAGATCCATGGAGGTCTTGATGACGCTCACGTCGCGGCTCTCGAGGGGATTGGCCAGCGCGCTGTCGATGGTTGCCCGATAGGTCTTCACCTTCTCGAAAGTTGCCTGGACCGTTGCGTATTGCTGGCGAACGTTGCCGTCCGTGATGTCGCTCGTGACCCGGTCGGCTTCCGTCATGCCGCGATCGACGATCTGGCGCATCTTGGTAAAGGACGCGATCGATCCGGCCGCATCGCTGCTTTTCAGCTTCAGGGCCGAAGCGCTGTCGCCGCGCTCGCTGCGGAACGCCACCAGCGCCTCGAACAGAGCCTTGTCGAGATTCGTCAGCGTCGAAACTTCGTCGTCGCGAAGATAGGCCCGATAGGACAGGACCATCGAGAATGCGATTGTTGCTGCAAGGGTCAAACTCAGAACGGCAAACATGCCGATCAGGAGGCTCCGTATAGACATCTTCATGAACAGATCCTTTAAGAATTTGTTCGATTCCTACGGTGAAGCGATGAAAAATTACTTAAGTGTAATATACCAAAAGTCGTACCCGGCGGGTTCTTCTTTCGGGTTTCGGTGCACATTTCCGACCTTCGTCTGCAGGCTCGAATGTGACAGAAGAACCGGACGTTTTACAATCGGTATTCGGTCTCCGAATAATGCTGTGCAAGCAGCATCGTGCGCATGCGGTCCGTTGGTGTGGTGTGTACCACGAAGTAATGGATTGCAGGGGATGCCGGACCTGTCCGAAGCCCGCGCAACGGCCACGGCTGGTGCCAGACGCGGCAATGCCGGCCCCGGGACCGTCGCAAGGACGTCCGGCACCGGCATTGGTTCGTTTCCGTCGCCGGCGGGCCCGTTCGACCGTTGAGACGGTCCCGGCCGGCCGGCTGGACAGCTGTTTGCTACAGGAAGCCGATCGAGATCCAGGGAATGAAGATGATCAGCAGCAGGGCGATGAAGAGGGCGAGGAGGTGCGGCCAGACCTTGCCGATGACATCGTCCGGCGAAACGCGGCCGATGGCGCAGGCGAGGTAGAAGCCGACGCCGAAGGGTGGCGAGAACAGGCCGAACCCCATCGCGAAGACCGCAACGATCGCGTAATGCACCTCGTCGATCCCCATCAGCTTGGCGATGGGGAAGAGGAGGGGGCCGAAGAGCACGATGGCCGGGACGCCTTCGAGCACGCTGCCGAGGATGATGAAGGCCAGCGCCGAGAGCAACAGGAAGCCCATCTTGCCGCCGGGAACGCCCTGCATCAGATCGACCAGGTACTGCGAGAAGCCGGACTGCGTCAGCGCCCAGCCCATGGCGGTGGCAGCGCCCACGACGAGCAGGATCGAGCCGGAAAGCGAGGCGGCATCGACCAGCATCGGATAGAGCCGGCGCCACTTCATCTGGCGATAGAACAGGGCTCCGACGATAATGGAGTAGATGATGCCGATGGTCGCCACTTCGGTGGCCGTGGCCACGCCTTCGACGACGGCCGTGCGGATGACGATCGGCAGGCCGAGCCCCGGAATGGCCGCGATGAAGAGCTTCAGCTTCGTCTTGCCGTCGATCTTGCGGGCCTGGCTGTTGTCCTCGCCGCGCGTCTGGATGAAGACGACGACGCAGAGGGCGAGCATGCCGACGAAGGCGGGCAGGAGGCCGGCGGTGAAGAGCGCCGCGATCGAGACGCCCGTGACGGAGCCGACCGTGATCAGCACGATCGATGGCGGAATGGTTTCCGACATGACGGCCGATGCCGAGAGCAGGGAGACGAGGTCGCTGTCCTTGTTGCCGCGCTTCTTCATTTCGGGGAACAGGGCCGGTGCGACGGCGGCCATATCGGCGGCCTTTGCGCCGGAAATGCCCGAGACAAGATAGATGGCGCCGAGGAGGACATATTGCAGACCGCCGCGCAGGTGGCCGATCAGCGAGACGAGGAAGGCGATCATGGCCTGTGCGAGGCCGGCCATTTCGATGACGGCGCCGAGGAAGACGAACATGGGAACAGAGAGCAGGATCATGTGCGACATGCCCTCGCTCATCCGGCCCGGCACGATCGAGATCGGCACCCAGCTGGCGAAATTGAGATAGGCGGCCGTTGCCAGGACGAAGGCGAACGCGATCGGGACGCCGAGCATGATGCCGAGGAGGACGAGGCCGATGAAGAAGATCAGGAGGCTGTAATTGCCGATTTCCTCGAACCAGGGCATCGCCAGCTGAAAACAGCCGAAGACGGCCGCGAGAACGACAAGGCTGACCGCGATCTGCGCGAGCGAGCTCGCCCGCAGCATCTTGTCGGCCGCGGTGATGAGCATCAGCACGACGCCCACGAGCAGCGCCGCTTCGCGCCAGGCTTCGCTGATCTGCAGAACGGGCGTCACGCTGATGATCCGCTCTTCGACATGCTCCCAGGTCGGGAGCAGCATGAGCGCAAGCAGCGTCGTCACGATCACCATGGCGAAGGCATTGGCGCGGCTCTCCCAGACGGACGAAAGCTTGCGCACGAAGGCCGTGAGCCGCATGTGCTGGCCGCGCCGCAGGGCGACGACGGATCCGAGCATGGTCATCCAGACGAAGAGGATGGTTGCGACCTCGTCGGACCAGACGAGGGGCGTGTGCAGGAGGTAGCGGGCCGTGGTCGCCCAGCCGAGGAGAATGATCTCCGCAAGAACGATCGTGGCGGCAATGGCTTCGACGATATGCCCGAAAAGGCGGTCGAAGCGCTGGACTGCGCCTTTTGGAGCGGGAACGTCCGCGGTGGTTGTTGCTTCCATGATGATACCCCCCGAAAATCCGCTTCAACGCGGCATGTCATCCTGTTCGGGAATGCCCAGCGGCGTCCCGAAGCAACACGGCGCACAGCCCGTTCAGGGACCGCGCGCCGCGCTTTGATCGTCAGAGCGTGCCGACGTCCTTCTCGAGCAGGCCCCAGGCTTCTGCGCCGAACTTTTCCTTCCAGCCGGTGTAGAAGCCGGCCTTTGCCAGAACGTCGCGGAACGGCGCCTTGTCGACCGTGTGGAACGTCAGGCCGGCGGCCTCGATGTCGATCTTGGCCTGTTCGTTCAGGGCCTTGATGTCGGCGCGTTCGTTGACCGCGGCGGTCGACAGCTCTTCCAGAATGATGGTCTGGGCTTCGGCAGGCACGGCCGACCAGCGACGGTTGTTGCAGAAGATGTGATGGCCGTCCCAGATGTGGCCGGTCATCGAAACATGCTTCTGCACCTCGTAGAGCTTGGAGCTCTGGATGAGCGCCAGCGGATTTTCCTGCCCGTCGACGATGTGCGTCTGGAGCGCGGCGTAGAGCTCGCCGAAGTTCAGCGGCGTCGGGGCGGCACCCAGGGTCTGGAACAGCGTGACCCAGAGCTGGTTGCCGGGAACGCGGATCTTCATGCCGGCGAGATCCGCCGGGGTGACGATCGGCTTGCTGCCCGTCGTGATGTTGCGATAGCCATTGTCGAGCATCTTCGGGAAGACGAACAGGCCGGCCTCGAAGAAGGCCTTGCGCACGAAATCGCCGAGGTCGCCGTCCATGGCCTTCCAGACATGGTCGTAGGTCGGGAAGGCGAAGGCGACGGCATTGATGGCGGCGAAGGGTACGATGGTCTGGTTGACGCTCGACGTGGACATCAGGTCGAGGGCACCGCCGCGGACCTGCGCAAACATGTCGGATTCGCCGCCGAGCTGGCTGCCCGGATAGACCTGCAGGTCGATGGCGCCCTCGGAGCGCGCCGCGATGGTTTTCGACGCCTCGACGATGCGCGTGACGCCCGGATGCGTGGGAGGAAAGGCCGTGCCGTAGCGCAGCTTGATCTTGGGCGCCGCGCGCAGGATGCCGGGTGCTGCAACGAGCCCCGCAGCCGCACCGGTCGCAAGTGTGCCGAACGTTCGACGTGTGATGTTCATGATAGTCCTCCCAGGTTGATATGTGTTCCTCGTCCCGCTGCAGCCTGTGCCGCGCGGGTGGTCGTACGCGATGATCGGTCGGTGTCGATGGGGTGAGCGAGGCAGGCTGTCGAGGCCGTCCCATTGCATCGTTCGGCATCTTGCGCTTTGCAGGCAGCCTCGAGATCACGATCTCGGCGGCGGTCCAGCGATGCAATCCGTGATGCAGATCCCCCTGCTTCCTCCATTCGCCGATCCGCGGCTATCCTCCCAGCTTGTCTATGACTACCATGGTAGAATGTCAACTGTCTGTGTGACAGGTATTTTAGCGAGGTCCGGTATTCACGCCTCGATGAGATCGGCGCGCTGTTCGCGCAGGCGATGGGCGGTGCGCAGGACCTCGCGCAGATGCGCCGCCATGCTGTGGCCGGCGGCGTCGGCGTCGCCCGCTTCGATGGCATCCACGACGGCGCGATGCTGCCCCAGGAGAGTGCGAAGGTGCGACGGGTCCGGCAGGCTGAGATAGCGCACACGGTCCATCTGCAGCTTGACGGACTGGATGACGCGCCAGCTCTTCGACAGCGACGCCTCCTCGCAGAAGCTGCGGTGGAAGGCTTCGTCGAGATCGAGGAAGAGGTCGAGCGCCTCCGCCTTCACGGCCTTCTCCTGGTCGTAGAGATTGCTCTTGATCTCCGTCAGGAAATGCCGTGAACAGCCGGCGGCAAGGCGCTTCGTGATGGAAACCTCCAGGGCTTCCCGGATGAACTGCGCCTCTTCTACGTCACGAAGGCGAATCGGTGCGACGAAGCTGCCGCGCTGCGGGAGGATGTCGATGAGGCCTTCGTCGGCCAGCCGGATCAGGGCCTCGCGCACCGGCGTGCGACTGACGCCGAGCTGGAGGGATAGCTCCTTTTCGCTCAGCGCCTCGGACGGCATCATGGTGAGCGTGATGATCGCACGCCGCAGCTTCTCGTAGATCTGGGCCGCGATCGGCTGGCGGGGATTGATGGTCAGAACAACCGACGAGGCGGGCGCCCCGATCCCGGATTCGGAGGTCTCATCCGTACGTTTCATCACCATCCTGGGCGACCCTTCATCTCTATCGTTAGGACCGTAATCGCACAGTTCCGAAAGAATATCCACGGCTGGTGCGTTGACAGTCTGCCATGGTAGTATATTAAATAATACGACCCTAATGGTCGGGATGGCGAGGAGCGCATTCCGACTCGGTCGGCTGGGGAGGCTTCCATGATTCACGTACCGCCGGTTTGTGTCGCTAGGCATCTCCCTTGGCCGAGCCCGGTCGATGCCGATCGCGCCTTGCGTGGCGTGCCGGCGCGGCACCTTGGGTTCCCGATGAGACGTGCGGACGCGGAAGCGCGAAGCCCGAAGAGGAAAAGAACATGAGACATATCTGGCGCTGGTTTGGTCCGATCGACAAGGTGACGGTGCAGGATGCCGCGCAGGCCGGGGCCCGCGGCATCGTCAGCGCGCTGCATCATGTGCCGACAGGCACCGCCTGGACCCAGCAGGAAATCCAGAAGCGGCAGGCCGAGGTTCGCGCGGGTGGGCTGGAATGGGAGCTCGTCGAGAGCATTCCCGTCTCCGAGAGCATCAAGACGCAGACGGGCGACTGGAAGGCGCATGTCGAGGCCTGGAAGGAAAGCCTGCGGCAGCTGGCCAAGGCTGGCATCTCGACGGTCTGCTACAATTTCATGCCGGTCCTCGACTGGACACGGACCGAGCTTCGCTGGGAAACGGGCGATGGCGCGCGCGCCATGCGCTTCGATCTGGTCGATTTTGTCGCCTTCGATGTTCACGTCCTCAAGCGTCCCGGCGCTGCGGAAGATTATCCCGACGCGCTGCTGGACGCCGCCGGGCGGCGTTTCGCCGAGATGTCGCCCGAGACGATCGCGGCGATCTCGCGCAATGTCGGTGCCGGTCTGCCGGGTTCCTCCGACGGCTACAGCATCGACGAGCTCAATGTCGCGCTGACGCGCTATGACGGGATCGGCGCGGACAAGCTGCGCGCGAACCTCATCGATTTCCTGGCCGAAGTGGCCCCCGTCGCCGAAAGCCTGAACATGCGCCTGTGCGCGCACGGTGACGATCCGCCGTGGCCGCTCCTCGGCCTGCCGCGGGTGCTCTCGACGGAAGCCGATTATGTGAAGGTGCTGGACGCCGTCGATCTGAACGCCAATGGCGTCACCTTCTGCACCGGTTCGCTCGGTGCCCGGCCGGACAACAACCTTCCGGCCATGGTCAAGCGTCTGGCGCCGCGCATCCATTTCGCGCATCTGCGCAATGTGACGCGCGAGACGGAGGGCTTGCCATGCTCGTTTTTCGAGGCGCAACATCTGGAAGGCAATACGGACATGGTGGCGGTGATTGCCGCGCTCGTTTCCGAAGAGCGCCGCCGCTCGGCGGAAGGCCGGGCTGACAGCGTGATCTTCATGCGGCCCGATCATGGCCAGGAGATTCTCGAGGACCTCACCCGAGGCGCGCAGCCCGGTTATCCCGCGATCGGCCGGCTTAAAGGGCTCGCGGAATTGCGCGGCATCGAGCAGGCTTTGTCTCATGCGGAATATGGACTGAATTAAGCGATGACACGCCTCGACAGGACGACCCATCTCCCGGCCCATGTCGAACGCCCGGCGTTCGATCCGGCTGCCTTGAAGCCCGGCATCGTCCACATCGGCATCGGTGCCTTTCATCGCGCCCACCATGCCGTCTATACCGATCTGGCGCTTGCGGCCGCGGGTGGCGACTGGGGGATCGTCGGCGCCAGCCTGCGGTCCGTCGATATCGTCGCGGATCTGAAGGCGCAGGACCATCTCTACAGCGTCGTCACGCGCGGGGCGGACGGCGATCGGGCGCGCATCGTCGGCTCGATCGTCGAGGCCATCGCCGCGACGGAACAGCGCGAGCTTCTTCTCGACCGGCTGACCGACAATGCCACCCGCATCATTACCCTGACCGTGAGCGAGAAGGCCTATGGCATCGATCCGGTGTCCGGCGGGCTCGATCTTTCCCATGCGGCCGTCTCTCACGATCTCGCAACGCCGGGCGCGCCCGTGGGCGTGATCGGACTGCTGGTCGAGGCGCTGGCGCGGCGCCTGCAGCGGGGCCGCAACCCCTTGACCATTCTCTGCTGCGACAATCTTCCGGGCAACGGGCAGGTGGTGCGCCGCCTCGTCCTGGAGATGGCGGAGCGCCGTGACGCAGCGCTGGCCGGGTGGATCGAACGGGAGATCCGCTTTCCCTCCAGCATGGTCGATCGGATCGTGCCTGCGGCAACGGATGCCACGCGGGCGCTGAGTGCTTCCCTCATCGGGGCGGACGATCATCTGGCGCTCGAGACCGAGCCCTTCACCCAGTGGGTCATCGAGGACGATTTCGCTGCCGGACGCCCCGCCTGGGAGGCGGGCGGTGCGATCTTCGTCAACAATGTCCATGCCTATGAAACCATGAAGCTCCGGCTGCTCAACGGTTCGCATTCGCTGATCGCCTATCTCGGCCAGCGTCATGGTCTCGACTATGTCCGGGAGGTCATGGCGGTTCCCGAGCATGCCGAGCGGGTTCGCCGCCACATGCGCGCCGTCCTGCCGACGCTCGATGCCGTGCCGGAAATCGACCTCTCCGCCTATTGCGAGCAGCTCGTCGCGCGCTTTGCCAACCCGGCCATCGCGCATCGCACGGCGCAGATCGCCATGGACGGAACGCAGAAAATGCCGCAGCGCATCTTCGCGCCGGCGATGGAGCGGCTGGCCGCCGGCGATGACGCCGCGGATTTTGCCGATGTCGTGGCGCTCTGGCTCGCCTATATCGTCGCCGTCGATCGGCTGGACGATCCGCGGGCGCAGGAGCTGAAGGTCGCAGCGCAACAGGCGGTCGCCGCCGGCACCTCCGCGCCCTTCTTCGCGGTCGCCGGCCTGTTTCCGCCGGCGCTTGAGGACAACACGGCCTGGCGCGCATCGATCGATGGCCGGCTTTCGGCAATGAACGCTTTCTGACAATAGCCAGGCGCGACGGCGCGCAGGAGACTGACGACATGGTGACGATTTCCGTTCGCGAGCCCTACACGCTCGAAATCGACGACAGGCCCGTTCCCCAGCCCGGCCCGGGCGAGGTCGCGATCCGGGTTCGCCGTGCCGGCATTTGCGGGTCCGACATGCACATCCTCCACGGCTCGAACCCCTTCGCGGTCTACCCGCGCGTCATCGGCCATGAATTCGCCGGCGTCATCGAGGCGCTGGGCGAGGGCGTGTCGTCGCTGGCGATCGGTCAGCATGTCGTCGCCGATCCGGTCATCTCCTGCGGCACCTGTTACCCCTGCCGGATCGGACGCTCCAATGTCTGCGCCAACCTGCAGGTGATCGGTGTGCACCGCGATGGCGGCTTCCGGGCGGTTGCGATCGTGCCCGAAGCAAATGCCGTCAAGGTGTCCTCCACGCTCGGGCTCGATGTCGCGGCCCTGGCCGAGCCGCTGGCCGTTGCGGCCAACGTGCTCTGGCGCACCGAATGCACGAAGGACGATGTCGTCCTGATCTACGGTGCGGGCACCGTCGGTATCACCGTGCTCCAGATGGCCAAGATGAAAGGGGCTCGCTGCATCATCGCCGATATCGACGCCGACCGCCTCGTGCGCGCACGCGAATTCGGCGCCGACGTGGTCATCAACTCGCGGGAACAGTCGGTGGCCGAGGTCGTCGCCCCGGAACTCGACGGTCTCGGTCCATCGATCGTCATCGACGGTGCCGGCATTCCGAGCCTGCTCGAAGAAGCCTGCCGGGTGGCCGCACCCGCCGGACGCATCGGGCTTCTCGGCTTCTCGCCGGGGCCCTGCAACATCAGCCAGCAGGAAATCGTGCGCAAGGAACTGACTCTGGTCGGCTCGCGCCTCAATCGCCGCTTCATTCCCGAGGTCATCGGCTGGCTGGAAGCCGGTCTGCTGCGTCCGGAAGCCATGATCACGCAAACCTTCGACGCCCGTGATGCGCGCGCAGCGTTCGATCTTGTCGAAAAGCACCCCGAGCAGACACTGAAGGTCCAGCTCGCCTTCTCGTAACAGGCTTGGAATGGCGGCCTTCTGCACCTGAGCGGGGGCCGCCTGTCGTTAAAAAAGGGAGAACACCGTCCCAGACTGACCCCTATTTCTGGTATTTTATCTTAGTGATCTCTTAATTTTAAACTCTGATAGTTCTTCACATATATTTGTGGAGGATTTGATGACTCGTCTTTTTTCAACAGCATCCGATAGAGTTCTTGATGCGCTCGACCGATCGTCCGCGATTATCGAGTTCGACACGACGGGGAAGATCCTCAAGGCGAACAAGAATTTTTGTGACCTTCTCGGCTATGCCGAAAGCGAGATCGTCGGCCGGAACCACCGTATTTTCGTCGAACCGGATTACGCCGTGTCCGACGACTATGCGGCGTTCTGGAAGAACTTGCGGGACGGGAACTTCGTGAGCAGCGAGTTCACGCGAATCACGAAAAGTGGTGCCGAGGTCTTCATCCGCGGCAACTACAATCCCATCCGGAGCGCGACCGGCAAGGTCGTGAAGGTCATCAAGTTCGCCAACGACGTCACCGAGACGACGCTGGCGGGCATGGATTTCAGCGCCAAGATCGATGCGATCTCCCGGGCGCAGGCCGTGATCGAGTTCAAGCCGGACGGCACGATCATCACCGCCAATGCCAACTTCCTCGATGCCCTCGGATACAGTCTAACGGACATCGTCGGCAAGAATCACAGCTTGTTCGTCGATGCCACGTATCGCGCGTCCGGTGCCTATACCGACTTCTGGCGGAAGCTGAACGCGGGCGAGTTCGTCTCGGGCGAGTTCACGCGCATCGGCAAAGGCGGGCAGGAGGTCTTCATTCAGGCGTCCTACAACCCTGTTTTCGACCTGAAGGGCCGGGTCATCAAGGTCGTCAAGTTCGCGACCGACGTGAGCGAGCGCGTGACCAATGTCGATCGTCTGGCCGACAGCCTGTCGAAGCTTGCGGACGGCCATCTCGGACAGCAGATCGACACGCCGTTCCTCCCCAGCCTCGACAAGCTGCGGACCGATTTCAATGCAGCCTGTCGCAAGCTCGAAAGCGCGCTGAAGGCGGTGAGATCGAATGCCGAAGCCATCGCCGCCGGTGCGGACGAGGTTCGCGTCTCGGCCGACGATCTCGCGCGGCGAACCGAGCAGCAGGCGGCGTCCGTCGAGGAAACGGCCGCGGCGCTGGAGGAAATCACCACCACGGTGAAGGGCTCCAGCCGCCGGGCCGAGGGTGCGGGCGTTCTCGTCGGCCGGGCCAAGGAGAGTGCCGATCATTCTGGCGATGTGGTCCGCGAAGCGATCTCGGCCATGGACAAGATCGACAATTCCTCCCGCGAGATCGCCAACATCATCGGCGTCATCGACCAGATCGCCTTCCAGACCAATCTTCTGGCACTGAATGCCGGTGTGGAGGCGGCGCGGGCAGGGGATGCGGGCAAGGGCTTCGCGGTCGTGGCGCAGGAGGTTCGCGAGCTTGCGCAGCGGTCTGCGGTCGCTGCCAAGGAGATCAAGGCGCTCATCACCACCTCGACCGCCCATGTCGAGGACGGCGTGTCGCTCGTCAGCAAGGCCGGGGACGCCCTGCAGACGATCGCCGGCCATGTGCAGCAGATCAACGAGGACATCCGGGCGATCGTGGAGGCCGCCCGCGAGCAATCCACCGCCCTCGGCGAGATCAACCAGGCCATCAACACGGTGGATCAGGGCACGCAGCAGAATGCGGCCATGGTCGAAGAGCAGACGGCCGCAAGTCACGGCCTTGCCGAGGAAGCACGGGCGCTCTTCAACCTGCTGGAACAGTTCCAGTTCGACGAGCCTGTGTCGCATCGGACGGTCTCGTCCCCGTCTGCCGCGCGCGGCGCGCGCACCAAGGTCGCCGCCTGACCGCCAAAGACGCGTGAAAACCAACGGCCATCGCGTCCCTGGGATGCGATGGCCGAACCGTTTGACCGGCTTGCGGCCGCTGCAGGGGCGGCACGACCGCAACGCGTCTGGAAACGCCTGAATATCTGTCATATTCAGACAGAAAATCTTGACAAATCAATACGCCATGTTCGAATAAAGATGACAACTTATTGCGGAGGCTGTCATCTTGCTGGTCATTCTTGCCGACGATCTCACGGGCACGCTCGATGCCGCCGCGCCCTTTGCCGCGCGGGGCTTGACGGTCGAGGTCGCCCTGACGCCCGCTGCGATCCCCGGGGCTCTGGCCGATGGACCGGATGTTCTCTCGATCAACGTCCGGTCGCGGGAAGTCGGTGCGGCCGCCGCGCAGGCGGCGACGCGGGCCGTTCTCGCCGCTCTGCCGGCGGATGCCGTGCGCTTCAAGAAGGTCGATTCGCGGCTGAAGGGACATATCGCCGCCGAGCTCGACGGGACGCCGTTTCGGGCGGCGCTGGTGGCGCCGGCGATCCCGGATTTCGGCCGCATCGTGCAGGGCGGAAAGGTCACCGGCTTCGGCGTCGATGTGCCCATTCCCGTCGCCGGGCGTCTCGGCCCGCATGCCGAGAAGGCGCGGATACCGGACACGGCCGACATGCCGGAGATGGCGTCAGAGCTCGAGGCGGCTCTGGCTGCAGGCATCGATCTGCTTGTTGGCGCACGCGGCCTCGCCGAAGCTCTGGCGCGGCGGATGACCGGCGATGCGCCGGCCATCGGCGCGCCGGTTCCGGCGGGCCCCGGCCTCTTCGTCATCGGCTCGCGCGATACCATCACGCTGGCGCAGATCGACCATCTTCGTCTCCGTCATGCCCCGGCCTATCGTGCCGCACCGAACGGACGCCTTACGCCCGACCATTGCGCGGGTTCGGTCCTGACGCTGGTGCAGGCCGTTCCCGGCGAGGACGAGGTGTCGTCGCTCGAGGTTGCGCACCATCTCGCTTCGGGCGTCTTTCCCGGCTGCGTCGAGCCCTCGGCGACCTTGGTCCTCTCGGGGGGCGCCACGGCCGAGGCTGTGCTCGAGCGCATGGGGATCCATCGGTTCCGGCTGATGGGGGAATGCATGCCCGGTCTTGGTGTTGCCTTTGCGAACGGGCATTGCATTATCGCGAAATCCGGTGGTTTCGGCGGGGCGGAAACGCTGAGCGAGATTGCCGCGCAGATGCTTCGGGACGGGGGTTGAGGGATGGGACTGGAAGCGGGAACGACACGCAAGAGCCTCGGCGACGTGGTCTTCGAGCGCATGCACCGCGCCATCAAGTCCGGAGCCTACCAGCCGGACGAGCGTCTGCCGACGGAGCATGATCTGGCGGCGGAATTCGAAGTGTCGCGTCCGATTATCCGCGAGGCGCTGCGGCGGCTGCGGGAGCAGGGCCTGATCTACTCCCGCAGAGGTGCGGGAAGCTTCGTGCGGGCATTGGGGCTGAAGGAGCCGCTTGGCTTCGGGCAGCTCGAAAACGTCGCGGATCTTCTCAATTGCTACGAGTTCCGGCTGACGCTGGAGCCGGCGGCGGCCAGCGCTGCCGCGGCGCGGCATACGGAGGCGAGCCTCACCGCCATCACCCAAGCGCTGGAGCTGATGCGGGACGCGACCAACCGGCAGTCCCATCGCGTGGATGCCGATTTCGAGTTCCATCTCGCCATCGCGCGGGCGGCGCGCAATTCCTACTTCTCGACCGCCATGGAAGCTCTGAAGGAGCATATCGCCGTCGGCATGAAATTCCACGGCGCGTCCGTGAAGCGCGACAGCGCCGGGCTTGCCCGGGTTTTCGGCGAGCACGAGGCCATCGCCAAGGCCATTGCCGCGGGCGATGGCCCGCTCGCGGGACAGTTGATGCGGGAGCATCTGACCGGATCGCGCGAGCGGCTGTTTCCCAACTGAGCGTTCGGCCGTCAGTAGGCGGCGCGGTAGATGGCGAGCACGTCCTCGACGGTCATGTCGGTCGGGTTGTTGTCCATCAGGCGACGGTTGGCGTGGGCGTCCGCCGCATAGACCGGCAGGTCGGCCTCAGTCGCGCCATGCGCCCGCAGCGACATCTCGATGCCGAGATTGCGGCAGAAGGTGTGGGCGGAGCGCAGGAGATCATCCTGCGACAGCCGTTCGCCCAGCCCGAGAGCCTGCGCGACCTCGGCCGATTTGTCCGCGGCCACCGGCTGGTTGAAGGCAAGGACCTGCGGGAAGATGATGGCGTTCGCCAGGCCATGGGGCAGACGCAGGCGCGTGCCCAGGGGGTAGGCGATGGCGTGGCCCGCCGCGGTGTTGACCGGACCGAGGCAGATGCCGCCGTAGTAGGAGGCGAGCATCATGCCCTCGCGGGCTTCCGTATCCGTGCCGTCGCGGACGGCACGGGCGAGAAAGCGGCCGACGAGACCGATGCCCATGCGGGCGAAGCCGTCGATCATCGGATGGGCACGGCGGTTGGTGAAGGCCTCGACGCAATGCGCCATGGCATCCACGCCGGTCGCGGCCGTCACGGCCGGCGGGACGGAATAGGTCAGCTCGGGGTCGAGCACGGCGACATCGGCGATCAGGTGCGGGCTTTCCACCGCGATCTTGTTGCCTTTCTCCGGATCGGTGATCAGCGAGCGGATGCCCGCTTCGGAGCCAGTGCCGGCGGTGGTCGCGACCTGCACGAGGCGGGTGCGGCGACCGGCGACCTTGTTCGGTCCGGCCACGTCGGCAAGCGTCTGGTCGCCGTCCCAGAGGGCCGCCACCAGCTTGGCGACGTCCAGCACCGAGCCGCCGCCCAGACCGATGACGAGATCCGGGCTGCAGCCGCGCGCGGCCTCGATCGCGGCATCCAGCGTCGCGATGTCGGGTTCGCCGGGAATGCCGTCGAAGACGGTGATGCGGCCCTTCAGCTCGAGGCGGTCGATGAAGCCGGCGGTGATGGGCGTCGCGATGACGAGAATGGAGGTCGCGTCCGCGGCCCAGGTGCCGACGTCGCGGATGGTGCCGGCGCCGACGACGAGGCGGCGCGGCTGGTGAAGGGTGATGGGCGCGATAGTCATGGCGGTCATCCCTGCTCTGTCTTGCCGGCAACGAGCTTGCGGGCATAGGCGATCGCCTCCAGCATGTTGCCGTGATTGGCGATGCCCTTGCCAGCGATGTCGAAGGCCGTGCCGTGATCGACCGAGGTCCGGTCGATGGGCAGATCGACGGACACGTTGACGGCCGTGTCGAAGGCCACGAGCTTGATCGGGATGTGCCCCTGATCGTGGTACTGCGCGACGATGAGGTCGAAGGCGCCGGTATAGGCCCGGTGGAAGACGGTATCCGCCGAGATCGGGCCGTGTGCGTCGATGCCTTCGGCCCGCGCGGCCACGACGGCCGGGCCGATCTGGTCGTCGTCCTCGGTGCCGAAGAGACCGTTCTCGCCGCAATGCGGATTGATGCCGGCAATGGCGATGCGCGGCGCGGCATAGCCGATGCGCTTGAGATGGGCGTCGCCGGCGCGAATGGTGGCGAGCACGCGCTCCGTCGTCGCCCGCTGGATGGCTTCCTTGAGGGAAACATGGGTGGAAACGTGGATGACCTTCAGCTTTTCGGAGGCCAGCAGCATGTAGGCGGCCTTGGATCCGGTCAGGCTGCGCAGCATGCCGGTATGGCCGTCATAGTGGTGGCCGGCAAGATTCAGCGCTTCCTTGTTGATCGGCGCGGTGACGATGCAGCCGATGGTTTTCGCCTCGGCATCCCGCACGGCCTTCTCGATGAAGCGGAAGGCGGCGTCGCCGGCGACCGGACTCAGCTGGCCCCAGGCGAGCGGCGCGCCCTCGACGGCCAAGTCCACGACGTAGGGCGCGAGATCGATGTCGAGGCCCAGCGCATCGCGCGCCGCTTCGAGCGTCGGCAGATTGCCGTAGATGCGGGTGCGATCCCGGTCTTCCCCCGTCATGTCGAGAAGGGCGCGCACGGAAATCTCCGGGCCGACGCCGCAGGGGTCGCCCATGGTGATGCCGATGATGTTGCTCATGAAAGTCTCCGTCCAGCCGCACTGTCCCAGCCGGGAGCCAGGCGGACATGTTTGATCGCGCGACGATGGTAGGTATAGGCGAGGTGCAGCGTCCCGTCCGGCTCCTCGAGCAGCCAGGGATAGGACATTTCCTTGTTGCGGCCGTCGATGGAATCGTTCGACAGGCAGGTTCCCGGCCCCGTTTCGATAACGAGCCGTTCCGGGAACGTCAGGCCGTCATCGGTCGAGAGGCAGAGGGCGACCGGTGCCCGCGGTACGCCCCAGACCGGCACGCAGCCGCCCGTGGGGTCCGCATCCGGCCGGTCGTCCGCCTCGCCGAGCTCGTCATAGAGCGAGGCGCGACGCTCCGACGACTGACTGGCATTGACGGGGTTGCAGATGATGGCGAGCCGGCCATCCCGCAGGCGGGTGGCGGCGATGGAGGAATTGTTGTTCGGCACATCCGTGGGGGCAGGCGCCGACCATGTCCGTCCGCCGTCCGTCGTCTCGGTGCGATAAATGAAATCGGCCTGCCGGCGGCGGAAGAAGGCGGCGTAGCGGTCTTCTCCGAGGCGGACCGGCCCGAGATGGACGCACCCGACGGAGGCGTCGATATCCTGCAGTCGCCATGTTTCGCCGCCATCTCCGGAGATCGCGACGGCGGCGGTGTCGTGGCTGCCGTTCCATTTCTGGTTCGGTCGCTGGATGCAGCGGAAGATCGGCAACAGCCAGGCGCCATCCGCCCGGACGACGATGCCGGCGCGCACGAAGCAGCCGCGCGGCAGGTCGAGATAGCGCCCGCCCGGCGCGGTGAGCACGAGCGGATCGTCGGCATCGCGAAAGACCTCGACCATCCGGATCCGGCATTCATCCTGATTTCCGGAGGGCTGTGCGGTGTGGAACAGCCACAGCCTGCCGTCCGGCGCGGCGAAGACCATCGGGTTCTGCTCGGAATGAGCCGGATCGTGGCTCAACCGCTGCGGCGGCCCCCAGGCCGATGCGCCTTTGGGGAGCACGCAGGCAAAGATCGAAATATCCGACTTTCCTTCCAGCGTACCGCCGAACCAGGCGCAGACGAGCGCGCCGTCCTCCAGGCGATGCAGAAAGGCGGCGTGGTTCTGAATCATCGGCGAGGGAAGCAGGGCTTCGTCCCGCCCTGAGGCCACGGGTAAAAGGGCTCCGCTCATGCCGCGGGCGATGTCTTCGGGATTCATCTCGTCCTCCATGGCCGCCAAAAGTCACGGAATTTGTCTAGTTGTCAAGTTTTGCAATGTCAAAGAAGCGTGGTATTCTCAACCTCTAAAATATTATTGTGCTGAAAATATTGATTTATTTCACGGAAAATTTTTTGTGAGAAATGACATTCGAAATTAATTTGACAAACTCGTGGTGAGGTCCGATGGTATGGCCAGCCTAAGCGAGAGGAAGCTCGGGACAACGCACATGCCGGCCGGACGTTTCGAGCGGCAGCGCGACATCCATGCTCCGAGAGGGCCAGGGTCGCGGTCAACGGATGGAAGAGGGAGGAGATTATCGTGAAGAAAACACTGATTCTCGGCGCGCTGATGATGTGCACCGCCTTGACGCCGGCATTTGCCGCGTCCGGCCCGGTCAAGATCGTGTTGGCTGAAGAGGCCGACCTGCTGGAGCCCTGCATGGCGACCCGCTCGAACATTGGGCGCGTGATCATGCAGAATGTCAGCGAGACGCTGACGGAACTCGACGTGCGCGGACAGCAGGGCGTCACCCCGCGGCTGGCCGAAAAGTGGGAGCAGAACGCCGACGGTTCCTGGCGTTTCCATCTCCGCCAGGGCGTCACCTTCTCCGACGGCACGGCCTTCGATGCCAAGGACGTGAAGCACAGCTTCGACCGGATCTTCAGCGACAAGAACGCCTGCGAATCCCGCCGGTATTTCGGCGGCATGAAGATCGAGGCGAAGATCGTCGACGATCATACGGTCGATTTCAACGCGGATCCCGTTCAGCCGATCCTGCCGCTCCTGATGTCGCTTGTCACCATCGTTCCCGAGGAGACGCCGCTGGAGTTCATCCGCGAGCCCGTCGGCACCGGACCGTACAAGCTCACCAACTGGACGCCGGGCCAGCAGATCGTGCTGACCGCCCGCGACGACTACTGGGGCGCAAAGCCCGACGTGACGGAAGCGACCTATCTGTTCCGCGCCGATCCGTCCGTTCGCGCCGCGATGGTGCAGGCCGGCGAGGCGGATCTCGCGCCGTCGATCTCGCAGCTCGAAGCGACCAATGCGGCCACCGACCTGTCCTATCTCGACAGCGAGACCGTCTATCTGCGCATCGACCACAACATTCCGCCGCTCTCCGACGTGCGCGTCCGGCGTGCGCTGAACCTTGCGATCGACCGTCAGGCGTTCCTCGGAACGCTCGTGCCGGAAAGCGCAGTTCTCGCCACGGCCATCGTGCCGCCGACGACGCTCGGCTGGAACCCGGATGTGAAGCAATTCCCGTTCGATCCCGAAGGCGCAAAGAAGCTGCTCGCGGAAGCCAAGGCCGATGGCGTGCCGGTGGAGACGCCCATCGAGGTCATCGCCCGGTCGGCGAACTTCCCGAACGTCACGGAAATCATGGAAGCCATCCAGGGCCAGCTCCAGGATGTCGGCTTCAAAATCAATCTGAAGTTCGTCGAAGTGGCCGAGCACGAGGGCTACTATTCCAAGCCTTTCAAGGAAGGCCGCGGCCCGCAGATCGTCGCCGCCATGCATGACAACTCGAAGGGCGATCCGTCGTTTTCGATGTTCTTCAAATATGCCACGGAAGGCACGCAGTCCGGCTTCTCCGATCCGAAGGTGGACGACCTGATCAAGCGGGCCTCGGCTGCCGTCGGCGACGAGCGGGCCAAGCTTTGGTCCGAAGTCATCGCCTACCTTCACGACGATGTGGTGGCCGATGTCCTGCTCTTCCACATGGTCGGCTTCGCCCGTGTCTCCGAGCGTCTGACGTTTACGCCGACGATCGCAACGAACTCGACGCTCCAGCTGTCCGAGATCAAGATCAAGTAAGGCCGGATGGCGGGCGCTTCGCCGCCCGCCACGGCAGCACGGCAGCGGCGGGATGATCCCGCCGTCTCATGCCGCAGAGTTTCTGGCGAGGATGCCATGTTAAGCTTCATTCGAAAACGCGCCATCGCCAGCCTGATCTCCCTCGTCGGATTGATCGTGCTGGTGTTCTTTCTTTCGCGGCTGACCGGCGATCCGGCCGCGCTCTTCCTGCCCGTCGAGGCTTCGGCCGAACTGAAGCAGCAGTTCCGCGAGCTGCATGGGCTCAACGATCCGCTGATGGTGCAATTCGCGCATTATGTCGGCGATGTCCTCACCGGCAATTTCGGCGAGTCGCTGCGCAAGGCGCGTCCGGCGCTCGACGTGGTGCTCGAAGCCTTCGTGTGGACGCTCTGGCTTGCCGCCATCACCATGTCGCTCGTCACGGGCGCGGCCATCCTCGTCGGTTCGCTCGCCGCCTTTCGCGCGGGCGGCTTCTTCGACCGCTTCTCGTCGATCGTCTCGCTCATCGGCGCTTCCGTGCCGGATTTCTGGCTCGCGATCGTCGCGATCGTCGTTTTCTCGGTCAATCTCGCCTGGCTCCCCACGTCGGGCACGGGCTCGATCTGGCACTGGATCCTGCCGATCTGCGTGCTCTTCGTGCGGCCCTTCGGCATCATTGTCCAGATCGTGCGCGGCTCGATGATCGGGGCGCTCTCGTCCGCCTATGTCAAGACGGCGCGGGCGAAGGGCGTGAAGTCTGGGCCGATCATTTTCATCCACGCGCTGCGCAACGCCATGCTGCCGATCATTACCGTCATCGGCGACCAGGCTGCCAGCCTGCTCAACGGTGCCGTCATCGTCGAGACGATCTTCGGCTTTCCCGGCGTCGGCAAGCTGATGATCGACAGCATCCTGCAGCGGGACTTCAACGTCGTGCTGGCGGCGATCCTGGTCACAGCACTCGCGATCTTCCTCATGAACCTGTTGATCGACCTCGCCTATGCGCTGCTCGATCCGCGCATCCGGCATTGAGGAGAGACGCATGACGCTCCAGACCATCGACGCGCCGCTGTCCGAAGACCCATCCTTCCTCGTGCGCATGGGCCGCATGCTGTGGGCCGACAAGTTCGCGCTGTGTGCCGCGCTCTTCCTTCTGATCGTCCTGCTCCTCGCCATCATCGGCCCACACTGGCTGGGCGATCTCGCGACCAAACAGAACCTGCGCGGCCGCAACGCCGCCCCGTTCGACTGGGAGCGCGGCTGGGTGTGGTGGATGGGTGCCGACGCGCTCGGACGGCCGCTGCTCGCCCGCATCGTCGTGGCGACGCAGAACACGCTGATGGTCGCGGCAGGCGCCGTTGCCATCTCCTCCATCACCGGCACGCTGCTCGGCCTCATCGCCGGCTTCTCCTCGCCGCGCGTCAACCAGATCATTATGCGACTGGCCGACGTGATCATGTCGTTCCCGTCGCTGCTGATCGCGGTCATCGTGCTCTACGTTCTCGGCGCCTCGATCCTCAACCTCATGCTGGTGCTCGCCATCACGCGCATCCCCGTCTATCTCCGCACCACGCGGGCCGAGGTGCTGGAAATCCGCGAGCGGATGTTCGTGCAAGCCGCGCGGGTCATGGGCGCGTCCAGCAAGCGCATCCTCTTCCGCCACATTCTGCCCGTGGTGCTGCCGACGCTGACGACGCTGGCGACGCTCGATTTCGCCTATGTCATGCTCGCCGAAAGCGCGCTGTCCTTCCTCGGCATCGGTATCCAGCCGCCGGAAATCACCTGGGGCCTGATGATCGCGCAGGGGCGCCAGTACCTGCAGAATGCCTGGTGGCTGTCGTTCTGGCCGGGCCTTGCCATCATTCTCACGACCATGTCGCTGAATCTCCTGTCCAACTGGATGCGGATCGCGCTCGATCCCGTGCAACGCTGGCGCCTCGAAATGAAGGGTCGCAAACATGGCTGACCATCTCCTGGAGGTCCGCAACCTCTCCGTGGAATTCCACACCGCCGTCGGCGTCGTGAAGGCGGTTCGCGACATCTCCTACCATCTGGATCGCGGCGAGACGCTGGCCATTCTCGGCGAGAGCGGCTCGGGCAAGTCCGTCTCGTCCTCCGCCATCATGAACCTCATCGACATGCCGCCGGGGCGGATCAGCGGCGGGCAGATCCTGCTCGACGGCGTCGATCTGCTGACCATGCCGGCGCAGGCGCGGCGCGAGGTCAACGGCCGGCGCATCGCCATGATCTTTCAGGATCCGCTGAGCCACCTCAATCCGGTCTACACCGTGGGCTGGCAGATCCGCGAGGCGCTGACGGCGCATGGGACGGATGGCGCCAAGGCGCAGGCCGAAGCCCTGCGGCTGATGGGCCGCGTCGGCATTCCCGACCCGGAGCGCTCGCTCGACAAGTATCCGCACGAGTTCTCCGGCGGCCAGCGCCAGCGCGTCATGATCGCCATGGCGCTCGCGCTGCGGCCGGACCTGCTGATCGCGGACGAGCCGACGACTGCGCTCGACGTGACCGTGCAGGCGGAGGTTCTGGCGCTGCTCGAAGAGCTGCAGCGGGAAACCGGCATGGCGATCCTGATCATCACCCACGATCTCGGCGTCGTCGCCGAGGTCGCCGACCGCGTCGTCGTGATGGAGAAGGGGCAGCTGGTCGAAAGCGGTACGGTGCGCGACGTCTACCGCAATCCCCAGCATCCCTATACCCGCAAGCTGATCGCGGCCGCCCCCGGAAAGGGCGAGATGCACGCGCCTCTGCTCCGGGTCGAGCCCGTGCTGCAGGTGCGCGACGCCCGCAAGACCTATGGCGCCTTCGACGCGCTGAAGGGCGTCTCGTTCGATCTGATGCCCGGCGAGACGCTGGCGGTGGTGGGTGAGAGCGGATCGGGTAAATCGACGCTGGCGCGCATCCTGCTGCGCCTTGACGAGCCGACCAGCGGCAGCGCGCTGTGGAAGGGCAGGGACCTTTTCCAGATGGGCGCTGCGGAACTCTACAAGCTGCGGCGCGACCTGCAGATGGTCTTTCAGGACCCGACGCAATCGCTGAACCCGCGCATGACCGTCTACCAGCTCGTGTCGGAAGCCTGGGTCATCCATCCGGATATCCTGCCCAAGGCCAAATGGCGCGCCCGCGTGGCGGAGCTCCTGGTGCAGGTCGGCCTCGGCCCGGAGCATATGGGGCGGTACCCGCACCAGTTTTCCGGCGGGCAGCGGCAGCGCATCGCGATTGCGCGGGCCCTGGCGCTGGAGCCGCAGCTCATCATCTGCGACGAGGCTGTCTCCGCGCTCGACGTGTCGGTACAGGCGCAGGTGATCGCGCTTCTCGACAATCTTCGCAAGACCATGGGCATCGCCTTCATCTTCATCGCGCACGACCTGCCGGTGGTGCGGGACTTCGCCGACCATGTGATGGTGATGCAGAACGGCAAGGTGGTGGAACTCGGCACCGTTCGCGAGGTCTTCGAGACCCCGCGCGAGGCCTATACGCAGGCGCTGCTCGCGGCCGGTCTCAACCCCGACCCCGACGTCCAGGCCGCCCATCGCGCCGCCCGCCTCCAGCGGGCCTGAGGCCTGCGGCCCTTGCCGCACCAATCGAGAATTCAGGAGAACGTCATGTCCAAGAAAGCCTTCGTCGCGCTCGTCACCTGCTTCAACGACGATGAAACGATCAATTATGCCGCCACCCGCGCGCAGGTGCGCCGGCAGGTCGCGGCCGGCAACAACATCATGTGCGCCGGCACGAATGGCGACTTCTCGGCACTGACCTATGACGAGAAGGTGCGGTTGACGGAAGAGGTGGTGGACGAGGTCGGCGGCAAGGTCGATGTCATCGTCAATGCAGGCATGCCGGCGACCTTCGAGACGCTGAAGCTCGCCCGGGAATTCGACCGCATCGGCGTGACCGGCATCGCCGTCATCACGCCCTTCTTCATCGCGTGCACGCAGGATGGCCTGATCCGGCATTTCTCGACGGTCGCGGATGCGGTGCAGACGCCGGTCTATCTCTACGACATCCCCGCCCGCACGCAGAACCACATCGAGCCGGAAACGGCGCGGGCGCTGTCCGCGCATGGCAACATCGCCGGCATCAAGGATTCGGGCGGCGCCAAGGAGACGCTGGAGGCCTATCTCGCAGTCGGCAAAAGCGTCGAGGGCTTCGAGGTCTATTCCGGTCCGGACCATCTCGTGCTCTGGTCACTGCAGAACGGTGCCGCAGGCTGCATCTCCGGTCTCGGCAATGCCATGCCGGACGTGCTCTCCGGCATCCTCAACGCCTTCAACAGCGGCGATATCGCCGAGGCGGAGCGCCAGCAGGCGATCTACACCGCATTCCGCACCGACCTCTACGCGCTCGGTTTTCCCCCGGCGCTGGTCAAGCGGGCGCTCTACCTCACCGACCCCTCTGTCGGCGCCAGCCGCCAGCCGGCCTTGCTGCCCGACCGCGCGCAGGATGAAAAGATCGCCGTCATCCTTCAGCGCTACGGTCTCGCGACGGCCTGATCGGCGTTCTCGAGATTTCCCGCGGGACATCGCAAAAAGATGCCTGCTGCAACTGGACAAGCCGGACGAAGGTCTTTATACGCCCGGTCACACCGCAGCGATGCCGTGTGACACTGCGAACAAGCGGTGTGGGATGGGTGATTAGCTCAGTTGGTAGAGCAGCTGACTCTTAATCAGCGGGTCGTAGGTTCGAACCCTACATCACCCACCAAACTCTTTTACGGCACATTGCGATGATGTTTGACCGCGCTTCCGGCGCGGTTTTCGTCGTTTCCGTCTACCTCGGTCCGGGTCCTGCGTCTCCCAGCGGCGCGCCGCCATTGTCTCTCCCTCCGTCCAATTCTGAAAGGGCTCGCGGCCGCGATTCCGATCCCAGCAACTCTTGCTGAAATTCTCTGTATTTATTTTGTCGACAGAGATTGCTCGATTTGCTAATGCCTGTTCAACTGCGGGCAAGCGATGGGGAACATCGTCTTATCCGCGCTTCCCTAGGAGAGATGAGATGACCGATTCCGTTTTCGCCGGCTGCATTCCCGCCCTAATGACGCCGTGCCTGCCCGATCGCACGCCGGACTTCGATGCGCTGGTGCGCAAGGGTCGCGAGCTGATCGATCTCGGCATGTCGGCCGTCGTCTATTGCGGATCGATGGGCGACTGGCCGCTCCTGACGGACGAACAGCGGCAGGAGGGCGTTCGGCGTCTGGTGGAGGCGGGCGTTCCCGTCATCGTCGGCACGGGCGCCGTCAGCACGGCCTCGGCTGCCGGGCATGCTGCGCATGCCGCGAAGGTCGGCGCCAAGGGGCTGATGGTCATTCCGCGGCTTCTGTCGCGCGGCTCGTCGCTCGCCGCCCAGAAGGATCACTTCTCGGCCGTTCTGAAAGCCGCCGACGGCCTGCCGGCCGTCATCTACAACAGCCCCTATTACGGCTTCGCCACCCGCGCCGATCTCTTCTTCGCTCTGCGCGCCAGCTTCTCGAATCTCGTCGGCTTCAAGGAGTTCGGCGGCAAGGCCGACATGACCTATGCGGCCGAGAACATCACCACCGGCGATGACGATCTCATCCTCATGGTGGGCGTCGATACGGGCGTCTATCACGGCTTCGTCAATTGCGGCGCCGGCGGCGCCATCACCGGCATCGGCAATGCGCTTCCCAAGGAAGTCCTGCACCTCGTCGCGCTTTGCGAAAAGGCAGCGGCCGGCGACGCCGAGGCGCGCCGCGATGCGAAGGAGCTGGAAGAAGCGCTGTGGGTGCTTTCTACCTACGACGAAGGCCCGGACCTCGTCCTGCACTACAAATATCTGATGGTGCTGAACGGCGACGCGGAGTACGAGCTTCACTTCAACGAGGGCGATGCGCTGAGCGCCTCGCAGCGTCGCCACATCGAGAACCAGTACACGCTGTTCAAGGCCTGGTACGCTTCGCGCTATCCCGCATAAAAAGCCTCGCCTGACGACATGAAAAAGCCCATGCCGCTAACATGCGGCATGGGCTTTCGTCGTTTCAGGGCTTGTGTCTCAGCCTACCATTTCTGGTGGACGTGCGGCGCGATCAGGCTCTTGTAGATCTCGCGCGCGGCGGCCATCACGTCGCTCGACAGAGGCGCGAGATCGGCAGCGGCGGCATTGGCGCGAGCCTGTTCCGCATTGCGGGCACCGGGGATGACCACCGTAACGGCGTCGCTCATCAGGATCCAGCGAAGGGCGAAAGCGGCCATGGTCGCGCCCTGCGGCACCAGCTTGCGCACCTCTTCGACCGCCTGCAACCCGACCTCGAAGGGAACGCCGGCAAAGGTCTCGCCGACGTCGAAGGCATTGCCGTTTCGGTTGAAATTGCGGTGGTCGTCGCTGGCAAAGCTCGTGTCCGCCGTGATCCTGCCGGACAGGAGGCCGCTTGCGAGCGGCACGCGGGCGATGACGGCGATGTTCTTGCGCCGGGCTTCCTGGAAGAACAGGTGGTCCGGGCGCTGGCGGAAGAGGTTGTAGATGATCTGGATGCTGACGACGCCGGGATAATCGATCGCCTTCAGCGCTTCCTCGACCTTTTCGACCGACACGCCATAGCCGCCGATCTTGCCCGCCGCCTGAAGCGCGTCGAGGCCTTCGAACACCTCGGGACGATAGAGAACCTCGGTCGGCGGGCAGTGCAGTTGCACGAGATCGAGAATCTCGACGCCGAGATTGGCTAGGCTGCGGTCGATGAAGCCTTCGAGGTTTGCCTTGGTGTAGCCCTCGGCGACATGCGGGTTCAGCCGACGGCCGGCCTTGGTGGCGACCATCGGCCGCGTGCCGCCGCGCGTCTTCAGCACGTCGGCGATGATCTTTTCCGAGCGGCCGTCGCCATAGACGTCGGCGGTGTCGATGAAGGTGATGCCGGCATCCAGCGCCGCATTGAGGGCCGCACGACCATCGGCCTCGCTGACGTCGCCCCAGGAACCGCCGATCTGCCAGGCGCCGAAGCCGACATTGGACACGGTGAACGGCAGTCTGCCGAAGGAATGGTTCTTCATGATGATCTCCCTTGAGGATGTCCGGTGAACGGGCGTCCTCCGAAATCCTCTATTCTCTTGTTCTGTTGCACTGTCCGGCGCCGAAGCGATGTCGCTTCGGCTGGAAATGCCGACGTCGAATTCCCCTGAGCGACCCGAATTGCGGCCCCTCCGAGTGCCTTCCGGTCGAAGGCTATGGCCGAACGACATGGTCCTGGCAAGCAAAGCCATGCTCGCGGCGGAGGTTCCCGAGACAAAGCCGGGCATTGCTGAAATGCCCGGCTCGATGACGCGTGATAAGGGGCTGTCAGGCCGTCTGCATGGCACCGGGGCCGGCAATGGCTTTCGGCGGCACCTTGCCGAGGATGATCATGCCGAGCACTTCGTCCTTGGTGACGTCCTCAGTGCGGGCGTGGCCGACGACCTGCCCGTTCTTCATGACGGAGACCCGATCGGCAAGATCGAAGACGTCGTGAATGTCGTGGCTGATGAGGAAGATGCCGATTCCCTCGCGCTTGAGCTGGCGGATGAGGTCGCCGACCTGCGCCGTTTCCTGCGGGCCGAGCGCGGCGGTCGGCTCGTCCATGATGAGGATGCGGGCGTCGAACAGGATCGCGCGGGCGATCGCCACGGATTGCCGCTGTCCGCCCGAGAGCGCCTTCACCGGCTCCTTGAAACGGCGGAAGTTCGGGTTGAGCCGGCCCATCACTTCGCGGGCCTTGGCTTCCATCGCCACGTCGTCCAGCGTTCCCCACGGGGTGCGCAGTTCGCGCCCGAGATAGAGGTTTGCGGCCGCATCCACATTGTCGGCGACGGCGAGCGTCTGGTAAATCGTCTCGATGCCGTATTTCTTGGCGTCGCGCGGATTGCCGATCTCGGCCGGCTCGCCATTGATCAGGATCTCGCCGGCATCGCGCTTGTAAGCGCCCGAGAGGATCTTGATCAGCGTCGACTTGCCGGCGCCGTTATGGCCGAGAAGCGCCACAACCTCGCCGGGGTAGAGATCGATCGAGGCATTGTCGACGGCGTGGATGCCGCCGAACGAGATCGAGACGTTCTTCATCTCGACGAGCGGCGTGCCGGACGCGGTGATCGCGGCTGTCGAAGGGGTGCCCTGGGGTGTTGTCGGGGTCATGATCGGCCTCCTTACTTGGCGCGCGCGCGATAGACGGTGTCGAGCCAGACGGCGACGACCAGCACGAAGCCGACGACGATGCGCTGGAGCGGGCTGTCGATGCCGAGAAGCACCATGCCCGACTGCAGGGACTGCATGACGAAAGCCCCGAGCATCGCGCCGGCGATGGTGCCGACGCCGCCGGCCAGCGACGTCCCGCCGATGACGGCGGCGGCGATCGTGTAGAGCTCGTCGAGCTCGCCCTGCGCATTGGTGGCGGCGTTGAGGCGGGCGGTGGAGATGGCCGCGGCGATGGCGCAGAGAATACCCATCAGCGCGAAGATACGCACCGTCACCCAGCGGGTCTTGATGCCGGCGAGCTCCGCCGCCTCCTGGTTTCCGCCGATGGCGAAGACGTAGCGGCCGAAGCGCAGGCGGGTGGAGATGAAGGTCATCACGATGCCGACGGCGATGGCGATGAGGACGGGAACGGCGATGCCATGGGCGATCTTCAGCCCGCCTTCCGGAACGGGAATGGCGTTCGCCTCGGCATAGCGCATGGCGATGTTGACCGGCCAGTAGTAGCTGTTGGCGACGAGCACGGCCCCGATGACGACCGCGCAGGAGAGGGTGGCCAGCACATATTCCGCCCAGACCGGCCGGCGCGGAAAGCCGAAGCGCTTGCGCTGCCTGCGGGCGTTGAGAATGGCGCCGACGATGGCGAGGCAGGCGATGAGCCCGACAATCCAGCTGGCGGTGGCGCCGATGGAGCCCTCCGTGCCGCCGCCCATCAGGCGGAAGGTCGCGTTCATCGGGGCGACCGTTTGCCCCGATGTGACGAACCATGTGGCACCGCGCCAGACGAGCAGGCCGCCAAGCGTGACGATGAAGGAGGGTACGCCGAGAAAGGCGATGATGACGCCGTGGAGCGCGCCGATGAGGCCGCCGACGACCACGCCGCAGGCAAGCGTGACGATCCAGATGAGCGCGCTGTCGAGGCCGAGATATTGCGGCAGGATCTGCGCCTGCAGGATGCCCATCACCATCCCGCAGAAGCCGAGCACGGAGCCGACAGAGAGATCGATGTTGCGCGTGACGATGATCAGCACCATGCCGGTCGCCATGACCGCGACGGACGAGGTCTGCACGGTGAGGTTCCAGAGGTTGCGCGGGGTCAGGAACAGGCCGCCCGTCAGCATGTGGAAGCCGATCCAGATGACCAGCAGCGCGCCGATCATGCCGAGCAGGCGCGTGTCGATCTCCGTGGCGCGAAAGAAGCCGCGAACCGGATTTTCGGTCGTCGTTCGTGCCGGGTTGAATTGTATGGTGTTGGTGGTTTCGGCCATGGCCTCGTCGTTCTCCCTCCTGGACCGGGCAGGTGTGCCGCATCTGCGCGACCGTGCCCCCGCCTGCGCAGATCCTTGCTTTGCGAGATCGGGGCGGACGCGGCATGCCGATGCCCCGTCCGCCCCGTTTCACGTCCGATGGACGATCAGTTGCAGGCGGCGACCGCGCCGGCCTTCACGCCCTGGCAGGCTTCTTCCTTGCTGATCCACTTGGCGTCGATCACGGCATTCAGATTGTCCTTGGTGATCGGCATGGGGGAGAGGAAGACCGACTTCATGGCCACCTTCTTCGGGCCGCCTTCGAAGGTCTGGACGTCGGCAATGGCGTCCATCTTCTTGCCGTTGGCCAGCTCGACTGCGATTTCCGCGGCGCGCTTGCCAAGAACGCGGCTGTCCTTCCAGACGGACACGGTCTGGGTGCCGAGCGCCACGCGGTTGAGCGCCGCCTTGTCGGCATCCTGGCCGGAGACGGGCACCGAACCTGCCAGCCCCTGCGCGTCGAGCGCCGCGATCGCGCCGCCGGCGGTGCCGTCATTGGAGGCGACCACGGCATCGACCTTGTTGTCGGCGGCGGTCAGGAACTGCTCCATGTTCTTCTGGGCCAGCTCCGGCTTCCAGCCATCGGTATAGGCTTCGCCGACATTCTTGATCTTGCCGGCATCCATCGCGGCCTTCAGCACTTCGACCTGGCCGGAGAAGAGGAAATCGGCGTTCGGATCGGACGAGGACCCCTTGATGAAGACGTAGTTGCCTTCGGGCTTCGCCTTCAGCACTTCCCGGGCCTGCATGCGGCCGACTTCCTTGTTGTCGAAGGTGATATAGAAGGCGGCGGGGTTTTCGATCAGGCGATCGTAGCCGACGACCGGAATGCCTTCGGCGGCAGCCTTCTCGATGGCCGGGCCGATGGCGTCGCTGTCCTGCGCCAGCACGATCAGCGCGTTGGCGCCCTGCGAGATCAGCGACTCCACATCCGTCAGCTGCTTGGCGGCGGAGGACTGGGCGTCGGCGGAGATGTACTTGTCGCCGGATGCTTCGAGTGCCGCCTTGATGGCAGCCTCGTCGGTCTTCCAGCGCTCTTCCTGGAAGTTCGACCAGGATACGCCGACGACGAGGTCCTTGGCCTGCACGGCGGAGTGCAGGGATACGATGACGGCAACGCCGGCCATGAGTTTCAGAACGGATTTCATCAAAACCTCCCAAACGCGGCTGACCGTTCGCGCGAACCTCCCGCACGACCCCCGCCCAGCCCGAAAACCTGCCGAACCCTCCTCCTGAGAGTTTTTTCTCGACAGTCGAGAAAATAGATGTCAGAGATTTTCAGGGCTGTCAACACGGTCATTTCTGGGGTTTTTGCGGCGATTTCGCCGTTTCGGGCAGGAAAGGTCAGGCTGCACATGCTCATCAAGTCCGGCTCCGAGCAGATGCGCCAGCACAACGTCCTGCTCGTTCTCTCGAGTCTGCGGCGCCATGGTCCGCAGTCGCACACCGACCTTGCGACGCGCACCGGACTGTCCTCGGCGACCGTCTCCGCCATCACCAATGAGCTGGAAAAGGCAGGCGTTCTCGAGCGCAGCGAGCAACAGCCGGGGGCAGGGCGCGGGCGGCCGCGGGTGCTCTTTTCGCAAGCGCGCGATTGCGGCTATCTGATCACCGCCCAGATCTCGTCGGATGCCGTGCAATATTCGCTGGTCGATTATGCCGGCCGCCTGATCGACCGGTTCGACGAGGCGCGGTGGCACGATGCCCAGAGCGCGGCCCGCTTCGCGCCGCAGTTTCGCGAGGCGCTGGGGCGGCTCGCGGAGCGTTCGCGGCTTCAGCGCGAGACCGTCTTGGCCATCTCGATCAGCAGCAAGGGAACGGTCGATGCCGACGGGCATCGCCTGCTCTGGTCACCCTTGCTGGGCGGGCAGGAGATCGACTTTGCCGCTCTGCTGGCGCCGGAGTGGCGCGCCGTGGTGACGCTCAGCAACGAGACACTGCTGGTGGCGCAGGCGCTCGGGATCGCGGCGGAACCGTCCGCCGAACACCATGCCCTCGCGGTCGTCTCGCTCGGTCACAGCATCGGCCTCGGCATCGCCCGCCTGGGGCGATACGACGAGGTGGAGGCGAGCGCACCCAATTTCGGGCACATGCTGCACGCGCCGGGCGGCGGGCTCTGCCGCTGCGGCGGGCAGGGGTGCATCGAGGCGACGGCCGGGTTTTACGGCATCCTGCGCACGGCCTTTCAGGTGCCGGCGGATACGATCCCGGCGAAGTTCGTGCCGCTGCCGGAGATGGACAAGATCGCGCAGACGGCGCGCAGTGGAAACCGGATGGCGGGCTATGCCTTCCGTCAGGCGGGGCTGGCGCTCGGCAATGGCCTGTCGCGGCTGATGAGTTTCCACGGTCGCCTGCCGGTCGTCTTCACCGGGCCGGGAACGCGCTATTTCGACCTGCTCGCGCCGGGCATTGACGAGGGGCTTTCTGCCTCGCACGAGGTGCGGCTGAAGGGGCGGCCGGAGATCACGGTCCATCCCGACGAGCAGCGGCTCGTCTTCGAGGGGCATCTCGACCGCGCACTGACGGGTATGGATCAGGCCATCGCGGAAGCCCGCCTCTCGCCCTCCGAGAAACGGTCCGCCTGACGTGGTTCACACGCCGAGCGTCTTCAGGCGGCTCTCGCGCAGGAGGCCGCTCGCATCCATGATCGGATGGGCGACGGAGACGATATGGGCGTTGATGCGCTTCAGGTCGCGCAGCATGTCGAGATGCAGCGAGCTGGTCTGCAGGCTGTCGGCATGGCCGTCGCGCAGGCGCTGGAAATGCCGTTCGGCCGATTGCTTCTCCAGATTGCGGACCTCGACCTTCACCTCCATCAGCTGGCGGGCAAGGTCCATGTCGCGGGTGACGAAGATCGTCTGGGCGATGCGCAAATTGTCGATCGTCATGTCGAACAGGGTCTGCAGTTCCTGAAAGCCGGCATCGGAGAATTTGAGCCCGAGCGTGATCTTCTTCGTCACCTGGTCGAGCAGCCCTTTCTCGATGATGTCGCCGACATGCTCGAGGTTGATGGCGTAGTCGACGATGACGATGGAGCGCCGTCCGTTCTCGTCGTCCAGACCCTTCCGGCCGAGCTTCGAGAGATAGATCTTCACCTCCTGCTGCAGGCTGTCGACGCTGTGCTCCAGCGCAGGGATCTGGCGCAGCGGCGCCATGTCGTTGGTGCGGAAGCTGTCGGAGGCGAGAATCAGCATGCGCTCGATGAGGTCGCCGACGCCGAGCACCTCGCGCGTGGCGCTGGTCAGGGCGACGACGGGGGTGGAAAGCTCGTGGTCGTCAAGGAATTTCGGCGCGTTCTCCCGTTCGGGCTGGTCCGGCACCATGCGCATCATCAGGATCGACAGGCTGCGGGCGAAGGGCCAGGCGGCGATCGCCAGCAGGATGTTGAAGATCAGATGCGCATCGACCGGCAGCTTTTCCGGGGGCAGGGGCAGCCGGCCGAGCAGATCCGCGCCGATGCCGGCGAGCGGCAGCGCGACGAGACAGCCGCAGCTGCGCACGATCAGATTACCGAGCGTCACCCGGCGCGCCGCCGGTGGCCCGTTGAGCGTGGCGACGAAGGGCGGGATGGCGCCGCCGAGATTGGCGCCGAGTACCAGCACGACGATGAGACCGGGCGAAAGAATGCCGGTGGAGGCGAGCGACAGGATCAGAACGACGATCGCAAGGCTGGAGGACGACACGAAGGCGAGCACCGCGCTGAAGATGAGCGCGACCAGCCAGGCGCCGTCGAGAAGCGCGATGAAGGCGGCGAGCGCCGGCGACACGCGCATCGGCTCGGTGGCAAGGCCAAGCAGGTGCAGCGAGAGCAGCATGAGGCCGATCCCGATCAGCGCCGTGCCGCCGCCCTGCCGTCCGCTGTGCTTGCCACGATAGAGCACGGTGCCCGAGAGAATCAGCAGCGGCGAGAGCCATTCGATGCCGGTCGAGACGATCCAGGCGGTCACGGCGGTGCCGATATTGGCGCCGAGAAGCACGATCTGCGCCAGCCGCTGCTTGACCATGCGCCGCTCGACGAAGGATGACACCATCAGCGCCGTGGCCGTGGAACTCTGAAGGGCCACGGTCGCCACGAAGCCGGAAAGAAAGGCCCGCCAGCCGCGCTTCGTGCCCGTCGCCAGGCCTGTGCGCAGCCGGGCACCGAAGGCGCGCGATACCCCGTCCTTGACCAGCGACAGGCCGAAAAGCAGGAGCGCGATGGCGCCGAACAGGTTGATCATGACGATGGTGGATTGCATCGGTCTCTATCCCGGCATGTCCGGCAGGTGGGGCTTCGCCTGCAGACATCGGGGAGCATAGGATGCGCAGGCAAGCGGGGCAACGATGCTGCCGAACGTAGCGCATGGCATGCGCTCTGCACGGTGCCGCTGCGACGCCGTCCGTCGTTCCCTCTTGTTCACGCGAGTGCGTCAGGAGGCCTGTGCGGGTACCTTCGGCATCAGCGAGGGGCGCATGAGCGACAGCAGATGCTCGATGCGGCCCTCCCGCTCGCGATCCGTCATCGGCAGCGGCCGGCGGATCAACGCCGTCACCAGCGATTCGCCGATGATGGCGCCGACGAGGAGGCTTGCAAGGTCCGACGGGCGCTCCGCCCTCAGGCGACCGGTCGCGTTGAGCCGGGAGAGGATGGCGGTCAGCTTTTCCTTGCAATAGCGCAGGCCGTTGTCGTGAAAAGCGGCGGCGAGTTCCGGCGCGTGCGCGCTTTCGGAAATCACCAGCCGGGTGATGTTGATCTGCCGGTCGGAGAGGACGAAGGCCGAGAGCCGCGACAGGATATCGGCGATCACGGCATCGGCCGGCTGATTCTCCTCCGGCATGTCCAGCCGGATGCCGTCGCGCATGACCCGGTCGATCAAGGCGACGAACAGATTCTCCTTGGTACCGAAGCTCCGGTACACCGTCTTCTTCGACATGCCGCAGGCCTTGACCACGTCGTCCATGTGGGTCGAGCGATAGCCTTGCGAGACGAAACAGCGTTCGGCGGCATCGAGGATCTGGTCCCGGCGGTCGGCTTCGCTGAGTGCGGCGGGACGTCCGGGTTTTTTCTTGATACTGTATCCGCAGATGCTCATGAGGGCCCTCTTGACTTTCGGAAACCGATGAGTTTTCTATCTTTAGGAAACTGCAGGGTTTCCCGTCAAGTCCGAGAGGCCTTTATCCCGGACGGAACGGCAATATGGATCCGATCATGACCTTCCCCTTCCTCCGCATGGCGCTCGCCGCTGCCCTGGCGGTGTCTTTCCTGACGGCCTGTTCCGACGACGAGGCGGCGGCGCCCAAGCCCGTGCCGCGCGTGCGGGTCGAGGCCGTCGAAGCCAAGCCGTCCCGGACCGAGATCAGCCTGACCGGTTCGATCGCCGCGCGCACCGAGACGAACCTGTCGTTCCGCACCAGCGGCCGCATCATCGAACGGCTGGTCGATGTCGGCGACGCCGTGCGCAAGGGACAATTGCTCGCGCAGATGGACGACGAGGTGCAGCAGGCCGATCTCGACTCCGCGCGTGCCACGCTGTCGGCGGCCAATGCCGACCTGTCGCATGCGACGGCGGCATTCGCGCGCCAGCAGACGCTGCTGCGCGCCAATTCCACGGCGCAGACGACCTACGATCTCGCGGAAGAAAACCTCAAGGTCGCACGCGCCTCGCTGAAATCAGCCGAGTCGGCGCTTTCGAATGCCGAGGAGACCCTGTCCTACACCAAGCTGACCGCCGATGCGGACGGGATCGTGACGGCGCGCAACGCGGATGTCGGAGAGACGGTGCAGGCTGCGCAGGCCGTCTTCTCCGTCGCCGTGGACGGGCCGCGCGATGCGGTGTTCGATATCTACGAATCGCTCCTGGGAAGCGGCGAACCGCCGGAGGTTACCGTCAGCCTCGCGTCGGACCCCTCCGTCGTCGCCCGCGGCCCGGTGCGCGAGATCGCGCCGACCGTCGACCGGCAGACGGGAACCGTGCGTGTCAAGGTCGGTCTGGATCAGCCGCCGGCGGCGATGACGCTTGCCTCGGTGGTGCGCGGCACGGTGTCGCTTTTCGGCCCGCCTGCCTTCACCCTGCCGCCGACCGCGCTCGCCGCCTCGGGCGGAAAGCCTGCTCTGTGGATCTTCGATCCCGCTAACACCACCGTTTCGCTCCGCCCGGTGACGCTTGCCGAATACCAGACCGGCGCCATGATCATCGCCACCGGCCTGAAGGCCGGCGATCAGGTCGTCGTCGATGGCACGAAGCTGCTGCGTCAGGGCCAGACCGTCATGCTGTCCGAGGGGAACACCCCATGAAGCCCGCCCTCCTTCTCCTGCCGATCGGCTTCCTGCTGGCGGCCTGCTCCGAGGATCACGAAGCGGCGCCACCGCCGCCGCGGCCGGTAAAGTCGCTGGTGCTGGAGGAGACGAATTCCGTTCCGCTGTCCTTCGCCGGTACCGTCGAGCCGCAGATCGTCACCAATTACAGCTTCCAGATCCTCGGGCGCATGATTTCGCGCAATGTGCAGGTCGGCGACGGCGTGGAGCGGGGCACGCTTCTCGCCGTGCTCGAGGCGACGGCGCTCGAGCAGGACGTTCAGGCCGCGCAGGCCTCGCTCGTCAGCGCGCAGGCGTCCGCCAATAATGCCCGCGTCGTCGAGCAGCGCCAGAAGGGCCTGTTTGCCAAGACCGTCGTGTCGCAGGCTGCCGTCGAGGATGCCGTACAGGCCGCACAGGCGGCGCAGTCCGCCGAACTGCGGGCGCGGGCAAACCTTGCCAAGGCGCAGGAGCGGCTGAGCTATGCGAAAATTGCGGCCGACTATACCGGCGTCGTCACCAGCACGGCCGCCGAACCCGGCCAGGTGGTTGCCGCCGGACAGACCGTGGTGACGGTGGCTCGGCCCGACCTCCGCGATGCCGTGGTCGATCTTCCGGCTTCCGCGGCCTCCGGCGTGAAGATCGGCGATCCCTTCGCGGTCGTCCTCCAGTCCGATCCGACGACGGTGGTCAAGGGTCGCGTGCGCCGCATCGAGCCCTCGGCCGATCCCGTCACGCGCTCGCAGCGCATCCGCATCGCCCTGCAGGCGGCGCCCGCCGCGTTCCGCCTGGGATCTGTCATCTCGGTGTCGCTGCCCGACACGCGTCCGTCCGAACTTCTGCTGCCGGCCTCGGCCATCGTGACCCGTGACGGCAAGACGCGGGTGTGGATCATTCCGGAGGGGGCCGATGCCGTCGCCCTGCGCGACGTGACGACCGCCGGCACCGGCGGCGACCGCGTCACCATCACGTCCGGCCTCAAGCGCGGCGACCGCGTCGTCGTCGCCGGGGTCAACAGCCTGACCGACGGGCAGAAAATCCGCATCTCCGGAGATTTGAAATGAAGCCGTTCAACCTGTCGGACTGGGGGCTGGGTCACCGCTCGCTTCTCTGGTATTTCATGCTGGTCTTCTCGCTCGCCGGCTTCCTGTCCTACATCAATCTCGGTCGCGAGGAGGATCCCTCCTTTACGATCAAGACCATGATCATCACCGCGCAGTGGCCCGGCGCCACCGTCGAGGACACGATCAAGCAGGTGACGGAGCGGATCGAGAAGAAGCTCGAGGAACTGCCGCAGCTCGACTATACCAAGAGCCAGACGGTGGCCGGACAGACGACGGTGTTCGTCTATCTGCGCGAAACGACGCCGGCAGCCCAGGTCGCGCCCACCTGGGTGCGGGTGCGTAACCTCGTCAGCGACATCAAGGGCAACTTTCCCTCCGGCGTGCAGGGGCCGTTCTTCAACGACAGTTTCGGCGACGTGTACGGCAATATCTACGCCTTCACCTCGGACGGGTTCTCCCAGCGGGAGCTTCGCGACACGGTGGAGGCCGTGCGGGCCGAAGTGCTGACCGTGCCGAATGCCGGCAAGGTCGACATCATCGGCGCGCAGGACGAGGTCATCTTCCTCGAATTCTCCTCCCGCCAGCTGGCGGCGCTCGGCATCGACCAGCAGAGCGTGGTCGATACGCTGCAGGCCCAGAACGCGGTCGCCCCCTCCGGCGTCATGCAGGACAGCCCGGAGCGCATCAGCGTGCGCGTCTCCGGCCAGTTCTCCTCCGAAGAAAGCCTGCGCAACCTCAATCTGCGGGTCAACGACCAGTTCTTCCGGCTGAGCGACGTCGCCTCCATCCGCCGTGGCTACGCCGATCCGCCGAGCACGATCTTCCGCTACAATGGCGAGCCGGCCATCGCGCTGGCGGTCAACATGAAGCAGGGCGCCAATCTTCTGGCGTTCGGCGAGGCGCTGACGGAGCGCATGGATGCGATCGAGCGGAAGCTGCCGGTCGGCATCGACGCGCATCTCGTCTCCGACCAGCCGAAGATCGTGGACGAGGCGGTGTCGGGCTTCACGCGCGCGCTGTTCGAGGCCATCGCCATCGTGCTTGCGGTCTCCTTCGTCAGCCTCGGCCTGCGGGCCGGGCTCGTGGTCGCCGTGGCGATTCCGCTCGTGCTCGCCATGACCTTCGTCATCATGGAGTATCTCGGCATCTCGCTCCAGCGCATCTCGCTCGGCGCGCTGATCATCGCGCTCGGCCTGCTGGTGGACGATGCCATGATCGCCGTGGAGATGATGGTGGCGCGGCTGGAGGCGGGCGATGATCTGCGCACGGCCGCCACCTATGTCTATACGTCCACGGCCTTTCCGATGCTGACGGGCACGCTGGTGACCGTCGCGGGCTTCATCCCCGTCGGCCTCAACAACAGCGCGGCCGGTGAGTTCACCTTCACGCTGTTCATCGTCATCGCCGCATCGCTTATTCTTTCCTGGATCGTGGCCGTGCTCTTCACGCCGCTTCTGGGCGTGCTCATGCTGCCGAAGACGATGAAGCAGCACCACGGCTCCAAGGGCATCGTCGCCCGCATCTTCTCGCGCCTGCTGCTCGTCTGCATGCGTTTCCGCTGGGTCACGATCGCCGTGACGCTGATCGTCTTCGCGGGCTCGGTCTACGGCATGCAGTTCGTGCAGCAGCAGTTCTTCCCGTCGTCGGACCGGAACGAGCTCATCATCGACTGGAACCTGCCGCAGAGCGCGTCGATCCGCGAGACACAGCGGGAGATCGCGCAGTTCGAGGCGGAGAAGCTGAAGGGCAATCCGGATGTCGAGCACTGGTCGAGCTATGTGGGGCAGGGCGCGCTTCGCTTCGTCCTCTCGTTCGACGTGCAGCCGAACAGCCCGGCCTTCGGCCAGACGATTATCGTCAGCAAGAGCATCGAGGCGCGCGACCGGCTGAAGCCCGATCTCGAGGCCTATCTGAAAAAGACTTTCATAGGCACCGATGCCTATGTGAAGCTTCTCGATATCGGCCCGCCGGTCGGCCGTCCCGTCGCCTATCGCGTCAGCGGGCCGGACATCCAGACGGTGCGGCAGCTCGCGCTCGATCTCGGCAATATCGTCGGCGGCAACAAGCATCTGGGCGACGTCGCCTATGACTGGAACGAGCCGTCGCGCGTGGTCAAGATCGACGTGCTGCAGGACAAGGCCCGCCAGCTGGGCATCACCTCGCAGGCGATCGCCACGACCATCAACGGCATCGTCGGCGGCACGACGGCGACGCAGGTGCGCGACGACATCTACCTCGTCAACATCGTCGGCCGCGCGGTCGAGGCGGAGCGCAGCTCCATCGAGACCCTGCGCGATCTGCAATTGCCGGTCGGCGACGGGCGGTCCGTTCCGCTCGCGGCCGTCGCGTCCTTCCGCTACGATGTCGAGCAGCCGCTGATCTGGACCCGCTCGCGCATCCCGACCGTCACCGTGCGGGCCGGCATGATCGACAAGGTGCAGCCGGCGACGGCGGTGGCCGAGCTCGATCCCGCCGTGAAGTCCTTCGAGGCGACGCTGCCGCCGGGGTACTCGATCGCCGTTGCCGGTGCCGTCGAGGAAAGCGGCAAGGCGCAGGGGCCGATCGCCGCCGTCGTGCCGCTGATGCTGTTCGTCATGGCGACGATCCTGATGATCCAGCTGCAGAGCTTCAGCCGGCTCTTCCTCGTCTTCGCGGTCGCGCCGCTCGCCATCATCGGCGTCGTCGCGGCGTTGCTGCCGAGCGGTGCTCCCATGGGCTTCGTGGCCATCCTCGGCATTCTCGCGCTGATCGGCATTCTCATCCGCAATTCCGTGATCCTCATCGATCAGATCGAGACCTTGCGGCGGGACGGGGTCGCGCCCTGGCGCGCCGTGGTCGAGGCGACCGAGCATCGCATGCGGCCGATCATGCTGACGGCCGCCGCGGCCAGCCTCGCGCTCATCCCGATCGCGCGTGAGATCTTCTGGGGCCCCATGGCCTACGCCATGATCGGCGGCATTATCGTGGGCACGGTGCTGACGCTGCTCTTCCTGCCGGCGCTCTATGTCGCCTGGTTCCGGATCCACGAGGAGAAGACGGACGCACCGGCGGCGGATGCCCATCCCGCAGCCCAGCCGCAGGCCTGACGCCACTCCCATACGATCCTGATCCACCGGCGCCGCCCGTCCACGCGACGGGCGGCGTTTTCGTGCGGCACCCCGGCCCGGGCTGACGCACGGGTCAGCGTCGAACCCGTTCACGGGCCTGCGAATATTTCGTTTCCCAAGCGTGGAATCCTTTGCCAAAACATCGGGATCAAGGAGACGATGCGATGACATTGACCGGACCGCGGCCAGACTGGCTGACCTTCGATTGCTACGGCACGCTGATCCAGTGGGACGAGGGCCTCATGGCGGCGATCGCCACCATTCTGTCAGGCGAAGGAGACGCCGCCGATCCTCAGGCGTTTATCTCGACCTTCGACGGGCATGAGCATGCGCTCGAAGCCGAGCGGCCGCATCGATCGTTCCGCGAGGTCAGTGCGCTTGCCCTGGAGAAGACGATGGCGGCGTTCGGCCGCGCGTTCGATCCGGCGGATGCCGAGATCCTTACCGGGTCGATCGGCCGCATGCCGCCCTTTCCGGAGGTGGTGGAGACGCTGCGACGGCTGAAGGACGCCGGTTTCAAGCTGGCCATCATCTCCAACACCGACGACGCGATCATCGCGGGGAACCTCGCGCAACTGGGTGGCGCCATCGACCGCGTCATCACGGCGGAGCAGGCAGGGGCCTACAAGCCGACGGCCCAGATCTTCCACCACGCCTGGAAGAGCCTCGGCATTTCCAGCGAAGAGCTGGTGCATATCTGCGCAAGCCCGCATCTCGATCTTGCGGCAGCGCGAGACTTGGGCTTTCGTGCGGTCTGGGTCGATCGGGGAACGGGTCGCAAGCCGCCGCAGGACTACCGGCCGGATGCGCGCGTTCCCACGCTCGACCTCGTGCCCGGCCTGTTTCAGGCCGCCGGCTGGATGCAATAGGACACTGGAGGCCGACATGGCGCATGAACTGACGATCCCGAAAACCGGCCCCGTGCTGCTGCGCAATTCGTCGCTCGATACGGACGAGATCTGGCAGGCCCGGATCGATCTCGCCGCGAGCCTCCGCATGGCGGCGCGGCTGGGGCTGGAGGAGGGCATCTGCAATCACTTCTCCGCGGTCGTCCCGGGCCATCCCGATCTCTTCCTCGTCAACCGCCTCGGCTGGGCCTTCCAGGAGGCGACGGCATCCTCGCTGCTGATCTGCGACTTCGAGGGCAATGTGATTGCGGGCGACGGGGTGCCGGAGGCGACCGCGTTCTACATTCATGCCCGGCTTCACAAGATGAGCCCGCGCGTCGGCGCCGCCTTCCATACGCATATGCCGAATGCGACGGCGCTGAGCATGGTCGAAGGCGAACCGCTCGTCTGGGCGGGGCAGACGGCGCTGAAATTCTACGGCCGCGTTGCGATCGATGAGCATTATAACGGGCTGGCGCTCGACGAGCGCGAGGGCGACCGGATCGCCGCCGTCCTGAGTGACAAGGACATCCTGTTCATGAAGAACCACGGCGTCATGGTCTGTGCGCCGAACATCGCCGAGGCCTGGGACGACCTTTATTATCTGGAGCGTGCGGCCGAGGTGCAGTTGAAGGCCATGAGCACCGGTCGGAAGCTTCTGCCGGTGTCGCACGAGATCGCAAGCGCCGCGGCCCGCCAGATGCGGGAGGGTGATCCGGAAAGCGCCCGGCTGCATCTGGAAAGCGTGCGGCGCGTGCTGGACCAGCAGCAGCCGGCCTATCGAACCTGAGGGCGCGGGCGGAACGCGCAGAGCCTCTCCGGCGAACCCGTGTTCGGCAGATAGGCTCAGGCGGGATGTCTGTCCTCGCTGTCCTCGTCTTCGTCGCCGATCGGCGCTTCCATCGTGAAGACGACGCCCGTGACATCGTAGCGGAGTTCCGCGCTGCCGCCGAGACTGTTGGATAGCACGCGCTCGATCATGCGGGTGCCGAAGCCGCGGCTGGTCGGGGGCGACACCGGCGGGCCGCCGCTCTCCTCCCAGGTCAGCTTGAGGCGGTGCAGGGGCGCGTCGGGCAGGGCGTGCCAGCGGACGCGGATACGTCCCGACAGGTTGGAGAGGGCGCCGTACTTGATGGCGTTGGTCGCCAGCTCGTGCAGAGCCATTGCCAGCGTCAGCACGAGGTTGGACGATACCTGCAGGTCCGGCCCGTCGATGTCGATCCGGTTGGGATAACTATCCCAGAACGGATCGAGCGTCGCCCGGATGATCCGGCCGAGATCGGCACCGGAGAAATTGCCGGACACGAGCAGGTCCTGCGCCGCGCCGATCGACTGGAGGCGCGAGGTGATCGCCTTGCCGGCGGCGTCCTTGTCCGGGGCCTGGCGAAGCGTCTGGTTGATGACCGACTGCACGGTGGTCATCAGGTTCTTCATGCGGTGGCTGAGTTCGCGCACGGTGATCGCGCGCGCTTCCTCGGTCCGCTTGCGGTCGGTGATGTCCATCGACAGTCCCGACATCTGCGACGCCTGCCCGTCGGCCTCGTAATAGACGAGCCCGCGCACATGCGCCCAGCGCATCCGTCCATCGGGAAGGACGCATCGGTGCTCGACATCGTACTCCTCGTGATTCTCCACCGCTTTGCGGAAGGCGTCGTGCACCCGCGCCTGGTCTTCCGGCAGAACGGCATTGAGAAGATTGTCGACGGTGAAGTCCTCGTCCGGCCCATAGCCGAAGGTCGCCTTGCAGTCCGGCGAGGCCACGAGATTCATGGTGGAAATGTTCAGCGTCCAGTAACCGAGATGGCCGGCCTCCATGGCAAAGCGCAGCTGCGTCTCGTTGCGCTTCAGCTCAGCCGTGCGCTTCTGGACTTCGCCCTCGAGCAGATCACGGTCGCGCTCCAGGCGCACGACGCGATCGCGCTCCATGGTGACGTCGAGCTGGGACGCGAAGAAATAGGTCAGTTCGCCCTTCTCGTTGAAGACAGGGGAGATCAGCAGGCGATTCCAGAAGAGTTCGCCACTTTTCTTGTAGTTCACGACGTCGATTTCGATCGGATACCGGTTGGTGATCGCGTGCCGCACTTTCGCGATATCGGCGCGATCCGTCTCCGGCCCCTGCAGGAAACGGCAGTTCCTGTTGATGATCTCATCGCGCTCGTAGCCGGTGAAGCGGACGAACGCGTCATTGGCAAAGACGATCGGATTGTCGGGCTTGGAGGGATCGGTGATGATCATCGGCATGCGCGTTGCGCGCACGGCCGCTGCAAAGGGATCGGGCCCCAGATCCTTGCGGATGATCTGCGCCTCGATGCGCTGGTGCTCTGTGGCGTCGTTCAATGATCGTCCTCTCGGTGACCTTTCTCCTAGACGGTAAATTCAGGGCGGCCATTTAAAAAGAATAATGTCGGCTGACGAAATCTGGGCACGCGGAACCGCGTCCCGTTTGCTGGATGCGGGACGCGGCGGCCTCGTGAGATCCGATGAGTGATACGGCGCGCGACCGTATCAACGTTTCCCTGCCTCAGCGTCCGCTCTGCGACAGCACGCGGTGGCTTGCATTGTCGAGCGCTCGGCTCGTGTCCTGTCCGTCACGCTTCAGACCGTTTGCCGTATTGCCGCAGCCGGCAAGCGTGAGGGCGGCGACGCCGAGGATGGCGATGAGGATCGGGCGCATGGTGTCTCCTGTGCGATTGTGCGTTGGGGTTCGTTTATCGGATAAGAAAACTGTGGCGGGACGCGCCTTTTTCAATGCTCGTTCGCGGATGTGTTTGCATCGGTTGTCGTTCGCGCAAATGCGCGGCTTACATAGGCGGAGCCGGTAAGGCCGAACCGCCAGGGATGTCCGATCGCCTTGGTGATGCCGATGCGGGGGCCCGTCATTACCGCCGGCGGGGACCCGGGATCCGAGATGGAAAACGGCGGCGCAAACAGGGACAGCCCGTCATGCCCGCCATCGATGCCGAGCGCCTGACAGACCCGGCCGGGACCTGCGCACAGCCGTTTCGGATTGTCGAGCCCGCGCCGTCGCGCCATGATATCCTGTCCCGATATCGGCTGCAGCGCCCGGATCAGCACGGCGCTGCCCGGCCGGCAGACTATGTTGACGCACCAGTGAATGCCATAGGACCTGTAGACATAGGCATGGGCAGGCGGGCCGAACATGGCGCGGTTGCGGGGCGTCTGACCGCGAAAGCTGTGGGAGGCCGCGTCGTCCGGCTCATAGGCCTCGGTCTCCACGATCACGCCGCCGATCCCATCCACGAAGAACGACGCGCCGATCAGATCGCGGGCAGCGGCGACGGCGGAGCGGTCGAAAAAGGCAGGATTGATCATCTCGTCTTTCTGTCGTTTGGGGCAGGCCGGCGCGGACGATCCGTGGGCCCGCCGACGTCCTGGAACCGATACCGGCCCGAGGATAACGTCATGCAGCAGCTGTCATCCGTTCGAGAGCCCTCGGCGCATTACGAAGGATGTGATCAGGGCTCTCTGCTGGAACCAGACCGCTGATCTCTCCGTTCTCGTAGAAAGAGGAGATCTGGTATGTTCGTCAAGGATTTCATTCGCGTAACGCTCCTATCGGCGGCCATCGCTCTTCCTGCCAGCGCGCCCTTCGCGCAAGCTCAGCAAGGCGAATGCGCCGTCGGCGTGCCACCGGCCGGCACGTCGCCAAATGCGAACCCCGGCAGCGGCGCGCTGACGGAGAAACTCGACGACTGCAACGGCGTGCTCAAGCCACCGTCCGTCGGCGATGGCGAGATCGTTGCGCCCGCACCGCAGACAGGTCAGATGCCGGTGATCACGCCAAATGAACTGCCGCAGGATGGAAATCCGCCGAAACAGCCGTAAGTCTCTCTCAAAGACTGTAAGAGGGTTTCATGGCAGACGGATATCAAGCCGGCAGGCAAGCAGCGACAGTGGGCGGCGCGCCGCTTCCGGACGACGACAAGCGGGGCCGTCTTGCCGAGACGCCGTCGGCCATTCCCTACCCCGGACTGAAGGACGTCTTTTGGCGTGTCATCGCCGAGATCAGCGAGGACCGGGTGACGCTGATCGCCGCCGGCGTCACCTATTATCTCCTGCTCGCGCTGTTTCCGGCACTGGCCGCGCTCGTGTCCATCTATGGCTTCGTTGCGGATCCCGGCGCGATCGGCGCGCAGGTAACGCTCCTCTCCGATATCGTGCCGACCGGCTCGCTCGACATCATTCTCGACCAGTTGAAGACGCTGGCGACGCAGAAGACCTCCACCCTGTCGATCGGCTTCATCTTCGGCCTCGTCGTCGCGCTGTGGAGCGCGCATAACGGGATGCGCGCCCTGTTCGACGCGATGAACATCGCCTATGGCGAGACCGAGAAGCGCGGCTTCTTCAAGATGACGGGGCTCGGCTTTCTCTTCACGCTGGGTGCGCTCGGCGTCGCGGTCGTCGTCATCTCCGCCATCGGCATTCTGCCGGCCATGCTGTCCTTCCTCTGGCTTGATCGCTGGGTGGAGCTCCTGGCCCGGTTCGCGCGCTGGCCGCTGATGCTGGCCATCGTCTGCTTCGCCACGATGATGCTGTATCGCTACGGACCGAGCCGCGAGACGGCGCAGCTGCGCTGGCTGACCTGGGGTGCGGCCTTCACCAGCATCGCCTGGCTCGGCGCCTCGCTCGGCTTTTCCTATTACATCGAGAATTTCGCCAACTACAACGCCACCTACGGCACCCTCGGCGCCCTGATCGGCTTCATGGTGTGGACCTGGATGTCGGTGATCATTCTGATCGTGGGGGCGGAGATCAATGCCGAGCTGGAGCATCAGACGACGGTCGATTCCACGACCGGGCATCCCATGCCGATGGGCGAGCGCGGTGCCTATGTGGCCGACACCATCGGCGACCCCGCGGCGTAATCACGCTAGATCGGAGAAATCCCTCGGAGATCGGACATGAAAAAAGCGATTGTCGCATCTCCGCGGCAATCGCTCTAAACGTCTGAAGGAATGTGGCATCTGTACCCTTACTGGGGCTTCGTCTCGTTCATGGCGGCTTCGTGGTACCAGCTGTCGATGATCACGGGGGAGGCCTCGGCCTCGACCTTGGCATCCAGGCCGGTCTTCCAGGTCTTCAGCCCCTTCAGGCCGCCGATCGGGAATTGATAGATCGTTGCCGAGTGGCGCTGTGGTGTCGTTGTCATGGCATCGGCTCCCTTTTCTGTGTTGGAGGTATATGACGTTCATATGCACATATTTTGCGCTGAATGTCTAAAAATAAATCAAATCCCTGTTGGGTTTTCGCGCATTTTTCCTGTCGGGGCCGGAATTTCGATCTGACTCTCGCTTTCTGCCTTCATTTTCCACTTACCGATTGCCTCGCTGGAGGCCGTGTGCCCGCGTTGACGCAACCTGCTGTCGTTGCGGGCCGGAAATTGCGCCGTCTTTTCAATCGCACGGTCGTCGGGCGCCCGTTTCCGCCGCTTCGCCCGTTAACAAATTCGTCATCCTTGGCACCGACGCGCGGAACTGGCACGGCTTGTGCATTCCTTACAGATCAGAGGGGTCGGTCTCCGGTTTCGGATGTCGGTCTTCTGGATTGCTCACCACCTATGAGAGATTTGTCATGACCAAGTATAAGCTCGAGTACATCTGGCTCGACGGGTACACACCGGTACCGAACCTGCGCGGCAAGACGCAGATCAAGGAATTCGACGCGTTCCCGGCACTGGAGCAGCTGCCGCTCTGGGGCTTCGACGGTAGCTCGACCATGCAGGCCGAAGGCCGCAGCTCCGACTGCGTTCTCAAGCCCGTCGCTCTCTATCCCGATCCGGCCCGCACGAATGGCGTTCTCGTCATGTGCGAAGTCATGATGCCGGACGGCGTCACCCCGCATCCGACCAATGCCCGCGCGACCATCCTCGACGACGAAGGCACGTGGTTCGGCTTCGAGCAGGAATACTTCTTCTACCAGAACGGCCGTCCGCTCGGCTTCCCCGAGCAGGGCTACCCGGCGCCGCAGGGCCCGTACTACACGGGCGTCGGCTACAGCAATGTCGGCGACGTCGCACGCGAGATTGTCGAAGAGCATCTCGACCTCTGCCTGGAAGCCGGCATCAACCACGAAGGCATCAACGCCGAAGTGGCCAAGGGCCAGTGGGAATTCCAGGTGTTCGGCAAGGGCTCCAAGAAGGCTGCCGACGAAATCTGGATGGCGCGCTATCTGCTGCAGCGCCTGACCGAAAAGTACGGCATCGACATCGAGTACCACTGCAAGCCGCTCGGCGACACCGACTGGAACGGCTCGGGCATGCACTGCAACTTCTCGACCGCCTATATGCGCGAAGTCGGTGGCAAGGCGTATTTCGAAGCGCTCATGGCCCAGTTCGAAAAGAACCTCATGGAGCACATCGCCGTCTACGGCCCCGACAACGACAAGCGTCTGACGGGCAAGCACGAAACGGCGCCGTGGAACAAGTTCAGCTACGGCGTGGCCGACCGCGGCGCGTCCATCCGCGTTCCCCACTCCTTCGTCAAGAACGATTACAAGGGCTACCTGGAAGACCGTCGTCCGAACTCGCAGGGCGACCCCTACCAGATCGCGTCCGCCGTCCTCAAGACGATCTCGGAAGTTCCCACCGAAGGCTACGCCTCGGCTGCTGCCTGATACCTCCGCGCGTTCCGCCTCTTCGCCGCTGGCGCAAGGGGCGGGCAGGTGATGGCCTATCGAACGGAATAACGAACGGCGCCGGGAAACCGGCGCCGTTTCTCTTTGTCGAGACGAGAGCGTTGGGACGGATCGATATCGACATGGCCGCGCGTCTTAGATGGCGCGCCTCGTCTGGCTGTCGTCCCGCCGTGGTTGATCCGGATTACTGCGCGCGCGTGTGTTGGTTTCCCGTAAACCAACCAAACTCTCGGATGTCTTTGCCGTCGCTCGTCTCCTCGGCATGAACGCATTCCACTTCACCAACACGAAGTCATAGACCTCCGCCAGAGGCGGAGGTTTGGGACGCTGCGCTTGGACCACTTGAAGTGGTTTTGTTACAAGTTAGTAGGAACCCTTGAAAAGGTCTGCATGGTCAGAAGCCTTATCGGCCTTTT